>JBMOJU010000107.1:0-14691 GCA_049315625.1 Paracraurococcus sp.
CGATCAGGCTGGCCGTGCCGATGCCGAACTCCTCGGCGCCGAGCATGGCGGCGATCACCACGTCGCGGCCGGTCTTGATGCCGCCATCGGTGCGCAGCTTCACCCGGTGCCGCAGCCGATTGAGCTGCAAGACCTGGTGTGTCTCGGACAGCCCCATCTCCCACGGCAGGCCGGCATACTTGATGCTGGATTGCGGGGAGGCGCCGGTGCCGCCCGAGTGGCCGGAGACCAGGATCGCATCCGCCTTGGCCTTGGCGACGCCGGCGGCGATGGTGCCGATCCCCGACCGCGAGACCAGCTTCACGCAGACCGTCGCATCCGGGTTGATCTGCTTCAGGTCGTAGATGAGCTGCGCCAGGTCCTCGATCGAATAGATGTCGTGGTGCGGCGGCGGGCTGATCAGCGTGACGCCCGGCGTCGAGTGCCGCAGCTTGGCGATCAGCCCGGTCACCTTGAAGCCGGGCAGCTGCCCGCCCTCGCCCGGCTTGGCGCCCTGCGCGACCTTGATCTCGATCTCGCGGCAGGCGTTGAGGTATTCGGCGGTCACGCCGAACCGGCCGGAGGCGATCTGCTTGATGGCGCTGTTGGCGTTGTCGCCATTGGCGCGCGGCCGGGCGCGGGCCGGGTCCTCGCCGCCCTCGCCCGAATCGCTGCGGGCGCCGATGCGGTTCATCGCGATCGACAGCGTCTCATGCGCCTCGGGGCTCAGCGCGCCGAGCGAGATGCCGGGCGCCACCAGGCGCTTGCGGATCTCGGTGATGCTCTCGACCTCCTCGATGGCGATCGGGGTGCGGCCCTCGGTGCGGAAATCCAGCAGGTCGCGCAGCGCCACCGGCGGCTGCTTCCGCACCGCGTCGGTATAGCGCTTGAAGGTGGTGTAGCTGTCGGTCTCCACCGCGTGCTGCAGGGTGTGGATCAGCCCGCCATCGAAGGCGTGGCTCTCGCCCCGCAGGCGGCGCTTGTACAGGCCACCGACCGGCAGCGTCACCACATCCGCATCCCAGGCGGTGCGGTGCAGCGCCAGCACCCGGCGGGCGATGCCCTGCAGGCCGATGCCGGAGATGCGCGACGGGATGCCGGGCAGGAATTCGGCGACGAGGGCGCGGGACAGGCCGATCGCCTCGAAATTCATCCCCCCGCGGTAGCTGCTGATGACCGAGATGCCGATCTTCGACATCACCTTCAGCAGGCCCTTGTCGACCGCCTTCTTGTAGTGCGCGACGCACTCCTTCAGCGAGGTGTCGCCGAACAGGCCGCGCCGGTGGCGGTCGGCGATGCTCTCCTGCGCCAGGTAGGCGTTCACCGTGGTGGCGCCGGCGCCGATCAGCACGGCGAAGTAGTGGACATCGACGCATTCCGCGCTGCGCACGTTCAGGCTGGTGAAGGTGCGCAGCGAGGTCTTGACCAGATGCGAATGCACGCCGGCGACCGCCAGGATCATCGGGATCGGCGCGCGTTCGGCATCCTGGTGCTCTTCAGTCAGGACGATATGGGCGCAGCCGCTGCGCACGCCCTCCTCGGCCTCCCGCCGGATGCGGTCCATGGCGCGGCGCAGCCCGGTCGCGCCCTCGGCGGCGGCGAAGGTGCAGTCCACCTCGCAGGCCGTCGCCCCCATGTAGTCGCGCATGGCGGCGAATTCGGCGTTGGACAGCACCGGGCTGTCCAGCATCAGCATGTCGCACTGGGTCGGGTCCTCGTCGAGGATGTTCCCGAGGTTGCCGAGGCGCGTCTTCAAGGTCATCACCCGCGTCTCGCGCAGACTGTCGATGGGCGGGTTCGTCACCTGGCTGAAGGTCTGCCGGAAATAGTGGTGCAGGCCGCGATACTGGCCCGACAGCACCGCGATCGGCGTGTCGTCGCCCATCGAGCCGATGGCCTCGGCGCTGTCCTCCACCATCGGGTGCAGGATGCTCTCCAGCTCCTCCAGCGTGTAGCCGACCGCGAGCTGGCGGCGGCGCAGCGCCTCGCCCGTGTAGGTCACCGGCTCGTTCTGTTCGGCCTTGACGATGCCGTCGATGCGGATGGTGCGGTCGGTCCACTGGCCGTAGGGGCGGCGGGCCGACATCATGTCCTTCAGCGCAGCGTCGGAGTAGAGCCTGCCGGCATCGAGGTCGACGCCGATGCACTGGCCGGGCCCGACGCGGCCCTTGGCGACGATCGCCTCCTCGGCGATCTTCACCATGCCGGTCTCGGAGCCGACGATCAGCAGCCCGTCCGCGGTCTGGGTGTAGCGCAGCGGCCTGAGGCCGTTGCGGTCGAGCCCGGCCACCACCCAGCGCCCGTCCGTGGCGCAGATCGCCGCCGGACCGTCCCAGGGCTCCATCACGCCGTTGCAGTAGAGGAAGAAGTCACGATGCGCCGGCGGCATCGTCGCGTTGTTGCCGAGGCTTTCCGGGATCAGCATCGCCTTCGCCATCGGCGCATCGCGGCCGCCGCGGACCAGCAGCTCGAAGACGTTGTCGAGCGTCGCGGTATCCGACCCGCCGGCCTGCACGATCGGCTTGATGTCGTCCAGGTACGGGTCGAGCAGCGCGTGGCTCAGCCGCGTCTCGTGGCTCTTCATCCAGTTGGCGTTGCCGTGGACGGTGTTGATCTCGCCGTTATGCGCAAGCATCCGGAAGGGCTGCGCCAGCTTCCAGGTCGGGAAGGTGTTGGTGCTGTAGCGCTGGTGGTAGACCGCGAAGCGGGAGACGAAGCGCTCATCCAACAGGTCGGGGTAGAATTCCGTCAGGCTCTCCGCCAGGAACATGCCCTTGTAGATGAGCGAGCGGCTGGACAGCGAGCAGAGGTAGAGCTCGGAGATCTGCGCCGCGATCGCCTGCTTCTCGATCCGCCGCCGGATGACATACAGGTCGCGCTCGGCGATCGCTTCCTCGCGCTGCTCCGGGTCGAAGATCAGGATCTGCTCGATCTCCGGCCGCGTAGCATTGGCCTTCTCGCCGATGCAGGCCGTGTTGATCGGCACCTGGCGCCAGGAATAGATGGCGTAGCCCGCGGCGAGGATCTCGGTCTCGACGATCTGCCGGCAGCGTTCCTGCGCGCCGAGATCGGTCTTCGGCAGGAACACCATGCCGACCGCGATGCGGCCCGGCTGCAGCCGGTCGCCGCCGCGCTGCACGACCTCGGCGAAGAAGTCCTGCGGGATCTCGATATGGATACCGGCGCCGTCGCCGGTCTTGCCATCGGCATCGACGGCGCCGCGGTGCCACACCGCCTTCAGCGCGTCGATGCCGGCCTGCACCACGCGGCGGTGAGCCTTGCCGTCGAGCGAGGCGACGAGGCCGACGCCGCAGGCGTCATGTTCCATGGTATCGACTCCCGCCGCTTCGAGGCGGGCCTGGTTGGCCAGGAAGCTTTCGACGAAGGCCGCGCCGCTCTCGCTTTCCATGGTGCTCACTCCGCCGCCACGGCCAGCGCACTGCCGGCCTTTGCCTTCACATAGAGATCGATCTGCTCGGCCACGTCGCGGCCGTCGCGGATCGCCCAGACCACCAGCGACGCGCCGCGGACGATGTCGCCGCCGGCGAAGACGCCGGGCAGCGCCGTCATCATGGTGCGGTGGTGCACCCGCAGCGTGCCCCATTTCGTCACCGGCAAAGCGGGTTCGTCGAAGGCCGTGGGCAGGTCCTCCGGGTCGAAGCCCAGCGCCTTGATCGCCAGGTCGCAGGGGATGGTGAAGGCGCTGCCGGGGATCGGCGCCACCTGCTGCCGCCCGGTCGCATCCGGCAGGCCGAGATGCATGCGCACCGCGCGGACGCCGCTGACCTGGCCGGCTCCAACAAAGGCTTCCGGCGCCGCGAGCCAGGCGAACTCCACGCCCTCCTCCTCGGCGTTCTTCACCTCCCGCATGGAGCCCGGCATGTTCGCCTTGTCCCGCCGGTAGAGGCAGGTGACGGAGGCCGCGCCCTGGCGCACCGCGGTGCGGACGCAATCCATCGCGGTGTCGCCGCCGCCGACCACCACCACCCGCTTGCCCTGCGCGTTCAGCGCGCCGGAGGCAAAATCGGGCACCGCATCGCCCAGATTGTCGCGGTTCGACGCCGTCAGGTAGTCGAGCGCCGGGACGATGCCGCCGAGGCTGCTGCCGACGCTGTCGATGTCGCGCGCCTTGTAGACGCCGGTGGCGATGAAGACCGCGTCATGCCGCTCGCGCAGCCCGGCCAGCGTGACGTCCTGGCCGACGGCGCAGTTCAGGTGGAAGTGGATGCCGGCCGCCGCATACTGCTCCCAGCGGCGGAGCACGACCTCCTTCTCCAGCTTGAAGTTGGGGATGCCGTAGATCATCAGCCCGCCGACGCGGTCGTAGCGGTCGTAGACATGCACCTGGTAGCCGCGCAGGCGCAGCTTCTCGGCCGCCGCAAGACCGCCCGGGCCGGCGCCGATGATGCCGACGCTGTACGGCAACTCGGCGCGCGGGATCGGCGGCTTGACCCAGCCCATCTCCCAGGCGGTGTCGGTGATGTACTTCTCGACCGCGCCGATGGTGACGCTCTCGAACCCCTTCTCGATGACGCAGTTGCCTTCGCACAACCGGTCCTGCGGGCAGATGCGGCCGCAGATCTCGGGGAAGGTGTTGGTGGCGGCGGAGACCTCGTAGGCCTCCTCCAGCCGGCCTTCCGCGGTCAGCTTCAGCCAGTCGGGGATGTTGTTGTTCAGCGGGCAGTGCACCGAACAGAAGGGCACGCCGCACTGGCTGCAGCGGCTCGACTGCGCGGCGGCCTCGCCGGCGGCGAATTCCCGGTAGATCTCGCCGAAGTCGGATTTGCGCGCCGAGACGTTGCGTTTCTCCGGCTGGGCCTGGGAGAGGCGCACGAATTGCAGCATCCGTTCGGCCATGGCGCGGTCCTTGCATAGCTGGAGTGCATGCCCCGAGGGCGGCAGCGGCGACGGCCGGGGATCCCCGGCGCGCGCATCCGGCCGCCTGCGGGGGCGTTGTGCACAGCAATAGGACCGCTCCGGGCGGGATGCGAGTCTTTTTTCGCCTTAATGACAGTCTCGCTGTCCTATAAATGCCTTCTCGCTCCCGCTGGCGGCATGCCAATCACCTCGCGGCCAGCATATAGGACCGATATGGACTTTTACCCGGCCGCTGCCGGGCGGCGCCCACCACCCGGGCGGAACCGCGCCAGGTAGCCCGGCACCACCGCCTCCACCGACTTGGCCGCGATTCCCAGCGCCGCCAGACCCGGCACGCCCGGCGTAACCACATTGTCCTTCCGCAGCATCAGCAGCTGGTCGCGGGTCAGCGGCGGGTTGGGCAGGTATTCCGAAAGCCGTGCCTGCAGCCGCACCAGCCCGTCCGGCATGGCCACCATCGGCCGGCGGTGGCCGGTGGTGTCCAGGATGAAGCGCAGCAGGTCGCGGAAGCTGATCACCCGCGGCCCGCCCAGCTCGTAGGTCTGGCCGACCGCATCGTCGCGCGTCGCCGCCGCCACCACCGCCTCGGCCACGTCGCCGACATAGACCGGCTGGAACCGCGTGGCGCCGGCCACCACCGGCATGAAGGGCAGCAGCCTTGCCATGCCGGCGAAGCGGTTGAAGAACTGGTCCTCCGGCCCGAAGACGATGGAGGGCCGCAGGATGGTGGCGCCCGGGAAGGCCGCCCGCGCCGCGGCCTCCCCCAGGGCCTTGGTGCGGCCATAGGCGGAGGGGCTTTCCGCATCGGCGCCGATCGCCGAGACCTGCACCAGCCGCCCCACCCCGGCCGCGGCGGCGGCCTGCGCCACCGTGCCGGCGCCGTCGGCCTGCAGCCGCTGGAAATCGCCCGGCTTCCGCTCATGCAGGATGCCGACCAGGTTCACCACCAGATCGGCGCCGGCCACCGCCCGGGCGACCGCCGCCGCATCCGTCAGGCTGGCCGCCAGCGGGACGATCTGGCCCACTCCGCCCTGGGTCTGCAGGAAGCGCCCGGCACTCGGGTGGCTGGTGGCGACGCGGACGATGTAGTCCAGCGCCGCCAGCCGCTGCACCACGTAGCGGCCGATGAAGCCGGTTCCCCCGAAGACGGTGGCGACCTTGCGGTTCGTGCTGCCCTGCATGCTCTGGCTCCCGTTCAGGCCGGCGGACGATATGGCCTGCCGCGCCGCGGCGCCAACCGGCGCCCCGCCCCGGCGACGATGAAATCCCCGCATCGGGACGCTTGACGGCCCCAGGCCTGCGCTCTATTTCAGCGCTCCCGACGGACAAACTGCTTCGTCGGACCCGCACCCTGTGCCCAGGTGGTGGAATTGGTAGACGCGCTGGCTTCAGGTGCCAGTGACCGCAAGGTCGTGAAGGTTCGAGTCCTTTCCTGGGCACCATCTCCCGCCGCCGCGCTCCTCGCGGTCCCGGGCTCCGGCCGGAACCGGCTCGGCTGAACCGTTCTCCGGGCTTCGTGCGAACCATCCTCTTCTCGCGCGGCGCGCCCCCAAGGAACCCCGCCGTGATCCAGCTGCACCGGCACGACCTGCCCGATGGCCTGTCGCTCGGCCCGATCGTCGCGGTCGATACCGAGACGATGGGCCTCAATCCCCGCCGCGACCGGCTCTGCCTGGTGCAGCTTTCCGCCGGCGACGGCCATGCGCATCTCGTGCAGATCGTCCCGCCCGGCCTCGGTGGCCGCGGCGCCGATTGCCCGAACCTGAAGCGGTTGCTCACCGATGCGGCGACCACTAAGCTGTTCCACTTCGCCCGCTTCGATTGCGCCGCGCTACGGCTGCACCTTGGCGTGACGGTGGCGCCGGTGGTCTGCACCAAGGTCGCCTCGCGCCTCGTGCGCACCTTCACCGACCGGCACGGGCTGAAGGACCTCTGCAAGGAATTGCTCGGCGTCGACCTGTCGAAGCAGCAGCAGAGCTCGGACTGGGGCGCGCCGGAGCTGACCGCCGAGCAGATGGCCTATGCGGCGTCGGACGTGCTGCATCTGCATGCGCTCTGGACGCGGCTGGAAGGCCTGCTGCGGCGGGAAGGCCGGCTCGAATTGGCGCAGGCATGCTTCGGCTTCCTGCCGGTGCGCGGGGAGCTGGACCTGCTCGGCTATGCCGAGCCCGACATCTTCGCCCACTGACGCGCCGCCGGGTCCGGCGCGGCCGGCATGACGACACACCCTGGCACGATTCTTGTCCGCTACGGGGACGGCTCATTGACCCCCGCCGCGGCGCGGCCCATACATCCGCCGTGTCCTCGACCCGCCGCGCCCCGATCCACGTGCATGACCGCCCCGCCGGGCCCACGGTGGTGTCCCGCCGGTGATGCCGGACCGCATCCCACCCGCCCGGCCCGCGCCGCCCCGCGCGGTGGTGGCATCGCGGCACATGCTGCCGCCGTCGCGCGCGCGGGAAGCGCCGACGCCGGGCCAGCTCGCCCGCCGCCGCTTCCTCGTCGCCTGGACCAAGCGGCTGCTGCCGGCGCTCGCCCTCGGGCTGCTGGCCGCCGTGGTGTTCTGGCCGGAGATCGAGGGCAATGAGGAACGCTCCCGCGTCTCCTTCCGTCGCACGGTGCAGCCGCGGGCGGAGGCGCTGCGGGTGGTGAACCCGCGCTATCAGGGGGTGGACGAGTTGAACCGCCCCTTCACCATCACCGCCCGCGCCGGCCAACAGGAAGGCGCCGCCGAAATTCTCAACCTGGAAGAACCGCGCGGCGACATGACGATGAGCGATGGCGCCTGGATCTACGTGCAGTCCCGCACCGGTCGCTACGACAAGCCGGTCGGGCGGCTCGACCTGGCGGGGGAGGTGACGATCTACCACGACAACGGCACCCGCCTGCTGACCGAAGCGGCGACGGTGGAGATGGAGGCCGGTACCGCCAGCGGCGACACCCCGGTCGCGGTGCAGGGCGGCTTCGGCACCCTGACCGCCGAGGGCTTCCGCGTGCGCGAGCGCGGCGCAGTGGTGATCTTCACCGGCAACGCCCATGCGGTGCTGGAAGGCGGCCGCTGATGCGCCGCGCCCTGCTCCCCGGCGCCGCGCTGGCGCTGGCCTTGGCACTGCCGGCCCCGGCCCAGAACATCGACATGTCGCAGGGCGGCCCGGTGGACGTCACGGCGACCGACGGCATCGAATGGCGCCAGGCCGAGCAGGTGGTGATCGCCCGCGGCAACGCGCGCGCCATCCGCGCCGGGGTGACGGTGGAGGCCGACCGGTTGCTGGCGCGCTACCGCCCCGCCGGGCAGCCGGCCGGCCAAAACGCTGCCGGGCAGGCGCCCGGCCAGCGTGCGGCGACCCAGCCAGCCTCGGCGCCGCTCGACACCGCCTCCGGCGGCAACAACGAGATCTGGCGGCTGGAGGCCGAGGGGCGGGTGAAGATCTCGACCGCGACCGATACCGCCCGCGGCGACCGCGCGGTCTACGACATCGACCAGGCGGTGCTGGTGCTGACCGGGCGCGACCTGTCGCTGACCACGGCGCAGCAGGTCATCACCGCGAAGGACAGCCTGGAATACTGGTCGCAGAAGCGGATGGCGGTCGCCCGCGGCGGCGCCGTGGTGCTGGAGCCGACGGAGAACCGCCGCGTCGCCGGCGACACGCTGGTGGCGTATTTCCTGGAAGGCGCCGGCACCCCGGGTGCGCCGAGCGCGCCGCCACCGCCGCGCCCGGCGCTGGCCCCGGGGGAGAAGGAGCCGCCCGGCGCCGGCCGGATGGATCGGGTCGAGGCCTATGGCAATGTCGAGATCCGCACCCCGACCGAGGTCGTGCGCGGCGATCGCGGCGTCTACAGCGCGCAGACCGGCATGGCCCGGCTGCTCGGCGATGTCCGCATCACCCGCGGCGACAACCAGGTGAACGGGCGGGAGGCGATCGTGAACATGCGCACCGGCGTGGCGCGGCTCGTATCCTCGCCCGGCGCCCGCGTGCAGGGGCTGATCGTGCCGAACCAGCAGGAGGGCGGCACCGAGAAGGCCGCCGACAAGCCGACGGCGCAGCCGCAGCCGGGCAATTCCGTGAGGATCGGCCGGTGAACGAGACGCTCGCCACGCCGATGCTGAAATCCGTCCCGGGCGAGGGCGGCCTGGCCGCTTTCGGCCTGGGCAAGCGCTACCGCAAGCGGCCGGTGGTGCGGAACGTCTCGATCAACCTCAGGCGCGGCGAGGCGGTCGGGCTGCTCGGCCCCAACGGCGCCGGCAAGACCACGACCTTCTACATGATCACCGGGCTGGTCCAACCGGATGAGGGCCAGGTGATCATGGATGGCCACGACGTCACCACCCTGCCGATGTACCGCCGCGCCCGGCTCGGCCTCGGCTACCTGCCGCAGGAGGCCTCGATCTTCCGCGGCCTGTCGGTCGAGGACAACATCCGCGCCGCGCTGGAGGTGATCGAGCCGGTGCGCGAGCGGCGCGAGCAGATGCTGGACGCGCTGCTGGCGGAGTTCGGCATCGCCCATCTGCGCCGCGCCCCGGCGCTGGCACTGTCGGGCGGCGAACGGCGGCGCTGCGAGATCGCCCGCGCGCTGGCGACGCATCCCAGCTACATCCTGCTGGATGAGCCGCTGGCCGGCATCGACCCCATCGCCGTCGGCGAGATCCGCGACCTGGTCAAGCACCTGAAGGACCGCGGGATCGGCGTGCTGATCACCGACCACAATGTGCGCGAGACGCTGGAGATCATCGACCGCGCCTATATCCTGCATGACGGCCAGGTGCTGATGGAAGGCGCGCCGCGCGACATCGTCGCGCATGAGGGTGTGCGCCGGGTCTACCTGGGCGAGCGGTTCAGCCTGTGACACCGCAAGCGCGCGAAGCGCGCCACCGCTTGGTACGCAGGTTGCGGCAGTGCCGCAACGGCGTGGCGGCTGCGTACCGGGCGGCAAACACATGAGCATGGCGCCGCGCCTGGATATGCGGCAGTCGCAGTCGCTGGTGATGACGCCGCAACTGCGCCAGGCGATCAAGCTGCTGCAGTCGAGCAACATGGAGGTCGCCGCCTTCGTCGAGGAAGAGCTGGAGCGCAACCCGCTGCTGGAGCGCGACGAGCGAATCCTCGCCGGGCCGGATGACGGCCACCGGGTCGACCCATTGCCGGCCGCCGCGGCATCGCCCGACAGCCACGCCGCGGCGATGTCGGATTCGCTGCCGCAGGAGGCCGCCTCCCCGCTCGATGCCGATTGGAGCAACGTCTACGATGCCGGCGGCGGCTATGAATCCCCTTTTGGCCGCGGCGGCCGGGCCGATTTCGCCGACGACCTCTCGGGCGTCGAGGATCTGGCCGCCGCCGGCAAGACGCTGCGCGAGCATCTCGGCGAGCAGGTGCGGCTGACCTTCCACGATGCGCGGGACCGGCTGATCGCGGCGCAATTGCTGGCGCTGGTCGATGCCGCCGGACGCCTGCCGATCGAGGATGCGGCAATCGCCGCGGCGATGGGCTGCGCGGTGGACAAGGTCGCCGCCGTGCGCGCCCGGATGCAGCGCTTCGACCCGGCCGGGATGTTCGCCCGCAACCTCGCCGAATGCCTCGGCATCCAGCTCGCCGAGCAGAACCGGCTGGACCCGGCGATGCAGGCGCTGCTCGACAACCTGGATATGCTGGCGCGGCGCGACCGGCCGGGGCTGATGGCCGTCTGCAGCGTCGATGCCGAGGATCTGGCGGAGATGATCGCCGAGATCCGCCGGCTGGACCCGAAGCCGGGCGCCAGCTTCGACCAGCTGCCGGCACCCGTGGTGGTGCCCGACGTGCTGATGCGCCGCGGCGACGATGGCGGCTGGCTGCTGGAACTGAACCCCGAGACATTGCCGCGCGTACTGGTCAACCGCGGCTTCTACGCCCGCTGCCAGGTCGGCAGCCGGACCCGCGACGACAAGGTCTTCCTGGCGGAGAAGCTGCAGAGCGCCAATTGGCTGCTGAAAAGCCTGGAACAGCGCGCCAGCACCATCATCAAGGTGGCGCAGGAGATCGTCCGCCGGCAGGACGCCTTCTTCCGCCACGGCGTCGAATTCCTCCGGCCGCTGATCCTCCGCGACATCGCCGAGGAGGTGCAGATGCATGAAAGCACCGTCAGCCGGGTCACTGCCAACAAGTACATCGCCACCCCGCGCGGCACCTTCGAGCTGAAGTATTTCTTCACCACCGCCATCGCCGGCACCCATGGCGGGGAACAGCACAGCGCCGAGGCGGTACGCTGGCGCATCCGGGCGATGATCGCCGCCGAGGACGCGGAAGCGGTCCTCTCGGATGACGCGATAGTTGAGAAGCTGCGGCAGGAAGGCGTGGACATCGCCCGCCGAACAGTGGCCAAATACCGGGAGGCGTTGCGCATCCCATCATCCGTGCAACGCAAGAGGGAGAAGGCCGTCCCGGCCTGATCCTGCCGGCCGGCGCCTGCGATACCGCCGGACGGCACGCACCCGGCGCGCCGCGCCGCTTGCCCTGCCGGGCGGCCCCTCCCCAACCGGGGAAGGAGGGTACGGCTTCATGCACATCACCGTTGCCGGCAAGCAGGTCGAGACCGGGGAAGCGCTGCAGACCCATGTGCGGGACGGCCTGGCCGCCATCACGCAGAAATACTTCGACCATGCGCTGGAGGCGAACGTCACCTTCCGCCGCGACGTGAAGGGCAAGGGCGGCGCCTTCGCCTGCGACATCAACCTCAAGGCCGGGCGCAACCTGTTCATGCGCGGCGAGGGCGAGGGGGTGGATGCGCATCGCGCCTTCGAAGTGGCAGCCGAGCATGTCGCCAAGCGCCTGCGACGGTACCGACGGCGGGTGAACGAACATGCCCGCAGCCTGGCCGAGACCCGCGACCCGGCGGCGGAGACCGCCACGCAATACGTGCTGCAGCCGGCGGAGGAGCCGGAGGACCACGCCGCGCCGTCACCGGCCGACGGCGCCGACCACGGCGTCATCGTCGCCGAGCAGCCGACCGAGATCGCCCGGCTGACGGTGGGGGAGGCGGTGATGCGGCTCGACCTGACGCACCAGACGGCGCTGATGTTCCGCAACAGCGGCTCCGGCGCGCTCGCCGTGGTCTATCGCCGGGCGGATGGCTGCGTCGGCTGGATCGACGCGCCGGCGGCCTGAGAGTGTGCGAAAGAATGCCCGTCTGCGCCGAACTCGCCGCAGGAAAGCTCACGCTTCGAAAGGGCGTTCTTTCGCAAGTTCGATTGCGTCAGAAACTCTGATCCGCGGCGGCGCAGGGCAGGATGCCCTGCGCCCGTCCGGCCTCAGTGCACCAGGGCGGGCGCCATCTCGTGCTGCAGGATGGCGGCGATCGCCAGTTCGGCATTCGGCGCGGCGCCGATCGGGGTGCCGTCCGCAGCGTGGATGGCGATGGCGCGAACCCCGTTCACCAGCACCGGGCGGATATAGGCGATCTGCTGCGCGCCGAAGCGCTGCCAATCGGCGCCGGACAGCTGGCGCAGGGACAGGGCGATGGTCGCGCCATCGTCCGGGCTGTTGTTCTGGTCGCTGCTCTTCATGTCGTATTCTCCTTCCGGCATGGCCGAAGCCCATGCGGCCCGGAGCTTCCGAAGACCCCAGCGCCACGCAGCACGCTGGGTTCGTTCGGCCGCCCGGGACGGTGTTGCGATCCCGCGGCATCAACCGCGGGTGGCACGCCCCTCGACGACGGAGCGGATGACCCCGGTGACCTTGGGGGAAGCGGCCGGGCCGGCGGCACCGGCGGCGCCGCCGATCGGGATGGTCTTGACCCGGACCTCCGGCTGCGGCCGGCGCAGGTCCACATGCAGCAGGCCGTTGTCGAGCCAGGCCCCCTCCACGTCGATGCCTTCGGCCAGGACGAAGGCGCGCTGGAACTGCCGCGCGGCGATGCCGCGATGCAGGAAGATCCGGCCGTCGGAATCATCCTTCTGCCGGCCGCGGATCACCAGCTGGTTGTCCTCCTGCGTGATCTGCAGGTCCTCCATCGCGAAGCCGGCGACGGCGAGGGTAATGCGCAGGCAGTTGTCGCCGGTCTGCTCGATGTTGTAGGGCGGGTAGCCATCGGCGTTCTTGGCGACCCGGTCGAGCATCTGCTCGAGGTGGTCGAAGCCGAGGAACAGGGGCGATCCGAAGACCGAAGGGCGGGACATCGTGGCCTCCTCATGCGGAGCGAAGCGGTGGGGCCGGACCCGAAGCATCCGGTCTCGGATGGGGATGTCGTCAGCCGGGGCGGCCGTTGCAAGGGGGGCACGCGGGGGCTACTTCCGGCGCATCATGTCCGATGCCGATCTCCTGCCCATCCTCCTGGTGCCCGACCCGCGGCTGCGCGCCAAGGCGAGGCCGGTCGGCCCCGCCGACGCCGACGCCGTCCGCGACCTCGCCCCGCGCATGCTGGACGCCATGTACAAGGCGCCCGGCATCGGCCTCGCGGCGCCGCAGGTCGGCGCGCTGCTGCGGCTGTTCGTGGTCGACATCCAGAAGGGCGACAAGCCGGAGCCGATGGTGCTGGTGAACCCGGAGATCGTCGCGCTGTCGGAGGAGCTGGCGCTGCGGGAGGAAGGCTGCCTTTCCCTGCCCGGCCAGTATGCCGACGTCACCCGGCCGGCGCGGGTGAAGCTGCGCTACCACGACCTCACCGGCGCGAAGCGGGAGATCGAGGCGGACGGGCTGCTGGCGACCTGCCTGCAGCATGAATACGACCACCTGGATGGCGTGCTCTTCGTCGACCACATCAGCACGCTGAAGCGCAACATGCTGCTGCGGAAGCTGGCCAAGGACCTGAAGAACAAGGCGCGCGAGGGCGCGTGATGCGCCTCGCCTTCATGGGCAGCCCGGATTTCGCGGTCCCCGCCCTGCGGGCGCTGCATGCGGCGGGGCACGAGATCGCCGCCGTATACTGCCAGCCGCCCCGCCCGGCCGGCCGCGGGCAGCGGGAAACCCCCTGCCCGGTGCACAAGGCGGCGCTGGCCCTGGGGCTGGCGGTGCGCACGCCGGCGCGGGTGCGGAAGGACGCCGCGGAGCACGCCGCCTTCGCCGCGCTCGACCTCGATGCCGCGGTGGTCGCCGCCTATGGGCTGATCCTGCCGCAAGTGATGCTGGACGCGCCGCGGCTGGGGTGCCTGAACATCCATGCCTCCCTGCTGCCGCGCTGGCGCGGCGCGGCGCCGATCCAGGCGGCGATCCTCGCCGGGGATACCGAAAGCGGCGTCACCATCATGCAGATGGAGGCGGGGCTCGACACCGGCCCGATGCTGCTGCGGGGCAACGTCCCCATCGGCCCACGCGGCACCACGCCCGAGCTGCACGATGCGCTGGCGGCGATCGGCGCCGACCTGGTCCTGCGCGTCCTGGCCGACCCGCCCGCACCGGTGCCGCAGCCGGAGGCCGGCGTGACCTACGCCGCCAAGCTGACCAAGGCGGATGGCCTGCTGGACTGGGGGCAGGACGCCGCCGCACTCGACCGCCAGGTGCGGGCGCTGAACCCGTGGCCGGGCACCTTCTTCACCCATGCGGGGGAGCCGATCCGCGTCCTGGCGGCCGAGCCGGCGGCGGGGTCCGGCCCACCCGGCACGGTGCTGGACGAGGCGGCGGCGATCGCCTGCGGCCAGGGCGCGCTGCGCCTGCTGCGGCTGCAGCGGCCCGGCCGCGGCCCGCTGCCGGCGGAGGCGTTCCTGCGCGGGTTTCCGTTGGCGCCCGGCGTGGTGTTGCAGTCCGGGCGGCACGAAGATGCTACCCCCCGGTGAGATGAAGGAAGGCCGGGGGAGAAAGTATTCTCCCCCGGACCCCCTCATCTATTTTTCCGAGTCGGCACCCGACGCACAGCGAATGCCAGACTCAC
>JBMOJU010000001.1:0-49997 GCA_049315625.1 Paracraurococcus sp.
CTTCTCGACCGCCCGCATCAGGCCGATATTGCCTTCCTGGATCAGGTCGCCCAGCAGCAGGCCGCGGTTGCGGTACTTGCGGGCGATGTGCACCACCAGGCGCAGGTTGGCCCGCGTCAGCTCCTCCTTCGCCTTCCGCATGTCGCGCTCGCCGCGGCTCATCTCCGCGTGCAGGCGGCGCAGCGCCGGCGCGGCGACGCCGGCCTCGGCCTCCACCAGCCCGACCTCGGCGCGGATCTCGCGCAGCTCGCCGGCGGCCGTCTTCAGCTTGGTGCAGAGCTTGGCCGTCCCGGCCTCGCCATTGTCCCAGTGCTTCAGGAAGTCGTCGCGGCTCACCTTAGCCGCCGTCGCCAGCCGCAGCGCGCGGCCATCCAGGCCCGTGAGGCGCCGATGCGCCGCGCGCACCGCCTCGATCAGCGTCTCGATCCGGTCGGCGCGCAGCCGCAGCGCCGCGACCAGCCCGGCGGTCACGGTGGCCGGCGAGTCGGCCGGGTTGTTCAGCGCCGCCTCGAAGGCGACCAGGATTTCAGGCCGCAGCCGCTGGTCGAGCGTGCCTTCGGCCGCCTCGCCCTCCTCGCCCTCGGCCGGCGCCTCGGCGGCGGCGGCCATGGCCTCCAGCTCCACCAGGTCGCGCAGCGGCAGCTGCCCGGCGGCGACGGCATCGCGCCAGGCGGCGAGCTGGGCGCGCGTCGCCGGGCAGGCGCCGAGCGCCCCCAGCATCGCCTCGCGCCCGGCCTCGATCCGCTGGGCGAGCGCCACTTCCTGCTCGCGCGTCAGCAATTCGGTGCGCGAGGCCTCGCGCAGGAACATACGCACCGGGTCGTCGGTGCGGCCCAGCGCGGCCTCGTCGTAATTACCGGCGGCGGGTTGCGCGGCCTCGGCGGCGGGGGCGGCCTCGCCGTCCTCGGTTTCCTCGGCCAAGTCCTCGGGGGCGTCGTCAGCCTCCTCGGTCGTCTCGCCGTCCTCCCAGGCGGGAAGGTCATCGCCCGGGACGCGGGCCACCAATTCCTCGAAGGCCGGCGCGCCGAGGGGGCGCGAGACGCGCAGCTCGGTCTCGCTCTCGTCCAGCATCGTCTCGGTGACAAACCCGTCCATCACTCGATCCACTCCTGCGCGGGCCCCGTGCAGGGGTCCCGCATGCATGTCGGCCGGCGCCAGGGTGGCGCGACCCCTGAACGGCGAAACGCCCGCCGGGCCGCAAAGGCGGCACGGGCGAGGTTTCGGCCGTGGGGGAAGCACGCGACGTGGCGCACGGGGGATGTGGTGATAGACGCAAGCGTTAACCAGCCCCGCTGCGCAATTGGCAGGGCTGGGTTGCGTCGGGGGCATGGGTGCTGCCCGAGCAGGTCTCTAGGCACCGGGAGCGGGGCGGGTCAAGGCCGGGCGGTGGGAATTGGGTTGACTTTTCGTGAGGGCGAAGGCGCCAGACATCAACGCCAGGGGGGCGTCGCTCTGCACGCCCCAAACGGGAAAGCGGGCTGTATCACGCCCCGGTGGGTGGCCAGAACGGGCGGTTTGCATCGATCCCCCCGGCTGGGCTTCGGGAGGAGCAAGGTCAGGACGCTGCGTCGGCCGCACAGCGCCGCCTTCGAGCGGCAGGTCGCTGAGCATTTCATCACAGGTGCGACGTTATTCGCCCCGGTGCAGCGGCATGACGTCCCGCGGCAGGTGATCCGGATCCGGGTCGGCAAATCCGGGATCGGTGCGCTGGCTGGCGGCGTGCCGGCCGCCGAGCGGCGGCCTGGCCAAGGCTCGGGATGGCCCTGCCCATAGCGGCTGCATCTTCCAGCGCAGGGCTTTCGTCACCCTTCGGGTCCGAAAGCCCTGTCTGAAACACCCCTGGTCAGGGTTGGACACTCAGCCCGGCGGCAAGGCCCGGTGCCACTCCGTCAGCCCCTGGTAGGCATCTGCCGCGCGCAGCACAGTCGCTTCCGCAAAGGGCCGCCCGGCCAATTGCAGCCCCACCGGCAGGCCGCGATCGTCGAAGCCGCACGGCACGCTGATGGTCGGCAGGCCCAGGTAGTTGAACGGCCGCGTATTGGCCGAGACCGCCATGAAGCGCGCCCAGTTGGCCGGGTCGGCGTCGATGTCGGTCTCCGCCAGGGTCGGCACCCGGGTTCGCAGGGTCGGCGTCGCCACCAGGTCGTAGCCGGTCAGCGTCTCGGCGACGAATTGCCGTAGCAGCGGGCCGCGCCGCGACAGGCCTTCCAGGTACAGATGCCCGGGGATCGCGTAGCCGCCGAACAGCCGCGACGACAGGTGGATGGCATAGTCGCCCGGATGCTCGCGCATCCAGTTGGCGTGGATCGCCGCACCCTCCACCCGGCTGACCAGCGCGGTATAGGCTGCGATGGCGCGGAGGCTCGGCGCCTTCACCCGGGTGATGCTGGCGCCTGCCTCCTTCAGCACCGCCAACGCCGCGTCGAAGGCCGTAACGACAGGGGCGTCGGCGCCATCCAGGAAGTAGGTCTCGCAGACCGCGACCCGCAGGCCGGCGAGGCTGCCGGTCAGCGCCGCCTCGTAGTCGGGCACCGCCTCCGGCGCGCTGGTCGGATCCTTGGGGTCCTTGCCGGCCGTCACCGCGAGGAAGCGCGCCGCGTCGCGCGCGGTGCGGACCAGCGGCCCGACATTGTCGGCCGAAAAGCTGAGCGGCATCACGCCGTGGCGGGAGACGCGGGTCTGCGTCGCCTTCAGCCCGGTGACCCCGCAGAGCGTCGCCGGCAACCGGATGGACCCGCCGGTGTCGGAGCCCAGCGCCGCGGTAAAGAAGCGGGCGGCAACGCCGGCGCCGGAGCCGGAGGAGGAGCCGCCGGTGCAGTAATCCAGGTTCCAGGGATTGTGGCAGTCGCCGAAATGCGCGTTGTGGCCGGTCGGGTTCTGCGCGAACTCCGCCATGTTCAGCGTGCCCATGTCGATCGCGCCGGCCGCGTCGAGGCGATGCAGCACGGTGGCAGTGACGGCGGGCTTGAAGTCCTTGCGGATCTTCGAGCCACAGGTGCTCACCTTTCCGGCACGGTAGTACATGTCCTTGTGCATCATCGGCGCGCCGGCCAGCGCGCCGAGCGTGACGCCGGCGGCGCGCGCCTTGTCCTGCGCCGCGGCCTGCTCCAGCGCCGCCTCGCGGTCCAGACGGATGACGGCGTTCACCTTGCCATCATGCGCGTCGATGCGAGCGAGGCAGGCGCGAACCATGGCCTCGGCCGTGACCTCGCCGCGGGCGAAAGAGCCGGCGGCCTCGGTCATCGAGAGGGTGGCAAGGTCGCTCACTGGCCGGTCTCCATGCAGTCGCGCAGCGCCGCTTCGAAGCCGCTCGGCTCGTCCTCGAAGGCCATGGTGCCGCGCAGCAATTCCAGTTCGGCGATCAGCGCGGCGTGATCGGCCAGGCCGTGGCGGGCCGCGGCATTGGGCACGGCGACGCCGCTCCAGCGGCGGATCGCCTCCATGGTCGGGACGACGAGATCGGGTTCGGTCGGCATGGCTCTCCCCTCGGGCACAGGCGCCTTCAGGGCGGCGGGAAGCAAGGCGCATGCCCCGGCATCGGCGACGACGGAATCGTTGAAGCGACTCGGCCAGGTATTTTATTCTGTATGCGTTACTTCCGGAGACCTAAGCATGCGCCGTCTTGGTCTTTCCCTCGCCCTGCTCGCCTGCGCCGGGCTGCCCGCCCTGGCGGCGGATCCCAAGCCGAAGCGGGAGCCGACGCCGGCCCAGCAGGCACAGCATGCGAAGATGCGCGCGTGCAGCGCCGCAGCGAAGGACAAGGGCCTGCATGCCGACCCACGCAAGGCATTCATGAAGGAATGCCTGGCGAAGAAGCCCGCCTGACTACGCGGCCTTGGGGACTCAGCGCCGGCCCTGCGACGCCCGCCCCGCCTGGGTCAGCCGCTCGCACTGGCTGTTCTCTCCGACGCCGAGCTGGATGGTTGGCAGCAGCGCCAGCGGCGGGAACAGCACGCCGAGGCCCACCGCGGCGCCGGCCCGGGCGCCCAATTCCCCGGCATCGGGGGCGATGCCCGGCGCCTTGAAGCTGCCGGTGATGCCGATGCTGGTGGGCAGCGAGCCGATGCTGAACCGCTTGCTCTCGGTCCGCAGCCGCAGGTCCAGCACCTCCTTCCCCAGCCCGGCGGTCCCGCTGCCGGTGACCACATGGCTTTCCGTGTCCAGCAGCAGCGTGCGGACCGACAGCGCCCCCTGGCGCAGGCCGAAATCGCCGATCAGGCAGTCGATCTGGGTGCGGTCGGGGATGCCCAGCGCCGAAAGCAGCGCGCGGCCGAATTGCAGGCCGGACAAATCGGCCAGCAACGCGCTGATGTTGCCGCCGACCGAGACCACGGTGAGCGACCCGTTGCCGTTGCCCAGCATCTCCGACAGCGAGCGGCCGGTGGTCTCGATCTCCCCTACGCCCCCCAGGCTGCCGGCGCCGCCGGCCCCCGCCGCCTGCATCAGCCGGGCGATGTCGACCCGGCGCAGCTCGATCGCCGTCTTCGCCCGCAGCATGCCGTTCGCCTGCGGGGTCAGCGTGGCGTCGCCGCTGATCTCGCCGCGGCCGATGCGAAACATACCGCGATGCAGCCGGATGACGCCGTCCACCACGTCGACCGCCAGCTCCAGCGCGTCGAAGGGCATGCCCTGGCCGCGGATGCTGTCGGCCCGGTAGCGGACATGAATATCGGCGGCCTGGAGCCGGGGGATGCTGATCGGCGTGGTGGGAAAGAGCCGCGGGCTGGCCGCGGCCTGCGCCAGCGCGCGGCGCTGCTCCGGCGTCTGGCCGGGCGTGCCGGCGCGGCCCGGGGTGCCGCCGATCAGGCCGCCGAGATCGGCCAGGTCGACCTTCCGCGAATGCAGATCGGCCGTGAAATCCGTGCGGGCGCCGGTGCTGACGGTATAGCTGCCGGCGATGTCGCTGGTGCCGACCTGGCCCTCCACATCGGTGAAGCGGAACCGGCCGGCGGCATAGTCCAACCGCCCGGTGGCCCGGAAGGGCGGCGTGGGCGAGAGCGGCACCCCGATCAGCGGCGAGAGCCGCGCCATGTCGGGGGTCTGGACATCCAGCCGCAGCTCGGCGCCGGCCAGGTTCACCGGGTCCTTCAGCGTGCCGCGCAGCGCCACCCGGGTCAGGCCGTTGGCCAGGTGCAGGTCCACCGGCCAGGGCCGCCCGGCATCGCGCAGGTTCAGCACGGCGCCGCCGCGGAACCGCGCGGTGATGGGCTGCGCCGCATAGGTCCCGGTCGCCTCCGCCATCAGCGCCGCCTCGCCGCCCGGCGGGTCCTCGGTGTTCAGCCCGACGGCGAAATCGGCCTGCAGCCTGGCGAGGGCGGCGTGCACCCGGCCATCGGCGATGCGCAGCGCGCCGATCTGCGGCCCCGCGGGCGCCGCCCCCTCGCCGGCCGGCCCGGCGGTGCCGCCGAAGGCGTAATTGCTGCTGCCGTCTTCGCGGCCGATCAGGGCGACCCGCGGCCGGTCCAGCGCCACCGCCGGGATCACCACGCTACCGCGCAGCAGCGGCGCCAGTGCCACATCCACCACCGTACGCGGCAGGTCGGCGAAGGGCGGCTCGTCCGGGAAGCCGGGCGGATTGCCGATCCGCAGCCCCTCCGCCGTCACCGTGATGGTGCGGCCGAGCCGGACATTCAGGTGCCGCAGCGTCACCGGCCGGCCGAGCGCCGCCGTGCCCTGCGCTTCGACGACCGGGATCAGCCAGTCCCAGCGGAACAGCGCCAGCAGCAGCACCAGCGCCACCAGCGGGATCCCTGCCCCCACCCCCCAACGCCATACCCGACGATATGCCATGCCCACCCGCTGCTGCCCTGTCCGGGCCAGAGCGCGGCAGGGCTGGGCGGGTTCAGCCGCGATCAGGCGGCGCGGGCGGCCCCCGGCTTGCGCCGCAGCTTCTGCAGCCGGGACAGCTCCGCCAGCCGGCGATCGAGGAATTGCATGGCGCCGACGATCGACGGGTCCTCGTCCCGCAGCCACCAGGCGATGGTCGAGGCATAGATGCCGGCCAGGGTGGCGCGGCGGGTATACCAGGAGACATCCGCCGAGGTGTCGCCGGCGGCATGCCACATGGCATCCACCGCCTCCGCGGTCAGGCGCAGGCCGCGGGGCGCATTCCAGGGCAGGGCCAGCAGGCTGAGCGCCCGGCGCAGCGCCACCTTGTGCGGCCCGAGCGCGGTCAGCCGCAGCTCGACCACCCGCCGGATGCGCTGCGAGACGCGCAATTCGGCGACGCCCTCGGCCGCGGCGGCCGCCTCCATCTCCCGGTTCACCAGGTCGATCCAGGCGAGGACCGCGCCGACCGGGCCGGTCGGGAAGTGGCTGTCCACCAGCACAGGGTCCTCCCCGGCCGCCGCAAGCCCGGCGCGCAGGCTGCTGCGGTTCCAGCCGTCGCGGGCCGCGAAGGGCAGGATGGCGCGGATCGCCCGGTCGCGGGCCTCGCTGCGCTCGGTCATCGGCCGGCGCTCCCGGCCGCGCGGGCCAGCTCATCCGTGAAGCCGAACAGCGAATGGTCCTGCATGCGCATCGGGTACATCACCCCATCCAGATGGTCGGTCTCGTGCTGCATGACGCGGGCGGTCATGCCCTCCGCCTCCCCCGTCACCGGCGCGCCGGTCGAGTCGAGGCCACGGTAGCGGATACGGCGCGGCCGGGTGACGCAGCCACGCAGGCCGGGAATCGAAAGGCACCCTTCCCAGGCACTCTCAGTCTCGTCATCCAGCGCCTCCAGCTCGGGATTCATCAGGACGGAGACGCCCGCCACGCCGCGCCAGACGAAAAGCCGCAGCGGCGCATAGACCTGCGGCGCCGCCAGGCCGATGCCGGAGGCATCGTGCATGGTCTCGATCATGTCGGCGATCAGTCGGCGGATTTCCGGATGGGCCGGGTCGTCGACCGGTTCCGCCTGCCCCAGCAGGACCGGATGGCCCATGCGGGCGATCTTGAGGATGGACATGCGGGCCTCCGCGGCTGTCTGTGCCGCAGCGGGAGATGGGATCGCCATTCCGCCCCGGCGAGGGCTTCCTGTCCCGGGCCGAAGCATGCTAGACGGCGCGTCTCCGCAATTCGGTAGGGGGTACCGCGCGGGGTCCCGGGGTATCGGGGCCGCCGGGAACCGCCTGCCCTTTGCGGCTAATTGCTTTTGTCCCACAGCGATAGGAGGCTGGGCCGCGTGCAAGTCGTCGTCCGTGACAACAACATCGACCAGGCGCTGAAGGCGCTCAAGAAGAAGCTGCAGCGCGAAGGCGTGTTCCGCGAAATGAAGCTTCGCCGGCACTACGAGAAGCCGTCCGAGCGCCGGGCCCGCGAAGCCGCCGAGGCCGTCCGCCGCGCCCGCAAGGTTGAGCGCAAGCGCCTGGAGCGTGAGGGCTTCTGAACCCTCCCTGCCCGCCAAATGGCGGGCGACGACGGATCGAAGCAGCCGCGGCACGGGGATGACCCGTGGACCGCGGTTTCGCTTTTTTGGGGCTTCAACGACCCTCCGGAGCGGCCCAGACTGCGGCCCGAGGAGGATCCCCCCATGCACGCGACCCGAACGGCACCATGATGCAATTGCATTGGTCCTCCCGCTCTCCCTTCGTCCGCAAGGTGATGGTGGTGGCGCATGAGGCTGGGCTGGCCGACCGCATCACGCGCGTGCCGACCGTGGTGGCGCTGACCCGGCTCGACCAATCGCTGTTGCCGCGCAACCCGCTGGGCAAGATCCCCACCCTGGTGCTGGAGGACGGCACCACACTCTTCGACTCGGTGGTGATCTGCGAATACCTGGACGGGCTGGGCGGCGCGCCGCGGCTGTTTCCCGCCGCCGGGCCGGCAAGGATCGCGGCGCTGCGGCGGCATGCGCTCGGCAACGGGGCGATGGATTTCCTGCTGCTCTGGCGCGGCGAACTGGCCCGGACGCCGCCCGACCAGCGCATCCTGGATGGCTTCGCCGCCAAGCTGGATGCCGTGCTGGCGGCCTTCGAGGCCGATGTGCCGGCGCTGTCGGCGGCGCCCTTCGGCATCGGCCAGGTGGCGATCGGTTGCGCGCTCTCCTACCTCGATTTCCGCTGGCCGGAGGCGGGCTGGCGCGAGGCGCGCCCGGCGCTTGCCGCTTGGCATGCCGGGTTCAGGGCGCGTCCCTCGGTCAAGGCGACCGAGCATATCGACGCCTGACGCGGCAGGCCGTCCGTCATCCGTCGATCCGCAGCGCGGCGACGTCCTGCATCACCCGGTCGCAGAAGCGACGGATTTGGGCCTCGATCAGCACCCTGGCCCGGCGTGAATCCCGGGCCAGCGCGGCCTCGCAGAGGTCACGGCGCGAATCGACCGGGCCGGCATCCTCGGGCCGCAGGCGCGCGGCGAGGGTCCGGTAGCGCTCCTCCCGCAGGCCAAGCCCCGCCCGGATCTCGAGCAGCGTGCGGGACGGGCAGGCGCCGACCAGCGCATCGTGAAAGGCCCTGCGGCCACGGTTCCAGTCCGGCGACGTGCGGACGGTGCCCGGGCTGGCCTGCTGCCGGGCCGCGTCCAGCCGCGCGAAGGCCTGCGCCACCGCATCCTGCCAGGCGGCATCGCCGCGCAGGAGGGAGAGGCGAAGCGCCTCCCGCTCGATCAGCAGCAGGGTTTCGATCAGGTCGAGCAGGTCGGCGCGCGACACCGGCGCGACGCGGAAGCCGCGCTGGCCCTCGGCCATGACCAGGCCGTCGCGTACCAGATGCGCGAGCGCTTCCCGCAGGGTGCTGAAACTGGCCCGGTAGCGCTCCCGCAGCGATTCGAAGCGCAGGCGTTCCCCTGGCAGGAGGTGCGCGCCGACGATATCCGCCCGCATGCGATGCAGGACGTCGGAGGCCAGGGTGCGGCCGACCAGGGCGTCCGCAGTCGTCGTCACTGATTTCGTTTCAACCTCCGCGGGTCCAACCGATCGCCACGGACCGGTTTTCAGTATGGGGCCGGACAAGTCCAGCGCATGGGATTTGTATAACTCTTCGATCCTCGCCGGCGAATACGCCAGTTTTCGTCCAAGGTTTGGTCCACACCTCAGTATTTTCGAAATATATCGCGGCTTTTTCGAAATACACTCCAACCGCGGCACGACGCCGCCCGCGCTGGCCTGCCGGCCGCCCCGGGGCTAGGCTTCCTCCAGACGGGGGGAATGCGGGCATGAAACCATTACGGATCGGCGACGTCAGCATCACCAGCATCGTCGAGCGCGACGGCCCCTGGCGCCGGCCTGCCGAGATGTTCCCGGCCTATGACGAGGCGATCGGGGCGAAGCACCTGGCAACGCTGGACCCGGTGGTGTTCGACCCGGCGACCGGGCGGATGGTCATCACCTACCAGACCTTCGTGGTGCGCACGCCGAAGCACACCATCCTGGTCGATACCTGCACCGGCGAGGACAAGGGCTACCCGGCGCCGATGGATTTTCCGAAGCAACCCTGGCTGGACGGCTTCGCCGCCGAGGGGCTGCGCTTCGAGGATATCGACTACGTCTTCTGCACCCACCTGCATATCGACCATTGCGGCTGGAACACGCGCCTGGTGAACGGCCGCTGGGTGCCGACCTTCCCGAAGGCGAAATACATCTTCCACAAGCGCGAATACGCGGCGTGGGAGGAGGCGACGGCGCGCGGCGCGCAGCCGCCGGGCAATGTCTGGCGCTACAATTGCGAACCCGTGGTCGCCGCCGGGCAGGCCCTGCTGGTCGACGACGATTTCGCGCTGGACGACACCATCACCCTGCAGCCGACCCCCGGCCACGCGCCCTGCCATTGCTGCATCAACATCCACTCGGGCGGCCAGCGCGCGGTCGTTACCGGCGACCTGATGCACCATGCGCTGCAGGTGCGGGAGCCGGACTGGTCCACCATCTTCGACTGGGACCCGAAGATGGCCGCGACCGCGCGCCGCAGCTTCTTCAATGAGGTCGCCGACACCTCCGCGGTGATGCTGCCGATCCACTTCCCCGGCGCCACCGCCGGGCGCATCACCGGCGGCGCGGCCGGCTTCGACTACAAATTCCTATAAGAAATCACGGGAGACCGCCCATGGCCCGCCTGCCCTACCTGGACAAATCCGACCTCAAGCCGGAAGACCAGGACCTGCTGAAGCGCGAGATCACCCTGCACAAGGCGCTGGTCAACAGCCCCGGCGCGGCGCGCGCCTTCAGCGGCCTCGGCCAGTACATCCGCTACGGCGCAAAGCTGGACCCGCGGCTGCGCGAGCTGGCGATCCTGCAGGTCGGCTGGCTGGCGCGCTCGCCCTACGAATGGTCGCACCACGTCAAGATCGGCTACGATTTCGGCGTCACCGACGAGGATATCGAGGCGCTGAAGGCCGAGACGCGGGGCGAGGCGACGGCGCTCGACCCGCTGGCGCGGCTGGTGCTGCGGGCGGCGCGGGAGATCTTCGCCGGGCCGGGGATCGGCTACGAGACCTTCGCCGCGCTGCGCGCCGCGCTGGAGAACGACGCCATCGTCGACCTGACCGTCACCGCCAGCTTCTACTGCGCCGTCGTCCGCGTGCTCGCCTCGCTGGAGGTGGATGTCGAGGACAGCTACATGCCTTATCTGCGCAAGCACCCGTTTCCGATCTGAACGCCGAGCCGAGGACAGACAGATGAGCGCCAGCGAGACGCCGCGGAAGCCCCGTGGCCGCCAGTTCTTCGCCAACCCCGGCCCGACCAACATCCCGGACAGCGTCCTGCTGGCGACCGCGCACCACACGGTCGACTTCAACGATCCCAGCTTCATCGAGATCTACTGGGAGTGCATGGCCGGGCTGAAACGGGTGCTGAAGACCTCGCAGGAGGTCTTCCTCTACACCGGCTCCGGCCACGCGGCGTGGGAAGCCTGCCTGGTCAACCTGCTCTCGCCCGGCGACGTGATCCTGGTGCTGGAGACCGGGCATTTCTCGCAATCCTGGGGCCGCATGGCGACCGACCTGGGGATCGAGGTCCGCACCGTGCCGGCCGACTGGCGCCGCGGCGTCGACATGGCGGCGATCCGGGCGGAGCTGGCCGCCGATACCGGCCATGTCATCAAGGCCGTCGGCGTGGTGCACAACGAGACCTCGACCGGCATGATGGTCCCGATCCCCGAAGTGCGGGCGGCGATCGATGCCGTGGGGCATCCGGCGCTGCTGCTGGCGGATACCATCTCATCGCTCGGCAGCCTCGACTTCCGGATGGATGAATGGGGCGTCGATGCGGCGGTGGGCGGCAGCCAGAAGGGGCTGATGCTGCCGACCGGGCTGAGCTTCACCGGCGTCTCGCACAAGGCGCTGAAGGCGCACGAGACCTCGAAGCTGCCGAAGCACTACTTCAACTGGGGTGCGATGATGAAGCGCCCGCTGAAGAGCTTCCTCGGCACGGTGCCGACCAGCTTCTTCTACGGCCTGCAGGAATCGCTGCGGCTGATGGAGCAGGAGGAAGGGCTGGAGAACGTCTTCGCCCGGCACACGCGGCTGGCCACCGCGGTGCGCGCGGCGGTGCAGCACTGGTCGGGGAACAACGGGCCACAGCTCTACTGCACCAACCCGGCGCGGCTGTCGGACAGCGTGACCGCGGTGCTGATGCCGGAGGGCGTCGATGCCGATGCCTTCCGCAAGGTGGCGATGCAGCGCTTCAACGTCTCGCTCGGCGGCGGGCTGGGGCCGCTGGGGGGGAAGATCTTCCGCATCGGCCATCTCGGCGACCTGAACGAGCCGATGATCCTCGGGACGCTGGCGACGGTGGAACTGGCGATGAAGGTCGCCGGCGTGCCGCACATGCCGGGCGGCGTCGACGCCGCGATTGCCGCGCTGGCCTGACACCGCCCCCTCCCCCGCCTTGTGGGGGAGGGTGATTGCGGAACCATCGTGCCGCCGCACCGTAGAGGCGGCAGCGGGGTGGGGCATGGCGTGGACGGTGATGGCATGACGGGCGCGGTGGCCGGGCCCTGCGATGCGGGCGTCATAACGGCGACCCGCCACCAGGCGCCGGACCCGGCGCGGTGGACGCTGGCGGCCTGCATCCTCGGCTCCAGCCTCGCCTTCATCGACGGCTCGGTGGTCAACGTCGCGCTGCCGACCTTGCAGCGCGAGCTCGGAGGCACTCCGGAGCAGCTTTCCTGGACCATCAACGCCTATCTTCTGCCGCTCGGCGCGCTGATCCTGCTGGGCGGCGGCGCCGGCGACCATTACGGCCGGCGGCGGCTGTTCCTGGCGGGCCTGGCGGTCTTCACCCTGGCCTCGCTGCTCTGTGCCCTGGCGCCCAACTATCCCTGGCTGCTGGCCGGCCGCGCCCTGCAGGGGCTGGGCGCCGCGCTGCTGATGCCGAACAGCCTCGCCATCCTCGGCGCCACCTTCACCGGGGAGGCGCGCGGCCGGGCCATCGGCACCTGGGCGGCGACCGGCGCGTTGGCCGGGGCGCTCGGGCCGGTGCTCGGCGGCTGGCTGGTGGATGCAGTCGGCTGGCGGATGATCTTTCTACTGAACCTGCCGATCGCCGGCGCGGCCGGGTGGCTGGGCTGGCGGCACGTGGCGGAAAGCCGCGACGCGCGCGGGCGCGGGCCGCTCGATTGGGGCGGCGCGGCGCTGGCGACCATCGGACTCGGGCTACTGACCTGGGCGCTGACGGCGGTCGCTGCGAGCGACGCGCCGGGCGCGATGCCGGCGCTGGCCGCCGGGCTCGGCGCCGCCTGCCTGGCCGGGTTCCTGTGGTGGGAGGCACGGCACGGCCCGGACGCGCTGATGCCGCTGGAGATGTTCGGCTCCGCCGCCTTCGTCGGGCTCACCCTCTTCACCTTCTGCCTCTATGGCGCGCTGGGCGGGCTGGTGGTGGCGCTGCCCTTCCTGCTGATCCGGGTGGAGGACTGGTCGGCGGTGCAGGCGGGCGCTGCATTGATGCCGCTGCCGCTGCTGATCGGCCTGGGCTCCCGTGTCATGGGGCAGTTGACCGGGAAATTCGGCGGGCGGCTGCCGCTGGCCGGCGGCGCCGCGATCGTCGCGGTGGGCTTCGCGCTCTATGCGCGGGTGGCGCCCGGCGGGATCGATTTCTGGTGGGACATCCTGCCGCCGACGCTGGTCATCGGCCTCGGCATGGCGATCAGCGTCGCGCCGCTGACCACCACCGTCATGGCATCCGTGGATGCCGACCATGTCGGCGCCGCCTCCGGCTTCAACAGCGCCGTCGCCCGCATCGCCGGGCTGGTGGCGACGGCGCTGCTGGGCTTCGTGCTGGCGCAGCAGGCCAACGAGGCCACCTTCGTCGCCGGCTTTCGGGTTGCAGCGCTGCTGGGCGCGGCCTCGGCCGCGGTCGCCTCGGCCGCTGCGCTGCTCTTGATTCGGCGCTGACACGGTTTGGCGACCGGCGGCATCCGCCCCGGCCGCCGAACGTTGGGGGTACGTCCCAGCCGGGACCGGAACCACCGACGACGGAGACCGTGATGCGCAACAACCGCCTGCTCGCCCTCACCCTGCTGGCCCTGCTCGGCGCCGCACCGCTGCTCGGCGCCTGCCACACCACCGCCGGCGCCGGCGAGGACATCTCGAAGACCGGCAAGGCGATCGAGCGCTCCGCCGTGCGCAACGCGCCGTAACGTAGCGCGCCCGGGGGCGCGCTACCCCTTCAGGACGAAGTCGCGCAGCACCTCCGGCTTGAAGGCCAGGCCATGGCCGGGGCGCTCCGGGGCGATGATGTGGCCGGCCTCGAATTGCGGCGGGTCGACCCAGACATCGTCCAGCAGGCCCATATGCTCGGCCCAGAGCCCGTTCGGGATGCTGGCCAGCAGATGGACGTTGAGTTCGGGGAAAAGGTGCGGCGCCATGGTCATGCCCCAGGTCTCGGCGACCGTGGCGATCTTGCGCAGCTCCGTCAGGCCGCCGCGCATCGGGTCGGGCTGCAGGATCGGCAGGCGCGGGTTTTCCAGGACAGGTTTGAGGTCGGCGCGGCCGAAATGCGTCTCGCCGCCCACCACGCGCGTGGTCAGCGCCTCGGCGCAGCGGAGATAGCCGGAGAAATCGTCCGGCAGCACCGGCTCCTCGATCCAGTAGGGGTCGTAGTCCTGGAAGGCGCGGCCGGCGATGATCGCCTGGTCGGCGGTCCAGCCCATGTTGATGTCGATCATGATGTCGACATCGGGGCCGATGGCGTCGCGCACCATCCGCAGGTTGCGCACATCCTGCCGCCAATCGCCGATATGCGCCGCCTGCATCTTGATGGCGGTGAAGCCCTGCGCCGCGTAGTACTTGGCCTTGGCGGCCATCCCTTCGCCGAGCGCGCCGCGGAAGCAGCCGCTGCCATAAGCCGGGATGCGGTTGCGGACATGGCCCCAGAGCCGGTGCAGCGGCTGCCCCGCCGCCTTGCCCAGCACGTCCCACAGCGCGATGTCGATCGCCGACTGCGCCATCATCGACACGCCGCCGCGCCCGCCGGTCAGCGTCGCGCGCCACAGCGACTGCCAGATGCCCTCGACCTCCGTGGCGCTGCGGCCGATGACGCGCGGCGCGAGCGCTTCGGCGATGCAGGCGCCGATGGTGCGCTGCAGCGGCAGGTTGAGCAGGTGCAGGTAGCCCATGCCGGTGAGGCCGGATTCGGTGACGACCTCCACCACCACGAGGTCGCGCTGGGCGCCCAGCGCATGGCCGAACAGCCAGGGATCGTCGGCCCAGGGCAACTGCAGAAGCGTCGTGCGGATCTCGCGGATCGTCAGGTCGGTCATGCTTGGGTTCCCTCTCCTTGCGGCAGGATGGCACGCCAGAGCGGCCAGCACAGCGCCAGCGCCAACAGCCCCAGCCCGCCGGTCAGCGCGCAGGCCATGGTCGCGCCCAGCGCATCGGCGGCCAGCCCCAGCGCCAGGAAGCCGATCGGCCCGAGACCGATGCAGACCGAGAGCAGGCCGAGCACGCGCATGCGCACCTCGGCCGGCGCCAGCAGGTAGACCAGCGTCGCCTGCATGATGCTGAAGCCGGACTGGCCGAAGCCGACCAGCAGCAGTGCGGCGCCGGCGACCGTCGCATTCGGCGCCAAGGCGAAGCCGGCGACCATCACCAGGTACAGGGTCAGCCCGCCGAGGTAGAGCCGCGCATACCAGGCCGGCCGCGCCAGCGCGGCCATCAGCAGCGCCCCGGCGAAGGCCCCGACGCCATCCATGCTGGCCAGGATACCGGTCGCTTCCGGGCCAAGGCCGTAGCGATGCTGCGCCACCACCGGCACCAGGCTGGTGAAGGGCCAGCCGAAGATGTTGAACAGGATGGTGACCACCAGCGTGCCGCGCAGCCGCGGCGAGCGGCGGACCGCCTGCAGCCCCTCCCCCATCCGTGCCAGGACGCCCTCGCCGCCGGCGGCGAGCGGCGCGCTGCGGTAGCGCAAGGTCACCGCGGCGATCAGCGCGAGGAGATAGAGCGCGACCGAGACGACGAAGCTGCCCTCGATCCCGACCGCGGCGAACAACAGGCCGGAGACCGTCGGGCCGAGCATGCGGCTGGCATTGTTGCTGCCGACGTCGAAGGACATCGCCTCCCCCATGCGGGTCGGGCCGACCACCTGGCCGATCAGCATCCGCCGCACCGGGTTGTCCGCCGCCCAGGCGATACCGTTGATGAAGCTGGCGACGGCCAGGTGCCAGACGCCAAGCATGCCGCCGAAGGCCAGCGCGGCGAGCGCGGCGGAGGTCAGCAGGCTGACGACCACGATGGCCGTAAGCGCGGTGCGCGGCTGCACCCGTTCGGCCAGAACGCCCAGCGGCGCGCCGAACAGGCCCATCGGCAGGATCCGCAGCATGCCCATCATGGCGACGAGGAAGGCGGAGCCGGTGGCCTGCCAGACGAAGATGGAGACCGCCAGCATCTCCAGCCAGCGGACCATGAAGACGACCAGCCCGATGCCCCAGAGCCGGCGGAAATCGGCAAAGGCGAACGGGCGCGGCGGCGCCGCCGCCGGCGCGGTCAGACTGGTCGTTCCCTCCATGCCGGCGACTGTGACGCCGATTGGCGGGCGCCACCAGGGGCGCCATACTCCCGGCCAATAACGTCCAGGGAATAGCTGCCATGCGCCCCTTCGAAGGCATCCGCATCATCGACATCACGCATGTCCTGGCGGGGCCCTTCGCGGCCTACCAGTTGGCGCTGCTCGGCGCCGACGTGATCAAGGTGGAACCGCCGGACGACCCGGACCAGAGCCGCGACAGCGGACCGGACCTGGCGCTGAACCGCGCCAACATGGGCAGCTATTTCCTCACCCAGGGCTCCAACAAGCGGGCCATCACACTCGACCTGAAGCAGAAGGCGGGGCAGGAGGTCCTCAGGAAACTGGTCGCCGGCGCCGATGTACTGGTGGAGAATTTCCGCCCCGGCGCCTTCGAGGCGCTGGGCCTGGGCTGGGAGGCGCTGAGCGCCATCAACCCGCGGCTGATCTATTGTTCCATGTCCGCCTTCGGCCAGCAGGGCCCGCGCGGCGTGCAGACCGCCTATGACCACGTGATCCAGGCGACGTCGGGCATCATGGCCGCCACGGGCACGCCCGAGGTCAACCCGATCAAGTTCGGCGCGCCGGCGATCGACTACGCCACCGGCACCATGGGCGCCTTCGCGCTGAGCGCCGCGCTCTTCCAACGGGAGCGCACCGGCAAGGGCCAGCGGATCGACCTGGCGATGCTGGACGTGGCGCTGATGATGCAGGCCAGCCACGTCACCGCCTACCTCGCCTCCGGCAAGGCGGCGAAGCCGAGCGGCAACAAGCACCCTCAGGCCACCAACAGCGCCTACCGGACCAAGGACGGCATGGTGATGCTGGGGGCGAGCAATTTGCGGCAGCAGCGGCGGCTCTGGGCGGCGCTGGGCCGGCCGGAATTGGCCAAGGCCACCAACGAGGAGCGCCTGGCCGCCCGGGATGCCGAGGAAGCGGTGCTGGACGAGATCATGCTGACCCGCACGGCCGATGAGTGGGAGGAATACCTGCAATCGCGGCACGTGCCCGCGGCGCGCGTCCGGCGGATGGAGGAGACGCTGACCGACCCGCATCTCGCCTCGCGCGGCGTGGTGCACCGTTTCCCGGAGGGCGCGCCGGGCGTGCCGCAGGCCTTCGGCGTGCCGGTCGCCGCCTTCACCCTGGCGCATGGTGGCCCGCGGGTGGACAGCCCGCCGCCGATGGTCGGGCAGCACACCGACGCGGTGCTGGGAGAGCTGGGCTATTCCGCCGCCGAGATCGCCGCGCTGCGGGCCAGCAAGGCGATCTGAGAGTGCGCGACCCGGCGCGCCGGCCGCGTTTCCTGCTGGTGCAGGCCTTCAGCCTGCCGCCGGACAGCCCGAACCGCTACCGCACGGATGGCGGCACGCGCGAGACGGACCTGATGAACTATGCCGCCGTCGCGCCGCTGCTGGCCGATCTCGACTGGGAGCTCCACCCCGGCCCGATCGCACCACATGGCGACTGGCCGGTGGAGACGCGGGAGGAATTCGCCATCGCCGGAATCGCCCGGCTGCCGATCGTGCGGGCGGCCTGCGAGAGCGGAAACTACGATGCCATCGTGCTGCTCGGCGGCGGCGATCCGGGTTTCATGGAGGCGCGCGAGATCGGCCGCCGCCACCGCATCCCGGTCACGGCGAACGCGCATGCCCAGATGCATGTGGCGATGACCTTGGGCAACCGGTTCTCGATCATCGACATCTCGGAGACGCACAATGCCCATATGGCGGAGCTGGTGGTGCGCTACCGGATGACTCACGGGCTTGCGTCCATCCGCAACATCGACCACCCGCTGCCGCGCCCGGCGCATCGCGGCCGGCCGACCTTGCGTGGCGAGGCGGAGCGCCACGCCGCGGGCGAGACCAGCACGATGCTGGAAGCCGCAGTGCAGGCCGCGGTGGCGGCGCTGGAAGAGGATGGCGCGGAGGTGCTGCTGCTGGGCTGCAGCGGCGCCTTCTGGCTGCAGGCGCCCTTGCAGGCGCGGCTGGTGGCGCTGGGCTGGGACGTGCCGGTGCTGGAAGGCTACCGCTGCGGGGTTGAGCTGGCGCGGCTGATGGTGCACCTCGGCGTCGATGCCAGCGGCATCACCTTCCCGGGCGACCCGCCGGCGCACCGGCGACGGCGGCGGCTGGCGTAGGGCAAGGCTGGGGAGGAGGTATCCCCGGTGCGTAGCGTCAGGGAGGTCGCCGGCCGGACAGAGGATACCTCCTGCTTGACCTTGCCTTGTCCGGCTACGCCGACGGCGTGATCCCCAGCCGCGCCAGCCGCGTCGCCGCGGCGGCATTCACCGCGTTGTCCGGCAGCGCGCCCCGCGCCAGTGCCGTTACCTGCCGCACCGTATCGAAGGCCTGGTGCTCGATGGCGGCCGGCGTCAGCCCGCCGATATGCGGCGTGGCGATGACCTTAGGGTGCGCCGCCAGCGACGGCATCGGCATCTGGTCCGGCGCGCGGCCGACATCCATCGCTGCCCCCGCCAGATGCCCGCTGTCCAGCGCCGCCAGCAGCGCCGCCTCGTCCACCAGATTGCCGCGTGAGGGGTTGAGGAAGAACGCGCCACGCCGCATCCGGGCGAAGGCGGTGGCGTCCATCAGGTTCTCGGTCGCCTCGATGGCGACGGCGAGGCAGACGACGAAGTCGCTCTCGCCCAGCAGCGTCTCCAGCGGCACGTGCTCCAGCGGCGGCGCCGGCGTCGCGTAGGGGTCCGCCACCAGCACCCGCATGCCCAGCGCCAGGCCAAGCGGCGCCAGGTACCGCCCGATCGCGCCATGGCCGATGATGCCGAGCGTCGCGCCGGTCAGCTGCGTGCCCATCCGCGCCGCCGGCACCACGCCGCGGTGGTAGCTGGCAGCGGCCGCACCGACGCCGCGCGCCAGATCGACCATCTGCCCCAGCACCAACTCGGCGACCGAGGGGATGAAGCCCGGCGTCGCCTGGGTCACCAGCACGCCGGCGGCGCTGGCCGCCGCCACGTCGACATTGCGGATATCGACGGCGCAGCGAAGGAAGGCGACCAGGTCGGGAGCGTGGCGGAAGGTCTCGGCCTCGCCGGGCGATTGCCGGTAGCTGACGATCGCCTCGCAGCCCGCAGCGGCTTCGGCCAGCTCCCGCCCGGCCAGGTGCCGCCCGGTGTCGTTCAGCCGGACCTCCGCCACCTGGCGCAGCGCCGCCAGGGCGCGGTCGCCATAGTAATTCGCCAGCGCATCGGCGGTATGGGTCAGGTAGACCTGCATGGCGCTTCTCCCGTGTCGGCCCTTCCCTCCCATGGCCGCCCCGGCGGCGCAACGCGGCTTGGCCGGGGCGACGGGGCATGGTGGATTGAATCCATGTCCGATCCCCTCCCCGCCATCCTTGCCCATCTCGACGACACCGCCGCCGCCGCCGAGGCCCGGCTGGTCGACTGGCTCCGCATCCCCAGCATCAGCGCCCAGCCGGCCCATGCCGGGGACTGCCTGCGCGCCGCCGGCTGGGTCCGCGATGAATTGCAGGGCATGGGCTTCGCCGCGGAGGTCCGCCCGACCGCCGGGCACCCCGTGGTGGTCGCCCACCACCCCGGCCCCGGCGGCGCCACGCCGCACCTGCTGTTCTACGGCCATTACGACGTACAGCCGGCCGACCCGCTGGCGCTCTGGACCTCCCCGCCCTTCGAGCCGGTGGTTGTCGAAGGCAGGCACGGCCCGCGCGTCGTCGCCCGCGGCGCGGTGGACGACAAGGGCCAGTGCAGCATGTGGCTGGATGCACTGCGCGCCTGGCACGCGGTCGCCGGCGGGCCGCCCTGCCGCATCACCGTGCTGATCGAGGGCGAGGAGGAGACCGGCAGCCCGAGCCTCGACGCCTTCCTCGCTGCCAACCGGGCGGAGCTGGCGGCCGATGTGGCGGTGATCAGCGACACCGGCATGTGGGACATCGACACCCCGGCCATCACCACCAGCCTGCGCGGCATGGTCTATGCCCAGATCGACCTGAAGGCGGCCTCGCGCGACCTGCACAGCGGCATCTATGGCGGCGCCGCGCGCAACCCGATCAACCTGCTGAGCCGCATCATGGGCGGGCTGCACGACGAGGATGGCCGGGTGCAACTGCCCGGCTTCTACGACGGGGTGCGGGAGCTGACGAATGCGCAGCGCGTCGAATGGGACGCGCTGGGCTTCGACGAAGCCGGCTTCCTCGGCGAGATCGGCCTGAGCGTGCCGTCCGGCGAGCGCGGCCGCGGCGCGCTGGAGCGGATGTGGGCGCGGCCGACCGCGGACCTGAACGGCATCTGGGGCGGCTACACCGGCGACGGCAGCAAGACCGTGATCGCGGCGGAAGCCCACGCCAAGCTCTCCTGCCGCCTGGTCCCCGGCCAGGACCCGCAGGCGGTGGCCGAGAGCATCCGCCGCTTCGTCGCCGAACGGCTGCCATCGGATTGCAGCGCCGAGGTGCAGGTCTTCACCACCACCCCGGGCATCGAAGTGCCGGCCGACAGTCCCTGGGTCCGCGCCGCCCGCACCGCGCTGAGCGCAGAATACGGCAAGCCGGCGGTGCTGATGGGCTGCGGCGGATCGATCCCGGTGGTCGAGAGCTTCCAGCGGCTGCTTGGCCTGGACAGCCTGCTGGTCGGCTTCGGGCTGAACGACGACCAGGTGCACAGCCCGAACGAGAAATTCGAGTTCCGCTGCCTGCACAAGGGCGCCCGCAGCCATGCGCGGCTGCTGGCGGAGATCGCGGCGAAGGCCGGTTAGGGCAGCACCTTCCCCGGATTCATCCGCCCCTCCGGGTCCAGCGCCGCCTTCACCGCCCGCATGAGGTCGAGCGCCACCGGGTTCTTGTGCGTCGCCATGGCATGGCGCTTGGATTGCCCGATGCCATGCTCGGCGGAGAAGCTGCCGCCGAGGGAGACCGCAATGGCATTGACCAGCGGCTCCATTTCCCCCGCATGCGCCACCCAGGCGGCGCGGTCGCCGGTCCAGTCGGCCGGGGCATGCAGCGACAAATGGATGTTGCCGTCGCCGGCATGGCCGATCGCCGCCATGCGGCCCTCCGGCCAGCGCGCGCGCAGCTCGCGCTCCGCCGTGTTGACGAAATCCGGCACCGCCGAGACGGGCACGGAGGTATCGGTGCCGACCGCCGGGCTGTCGCGGCGGGAGCAATCCGGGTAGTCCTCCCGGATCTTCCAGATCATCGCCCGCTGCGCCTCGCTCTCGGCGATCACCGCGTCGCTCGCCTCGCCGCTCTCCAGCGCCGCCGTCAGCGCCTCCTCCAGCATGTCGCGCAGCGGCACGCTTTCATGCGCCGCGGCGATCTCCATCATGACGTACCAGGGCGCCTGCAGCGGCAGGGGCATGCGCAGGCCGGTGCCGTGCTTTGCCGCCATCTCCATGCAGAAGCGGGCGCAGAGCTCGAAGCCGATCAGCTCCGCCCCGCTGCCCATGATGCGGGAGAACAGCGACAGCGCCGCATCCGGGCTGGGCACCGCGACGAAGGCGCTTTCCACCCGCTTCAAGGCGGGGACCATGCGCAGCGCTGCGGCGGTGATGATGCCGAGCGTGCCCTCCCCCCCGATGAACAGATGCCGAAGCGCGTAGCCGCTGTTGTCCTTCCTGACGCGCCGCAAATCGTCCAGCACGCGGCCATCCGGCAGCACCACCTCCAGCCCCAGGACGAGTTCGCGCGCATTGCCCCAACGCAGCGTGCGGATGCCGCCGGCATTGGTCGACAGCATGCCGCCGATCTGCGCCGTGCCCTGCGCGCCCCACTGGATCGGAAACAGCCGCCCGGCCTCGGCCGCCGCGGCCTGCACGGTCTGCACGACGCAGCCGGCCTCCGCCACCAGGGAGAAGTCACGCGCATCCACGTTGCGGATGCGGTTGAGCCGTTCCAGCGAGAGCACCACGGCGGGCGGCCCGTTCGCCGCCGGCACCGCGCCGCCGGCCAGCCCGGTGCGGCCGCCGGCCGGGACGATGGCGATGCCCAGCGCGCCGCAGCGCCGTACCACCTCGGCGACCTCCGTGGTCGTGCCGGGGCGGACCACCGCTGCCGGTTCGGCGCGATAGGTGCCGCGCCAATCGATGCCGTAGGGAGCGATGTCGTTCGCATCGCGGAGGACGTTCTTTGGGCCGACCGCGTCGGCCAGGGTCTCGAGCAGGCTCATGATGCCGGCATCCTCCGCTCCGCGCCGCGCCGCTTCAACCCCCTCTGGCCGGGCGCCGCGCACTGCGCTTCACTGCCGGCGGAATCACGGGGAAATGCTGCGATGCACAAGGAAGCGGGCCGATGAGCGACAGCGTGCCATTGAGCGCGGACTACATCGTGGTGGGCGCCGGCTCGGCCGGCTGCGCCGTGGCGGCAAGGCTCTCGGAAGACCCTTCGGTGCGGGTCGTGCTGCTGGAAGCCGGCTCCCGCGACCGCAATCCCTGGCTGCACGTGCCGATCGGCTATGCCCGGACCATGTACCATCCGACGCTGTCCTGGAACCTGGTGACGGAGCCGGAGCCGGAGCTGGAGAACCGCCGCATCCCCTGGCCGCGCGGCCGCACCCTCGGCGGCTCCTCGGCCATCAACGGGCTGCTCTATGTCCGCGGCCAGCACGCGGATTACGACCATTGGCGGCAGTTGGGCTGCACCGGCTGGTCGTTCGAGGACGTGCTGCCCTATTTCAGGCGGTCGGAGGACCAGGAGCGCGGCGCCTCCGACCTGCATGGCAAGGGCGGGCCGCTGGCGGTCTCCGACCTGCGCGAACGCAACCCGCTGGCGCTCGCCTTCATCGACGCCGCGGCGGAGCTCGGCTTCCCGCGCAACGCCGACTTCAACGGCGCCGACCAGGAGGGCGCCGGCTTCTTCCAGGTGACGGCACGCAACGGCTGGCGCTGTTCGTCGGCCACCGCCTACCTGAAGCCGGCCCGCAGCCGGCCGAACCTGGTCGTCGTGACCGACGCGCACAGCAACGGCCTGGTGATGGAAGACCGCCGCGCCGCCGGCGTTTCCTTCACCCGGCATGGCGCGAAGCTGACCATCGCTGCGACGCGCGAGGTGATCCTCTCGGCCGGCGCCATCGCCTCCCCGCATCTGCTGCTGCTGTCGGGCATCGGCCCGGCGGAGCACCTGCAGGAGCTCGGCGTGACGGTGGCGCATGACCTGCGGCAGGTCGGGCGCAATCTGCAGGACCATTTCCAGGCGCGGCTGGCCTTCCGGGTGAAGGGGCCGGGCAGCCTGAACAAGCGCGTTTCCAGCCTGTTCGGCAAGGCGATGATGGGTGCCGAATTCGCGCTGCGTCGCACCGGCCCGCTGACCGTCAGCGCCGGCACCGCCGGCCTGTTTGCCCGCGTGCTGCCGGGCAGCGGGACACCGGACGTGCAGTACCATTTCCTGCCCTTCAGCACCTCGAAGACCATGATGGAGCTGCACGACTTCCCCGGCATGACCATCAGCGCCTGCCAGCTTCGGCCGGAAAGCCGCGGCACCATCACGCTGGCCAGCGCCGACCCGATGCAGAAGGCGCTGATCCACGCCAACTACCTGGCAACCGAGACCGACCGGCGATGCATGGTGGAGGGCATCAAGCTCGGCCGCCGGCTGGCGCAGGCCAAGGCGTTTGCCGGCATCGTCGAGGAGGAGATCGTCCCCGGCGAGGCCGCCGCGGGCGACGAGGAGATCCTCGCCTTCATCCGCCGCACCGGCAACACGATCTACCACCCGAGCGGCACCTGCCGCATGGGCGGCGACCCGGCCAGCGTGGTGGACCCGGAGCTGCGGGTGCGCGGGATCGACGGGCTGCGGGTGGCCGATGCCTCGGTGATGCCGACCGTCGTCTCCGGCAACACCAATGCGCCGAGCATCATGATCGGCGAGAAATGCGCCGACATGGTCAAGGCCGCGGCGCGGACCAGGCTGGCGGCGTGAGGTCGCCGGCCTGCGGGGTCGCTACGCCGCCTCCAGGCACTCGACCAGCAGCGTCAGCAGCCTTCCGCTGAACACCCGCATGTTGGCCACCCGGTCGGCATCGCCGGTCTCGATGGTGAGCGACCGGCTGACCGGCCCGGCCACCGCGAGGACGCCATGCCCGGCGGCATGGCCATAGCTGTTGCCGGTCGGCCCCGCCGCCCCGGCCTCGCCGAGGCCCCAGGTGGCGCCCAGCCGTTCGCGCCCGGCCTGCGCCAGCAGCGCGGCCATCTCGGCGGAGGCCGGCGGCGTCGCCTTCAGCGTCGCGGTGGGCAGGCCGAGCAGCGTCGTCCGCGCCGCCCGGGTATAGACTACGCCGCCGCCGAGGAAAAAGGCGGAGGCGCCGGGCACCGCGAGCAGCGCGGCAGAGACGAGGCCGCCCGTGGCGCTTTCCGCCACGGCGATGGTCTCCCCGCGCGCCTTCAGCAGCGCGCCGGCGTGGGCGGCGATGGGCAGCAGCGTGTCCATGGATGATCCCTCCGTTCTTGGGCGAACGCTAGGCGGCGGGTGGTGTAGCGGCAAGCGGCGCGATTGACAGTTGCGGTCGCACCATGCTCGCTTCCGCACCAAGCCCCGGCACGGGGCGCGGAGGAGGATCCATGCCCGCTTCCCTGACCGGCGCCGCGGTCGCGGACTACAACCGGCTTGGCTACCAGTTCCCGATCCGTGCCTTCGCACCGGAGGAGGCCGCCGGGCTGTTGGGCAAGTTGCAGGCGACCGAGGCGAAGCTCGGCGGCCGGCTGGCCGGGCGGATGAACCAGAAGCCGCATCTTCTCTTCCCCTGGGTCTGCGACGTGGTGCGGCACCCGGCCGTGCTGGATGCGGTCGAAAGCGTGCTGGGCCCCGATCTGCTCTGCTGGAGCAGCCAGTTCTTCATGAAGGGGGCGCATGACCCGGCCTATGTCTCCTGGCACCAGGACGGCACCTATTGGGGGCTGTCCTCCCCCGATGTCGTCACCGCCTGGATCGCCTTCACCCCGAGCGTGCCGGAAAGCGGCAACATGCGGGTGGTGCCGGGCACCCACCTGTCGAAGGTTCCGCACACCGACACCTTCGCCAAGGATAATCTGCTGTCGCGCGGGCAGGAGGTGGCGGTGCAGGTGGATGAGGCTGACGCCGTCGACATCACCCTGCAGCCGGGCGAGATGAGCCTGCACCATGTGCTGATCGTGCATGGCTCAGAGCCCAACAATGCCGACTGGCCGCGGATCGGCTTCGCCATCCGCTACATCCCGACGCATGTTCGCCAGGCCGGTGGCCCGCAGGACAGCGCTCTGCTGGTGCGTGGCCGTGACAGCTTCGGCCATTTCGAGCACGAGACCGCGCCGGAGGCCGACCTGCACCCGCATGCGCTGGCGCGGCACAAGGTGATCATGGATCGACAGCTGTCCATCCTCTACGCCGGCGCGGCGAAGGAAGGCCAGCTCGGGGCGACGATCAAGGCGATGTAGGTCGCCGGGGTGACGGGGAGGAAGGAATGAACATCACACGCCGCGCGGCCATCACCGCAGCGCTGGTCGCGCCCGCCTTGGCGCGGGCACAGTCGAGCATCCGCATCCGCTTCGCCCACAGCCTGTCGACCGTCGAGCCGGCGCACCAGGCGGCGGAGTTCTTCGCGAAGAACGTCGCCACCCGCACCAATGGCCGCGTGGTGATCGAGCTCTTCCCCGGCGAGCAGCTCGGCAGCGGGCGCGACGTGAACGAGATGATCCGCCAGGGCGCCAACGTGATGAATATCACGGACCCCGGCTACCTCAGCGATTTCGTGCCTGATGTCGGCATCCTGAACGGGCCCTATCTGGTCGACAGTTTCGACCAGTTCGGCCGGCTGCTCGACAGCGACTGGTACCGTGTCAGCGTCGACCAGGCGATGCAGAAGGCGGGCTTCCGGCTGATCATGATGGGCGGGTATTTCGGCGCCCGGCACATGATCGCCGAGAAGCCGATCCGCCGCCCGGCCGACCTGGCCGGCATGACGGTGCGGGTGCCGCCGAACCAGATGTGGATCGAGACCTTCCGCAGCCTCGGCGCGCGGCCGACCACCGTGCAGTGGTCGGAGATCTACAACGCGCTGCAGCAGAACGTGGTGCAGGCGGCCGAGGCTCCCTATGGCTCGCTCTGGGGCGCGCGGCTGCAGGAGGTGCGCAAGGTCATCTCCACCACCGGGCACTTCCAGGCGATGGTCGCCTGGCCGATGAACAACGGCTACTTCAACCGCCTGCCGGCCGAGGTCCGGACCATGCTGCTGGAGGAAGGCACGCGGGCGCAGCACGAGCAGACGCGGTTGACCCGGGAGCAGGAAGCCGGCTTCATCGCGCGGTTCAGGGGCGCCGGCGTCGAGATCGTCAGCGACCTCGACATCGCCGCCTTCCGCGAGGCCTCCGCTCCCACCTACAAGGCCTTCCCGAAATGGACGCCCGGCCTGCACGACACGGTGCGGAAGATCCTGGCGTGAGGCGTATCCTCGGCCAGGCAGACGAGGCGATCGCGGTGCTCGCCCTGCTGGTCACGGTCGGCTCGGTCGGCTGGGGCGTGGTCACACGCTACGTCACCGCACAGCCTGCGGTCTGGGCCAGCGAGGTCGCGGCGATCGGCTTCGCCTGGCTGACCTTCTTCGGCGCCAGCGCGTGCTTCCGCCACAATGCGCATCCGTCGATCGACATGCTGGTGCAGCGCCTGCCGCGCGGGCCGCAGCGCCTGGCGCGGCTGGGCGTGGACCTGCTGGTGGCCAGTTTCCTGGCGTATTTCTGCTGGATGGGCGTGGAGTTCTCGATCAGCGCCTGGGACAACCCGACCGCGGTGCTGCGGCTGCCGATGACGGTGGTCTATGGCCCGATCACCTTGGCTTCGGCGATGATGCTGGCGCGGCACCTGGCCAACATGCGGCGCCCGCTGGCGATGCCGGAAAGGGCCATGGCATGAGGACGCCCGCGCTGGGGCGCGTGTCGGCATGACCGTCGCGCTGCCGTCCATCCTGCTGGCGCTGCTCTTCGCACTCAACGTGCCGGTGGCCTTCGCCATCGCCATCTCCGCGCTGTCCTTCTTCTTCCTGACGGATGGGCTGCCGGTCGACATCTTCTTCCAGAAGATGGTCTCGGCGACCGAAAGCTACCCGCTGCTGGCTGTGCCCTTCTTCGTCCTTGCGGGCTCGCTGATGAACGCCGCCGGCATCACCCGTCGGCTGCTGCAGCTCGCGGATGCGCTGGTCGGGCACCTGACCGGTGCGTTGGCGCAGGCCTGCACGGTCCTGGCGACGCTGCTGGGCGGCCTCACCGCCTCTTCGTCCGCAGACGCAGCGATGCTGTCGAAGCTGTTCGGGCCGGAGATGGTGAAGCGCGGCTATTCCGCGGCCTTCGCCGCCGCGATCACGTCGTCGGCCGCCATCATCACCGCGCTGATCCCGCCGGGGATCGGGCTGATCATCTACGGCTATCTGGCGGATGTCTCCGTCGGGCGGCTGTTCCTGGCGGGCGTCGTCCCCGGCCTGCTGCTCGCGGCGTCGCTTTTCCTCACCACCTGGGTCATCGCGAGGCGGCGCGGCTATGCGCCGGCCCGGCCGCATTTCGCCGGCTGGCGGGAGGTCGGGATCGCCGCGAAGGATGCGATCTGGGCGCTGCTCATCCCGGTCTTCATCATCGTCGGCCTGCGCTACGGCATCTTCACCACGACCGAGGCAGGCGCCATCACCGTGCTGGTGACCATCGTCATAGGCGCCTTCATCTACCGGGAGCTCACCTGGGCCAAGGTGCCGGGCGTGCTGCGGGAGACGGTGCTCGACACCTCCTCCGTCATGCTGCTGATCTGCGCTGCTTCCGCTTTCGGCTTCTACCTGGCCTGGGAAAGGCTGCCGCCGGCCATGGCAGCCTGGATGGTGGGGTTGACGCGCGACCCGCAGACGCTGCTGCTGCTGATCAACATCCTGCTGATCGTACTGGGCACGGCGGTCGAGGGCACTGCGGCGCTGATCATCCTGACGCCGATCTTCGTCCCCGTGATCATGAAATTCGGCATCGACCCGGTGCAGTTCGGCATCGTCCTGGTCACCAACCTGACCATCGCCGGCATTACGCCGCCGGTCGGGCAGATGATGTTCATCTCCTGCGCCGTGCTGCGGGTGCCGATGGAGGTCTACTCAATCGAGATCCTGCCTTTCCTCGGCGCCATGTGCGCGGTGCTGCTGCTGATCACCTTCGTGCCGGAGGTCTCGCTCTGGCTGCCGGACCTGATCATGGGCCCCTGAACGGGATGGTTGACGCCGGGGGCGGCGGTGCGAGAATCGCGGCAACGGAGGACACATCCATGCTTTCGATCGAACCGAGCGGCGCCGTGCTGGGCGCCACCGTGCACGGGCTGGACCTGACGCGGCCGCTGGCGGATGCGGCGTTCGCCACGCTGCTGCGGGCGCTCGGTGAACACGGCGTGCTGCGCATCCCCAGCCAGCGGATCGAGGCACGCGACCTGCGCGACTTCTCGCTGCGCTTCGGCAGCATCCAGGGTTCGGTGACAGGGAAATTCCACCACCCCGAGGTGCCGGAGGTTGGCATCCTGTCGAACGTGGTCGAGAACGGCGTGCCGATCGGCATCGCCGATGCCGGGCAGGACTGGCACACGGACATGTCCTACACGGCGACCAAGGGCTTCGTGAACGTGTTGTATGCGGTGAAGGTGCCGATGCGCGACGGGAAGCCGCTCGGCGATACGCTGTTCGCCAATATGCATGCGGCCTACGAGGACCTGCCGGCCGCGGTGAAGGCGCGGCTGGCCGGCATGCATGCGCGGCACGACTTCAACGTGTTCTGGGAAAACATGCGCACCCGCCCCGGCAGCGCCCGCGCGCCGCTGACGCCGGACCAGCGCGCCAAGCGCCCGCCGGCGGTGCACCCCGTGTTCATGACCCACCCGATCACCGGCCGTACCGTGCTGTACTGCAACCCCGGCTATGCCGAGCGGATCCTGGAGCTGGAGGAGGCCGAGAGCCGGCAGGTGCTGGACACGCTCTTCGCCCATCAGCTCCAGCCGAAATACCAGTACGCGCATAGCTGGACGGTGGGCGATGTGCTGATCTGGGACCATCTCGGCACGCTGCACAACGCCATCCCGGATTACGGCCCGGATGAGGAACGCCTGATGCTGCGCTGCCAGGTCATGGCGGAGACGGTCTTCGACGCCGGTTTCCAACACCATTGGCTGAAGGCGGCCTGAACCATGCGCATCGCCAGCTACACCGCCGCCGCCGGCGCCTCCTTCGGCCTTGTCGGCGCGGGCGGCATCGTCGATCTAGGGCGTCGCACCCCTTATGCCGACATCTCCGCGGCACTCGCCGCTGGCGCCCTGCCGGAGCTCGCCCGCCACGCCGCGGCGGCGCCCGACTTCGCCCTGGCCGACATCACGTTGCTGCCCGCGGTGCCCTCGCCGCTGCGGAAGGTGCTCTGCGTCGGGCTGAATTACCGGGCGCATGTCGCCGAATCGGCGGGGCGGGAGGTGCCGGAGAATCCACGCATCTTCGCGCGTCTGGCCGATACCATCATCGCCGATGGCGCACCGCTCTGGCGCCCCGCCAACTCGACCCATTTCGACTACGAGGGCGAGCTGGCCGTGGTGATCGGCAAGCCCGGCCGCCACATTCCGGCGGCCCGCGCGCTGGACCACGTCGCCGCCTACACCATCTTCAACGATGGCAGCGTGCGCGACTACCAGAAGCACTCCGTCACCGCCGGCAAGAACTTCCCGCATACCGGCCCGCTCGGCCCGTGGATGGTCACCGCAGATGAAATCCCGGACCCCGCCGCGCTGACGCTGGAAACCCGGGTGAACGGCGAACGCCGCCAGCACACCAGCACCGGCGATATGATCCTCTCGGTCGAGCAGCTGATCGAGTACATCTCCGCCTTCACCCCCCTCGCGCCCGGCGACGTCATCGCCACCGGCACGCCGGAAGGCGTCGCGCATGCCCGCAAGCCGCCGCTGTGGCTGGTGCCGGGCGACGTGGTGGAGATCGAGATCAGCGGCATCGGCATCCTGCGCAACCCGGTGGTGGCGGAGCCGGCGTGAGGCTCCGCCTCGGCCTGTTCGCCGCGCTGCTGGCCTGGCCGGCGGCGGCACAAACGCTCATCATGGCGGTCGGCGCGCCGGTCACCTCGCTCGACCCGCATTTCCACAATATCGGACCGAACAACGCCGTCGCCTCGATGCTGTTCGACAGCCTGCTGCGGCAGGATGGCGATTCGCGGCTGCAGCCGGCACTGGCGGAATCCTGGACGCCGGCGGCGGATGGCGATGGCTGGGACTTCACCCTGCGCGAGGGCGTGCGCTTCCAGAACGGCGCGACGCTGACCTCGGAGGACATCGCCTTCACCCTGGCCCGCATCCCGCGCGTCGCCAACAGCCCGGGCGCCTTCACCGTCTATACGCGGCAGGTGCGCGCGGTGGAGATCATCGACGACCGCCGCTTCCGCCTGCGCACTGGCAGCGTCTCCCCGATGTTGCCGAACGACATCTCCCAGGTCGCCATTCTGCACCACGCGATCCACCGCGAGGCGACGACGGAGGGCTTCAATTCCGGCGAGCTCGCCATCGGCACCGGCCCCTGGCGGCTGACCTCCTGGCGCAGCGGGGATAGGCTCGAACTCGCCCGCAACGAGGCCTGGTGGGGCGGCAAGCTGCCCTGGCAGACCGTCACCTACCGGCTGATCCTGAACGACAGCGCCCGGGTCGCCGCCTTGCTGTCGGGCGACGTCGCCTTCATCGACCAGGTGCCGACCAGCGACATCGCCCGGTTGCGGAAGGATGCGCGCCTCGCGGTCTCGGAGAAGCCAAGCCTGCGGCACCTCTACCTCGCCTTCGATCACCTGCGGGACGGCCCGACGCCCTTCGCCACGGACAATGACGGCAAGCCACTACCGAAGAACCCCTTCAAGGACGTGCGGGTGCGCCGCGCGCTGTCGCAGGCGCTCGATCGCCGCGCCATCGTCGACCGCGTGATGGAAGGCGTCGCCATCCCGACCGGCCAGTTCATGCCGCCCGGCGCCTATGGCTACGACCCGTCCATCCCGGTGCCGGAGATCGACACCGACGCCGCCCGCCGCCTGCTGGCCGAGGCCGGATATCCGCAGGGCTTCCGCCTGACCCTGCACGGGTCCAACGACCGCTACCTGAACGATGCCCGCATCCTGCAGGCGGTGGCGCAGATGTGGAGCCGGACCGGCGTGCGGACCGCGGTCGAGGCCGCGCCCTACGCGTCCTTCATCACCCGCGCCAGCCGGCAGGAGTTCTCCGCCTTCCTGGTCTCCTGGGGCACCTCCTCCGGCGAGCCCTCGGCCGGGCTGCGCGCCACCCTTGGTACCTGGGATCCGGCGACCGGCATGGGCGCGGTCAACCGCAGCCGCTATTCGAACGCCGAGTTCGACCGGCGCGTTCTGGCGGCGATGAACATCCTCGACGCCGGGGAGCGCGAGCGGATGCTGCAATCGGCGACGCGCGTCGCCATGGTGGATGATTCCGCCATCCTCACCACCCATTTCCAGGTCAATGTCTGGGCCATGCGTGGCGGGCTGCGGCATGCCGGCCGCGCCGACGAGCGCACCCGGCCGCAGGACATCAGCCCGGCCGAACAGGAAGCCCGATGATCCCTCGCCGCCTGCTGCTCGGCACAGCCCTCGCCACGCCCGCCATCGCCCGTGCGCAGGGCGTCTGGCCGACCCGCCCGGTGCGCATCGTCGTCCCGTTCCCGCCGGGTGGTTCCAACGACGTCATCGCCCGGCCGCTGGCCGAACGCCTGCAATCCCGCTTCGGCCAGCCCTTCGTCATCGAGAACCGCGGCGGCGCGAGTGGGTCGATCGGCGCGACGGCGGTGGCGCAGGCGCCGGCGGACGGCCATACCTTGATGGTCACCTCCTCCTCCTTCGCCACCTCCGCCGTGCTGCAGAAAACCAGCTGGGACGCGGAGCGCAGCTTCGATGCCGTCAGCATCCTGGCCCGCGCGCCCTACTACCTGCTGACCCATCCGGATTTCCCGCCGCGTGACGTCGCGTCGCTGGTCGCCTGGGCCAAGGCGCGGCCAGGCGCGGTGGATTACGGCTCCTCCGGCACGGGCGGGCTGAACCATGTGGTCAGCGAGTATTTCTGCCAGGCCGCCGGCGTCAGCATGACGCATGTGCCCTACAAGGGCACCGCGCAGGCGATGACAGACCTGATGGCCGGCACCATCCAGCTGGTCATCACCACCGTCGCCAGCGCCAATGCGCCGATCCGCGAGGGGCGCGTGCGGGTCATCGCCGCCGCCGCCCCGGGCGGCACGCTGCCGCCCGAGGTGCCAGCGGTGCGCACCGTGCGCGAGCAGGGCGTGGACTACGAGGCGGATATCTGGTGGGGCCTGCTGGCGCCGAAGAACCTGGCGCCGCCGGTGCGCCAGGCGATCCACGCCGCGGTCACCGCCGCCCTCGCCGAGCCACCGCTGCGCCGCATCTACGAGGCCGAGGGCGCGACGCCTTCCCCCGGCGCCTTCGACGAATTCGCCACCGTGCTGCGCGCCGACATGGACCGCTGGCGCAAGGTGGCGGAGGCGGCGAATATCCGGATGGAATGAACGGAACCGCCATGCCGCACCGCCGCCAATTCGACCCCGCCGCCACGGGCGCCCTGCACGGCCTCCGCGTCGTCGACCTCTCCCGCCTCGTTGCCGGCAACCTGCTGACCAAGGTGCTGGCCGACCACGGCGCCGAGGTGGTGAAGGTTGAGCCACCCGAGGGCGACACGCTGCGCGCCTGGCGGATCAAGGGCATCTCCACCACCTGGAAGACGCTCTGCCGCAACAAGCTCTCGGTCTGCCTCGACCTGCGCAATCCTGAAGCCATCGCCGTCGTCAAGCAGATGGTCGCCGAGGCGGCGATGTTCGTCGAAAGCTTCCGCCCGGGCGTCCTGGAGATCATGGGCCTTTCGCCCGAGGTCCTGCTGGCGATCAACCCGCGTCTCGTCATCGTCCGCGTCAGCGGCTGGGGCCAGGACGGGCCGTTCAGCCACAAGCCGGGCTTCGGCACGCTGGTGGAGGGCTATTCCGGCTTCGCCGCGGTGAACGGCTTTGCCGACCGCGAACCCGTGCTGCCGCCGATGTACATGGCGGATGGTTATGCCGGCCTCTATGGCGCCGCCACCGCGATGATCGCGCTGCGCCACGCGGAAGCCACCGGCCAGGGCCAGGTGATCGACCTGACGCTGTTCGACCCGATCCACGTGATGATGGAGCCGCAGCACGCCAATTGGCGGCTGAATGGCACGCTGAAGCCGCGCACCGGCAGCCGCAGCACCAACGCCGTGCCGCGCAACGCCTACCGCACCAGCGATGGCGGCTGGGTCTGCCTGTCCGCCTCAACCCAGGGCATGACGGAGAAGCTGCTGCGCAGCATCGGGCGGGAGGAGCTGATCACCGACCCGCGCTTCCGTACCAATGCCGACCGCGTCCGCCATGGTGAGGCGCTGGACGCCATCATCGCCGAATACATCCGCGCGCTGACGCTGGAGCAGACGCTGGCGCATTTCGATGCGGCCGGCGTCACCATCGGCCCGATCATGGATGCGCAAATGCTGGAGCAGGACCTCTACGTGGCCGAGCGCGAGGCGGTGATCGAGGTGCCGGACGACGAGATGCCGGGCGGCTGGCTGCCGATGCATGGCATGGTGCCGCGGCTGTCGGAAACCCCGGGCATCCTCGCCCGTCCGGCGCCGCGCATCGGCGAGCACAACGCCTATATCCTCTCCCCGCTGCTGGGCGAGGCCGAATACGCCAGGCTGCACGAGGCCGGCGTGGTGCGGGCAGCCTAACCACCCGCCAGCGGAACCAAATTCCGCGGCCGGGGTTCTCCTCCCATGGCGCCTTCGCGCCGGGAGTGGACCTGCCATGCGGCTGGACGGCGGACGCGAGAGCGAGAACATCGAGGATCGTCGTGGCGCTGGCGGGGGGCTTGGCGCCGGGGCGCGGCTCGGCATCGCCGGTGGCGGGCTCGGCACCGTCGCGCTCATCCTCGTCGCGCTGTTCTTCGGCGTCGATCCGCGAGTCATCCTGGGCGATGGCGGCGAGTCACCGCCGCAGGGGCAGGTCGCCGAAACCCGCCGCGCGCCGGACACGACGCAGGACGACGGCGCCCGCCGCTTCGTCGCGCAGGTGCTGGCGACGACCGAGGACGCCTGGGGCGACATCTTCCGCCGCGCCAACCGGCAATACGTGCCGCCCAATCTGGTGCTGTTCAGCGGCGGCACGCAGAGCGCCTGTGGCTTCGCGCAGACCGCGGTCGGCCCCTTCTACTGCCCGGGCGACCGCAAGGTGTACCTGGACACCGCCTTCTTCCGCGACATGGAGCGCAAGCTGGGCGCCCCCGGCGACTTCGCCCGCGCCTATGTCATCGCGCATGAGGTCGGCCACCACGTGCAGAACCTGCTCGGCATCCTCGGCAAGGTGGACCGCGAGCGCCGCGGTATGGGCGAGGCGGAGTCGAACGCGCTACAGGTGCGGATCGAGCTGCAGGCCGATTGCTTCGCCGGCATCTGGGCGAACCGCACCGAGCAGATGCGCCGGATCCTGGAACCGGGCGACGTGGAATCCGGCCTCGGCGCTGCCGCCGCCGTCGGCGACGACCGCTTGCAGCGCCGCGCCCAGGGCTATGTCGTGCCGGAAAGCTTCACGCATGGCAGCTCGGCCCAGCGCGTGCGCTGGTTCCAGACCGGGCTGAAGAGCAGCGATATCCTGCGTTGCGATACCTTCGCCGCCGACCGGCCCTGACGGAACGCATCCGGTGAAGGCCCGTTAGGGGACGGCACGCGGGCGGCAAGCCCGCATGGCCACCACACGGGAAACACCAATGCGCAAGTCGTTCTTCCGCCTGGCGCTGCTGGGCGCGGTCGCCGCTGTCCCGGCATTCGCCCAGACCGCGCCCACGGCACCGGACCGCACCACCCCGAACGCCACCACCGACAGCGTGACGCGGCCGCGGACGCCGGATGCCGGCACCGGCGCCGGCACGCCGAACCGCAGCAGCGACAGCAACGCCGCCGCGCGGGTCGATGACGGCAGCCGCACCGCCACGACGCCGGCGGCCGGCGCCAATAGCTTCACCGAAGGGCAGGCGAAGAGCCGCATCGAGGCTGCCGGCTTCACCAATGTCTCCGACCTGCAGAAGGACGACCAGGGCGTCTGGCGCGGCCGGGCGCAGCAGGGCGCGCAGCAGGTGAGCGTCGCCCTCGACTACCAGGGCAACGTCGTGCCCGGCGGCCGCTGAACCCACAACCCACGGAGATTTCCCATGGCAACCCGTACCATCGCGCGGCTCTTCGACAGCTACGCGGACGCCACGGCGGCCGTACACGAGCTGGAGGCCGCCGGCTTTGCGCATGACGACGTCAGCCTGATTGCGAAGCGTGGCGAAGACGCCGTAGCCGGCGAGCCGGAGTCCACCGAGACCGGCAGCGGCGCCGGCACCGGCGCGACGCTCGGCACGCTGGTCGGCGGCGGCGCCGGCCTGCTTGCCGGCCTTGGCGCCCTGGCCATCCCGGGCCTCGGCCCGCTGGTCGCGGCCGGCTGGCTGGTGGCAGCGCTGACCGGCGCCGGCGTCGGCGCGGCGACGGGCGGCCTGCTCGGCGCGCTCACCGGCTCCGGCCTCTCCGAGGAGGAGAGCCATGTCTACGCCGAGGGCGTCCGCCGCGGCGGCAACCTGCTGACCGTGCGCACCGACGACAGCCGCGCCGCCGAGGTTGAGGCGATCATGCAGCGCCACAACGCGGCCAATGCCGATGAGCGCGCGGCCACCTACCGGGCCGGCGGATGGGACCGCTACGACGACGCGGCCGGCGTCGGCACCACCGCGGCGGCTAGGCAACTGGGGGCACGGACGAGCGCCGATCCGCGCATCGACGGCGCCCTGGTGGGTCGCGCCCCGGACGGCACGCCCGGCAACCCGCCCGGCACCATGATGTCACGTGCCGCCGACGATGCACTTGGCACCAACATCAGCGGGTCCCGGCCGGAGCACGACATGCAGGGCACACCGGGCAATCAGCCGGGCACCCAGGCCACGCGCGCCGCGGACGACGCGCTCGGCACCAACATCAGCGGTGCCCGCCCACAACATGCGGCGAATGCGCCGGATGGCACGCCGGGCAACCCGCCGGGCACCAAGCTGTCGCGCGGCGTGGACGAGGTCGCCGGCACCAATATCAGCGGCGCTCATCCGGAGAATGAGCCGAAGGGCAGGACCGGCGCGGCGCCGAACCGCACCCCAGGCGCCTAGCACGCCGCCTGGGGTGGGGCATCGCCCCACCCGTCCGACGCCGTGACTACCGGGCGCGTGCGAGCAATCGCCGCGCCCGTTCCACGACCGGCTCATCGATCATGTCGCCCTCGAAGCTGACCGCGCCGACGCCCTTGGCCAGCGATTCCTCGAAGGTGGCGATCATCCGCCTGGCCCGGGCGATATCCTCCGGCCGGGCGCCGTACTCCTCATTCACGATCGGCACCTGCGAGGGGTGCACGCAGCTCGCGCAGGCGAAGCCGAGGGCGCGCGAGCGCCGCAGCATCGCCCGGTAGGCATCCATGTCGGAGATCCCGGCGACGGTGCCGACGAAGCCGAGCGGCAGGATGCCGGCGGCGCGCGACGCGACCACGGCCAGCATCTTCGGGATGTAGAGCGCGTCCGGCGTCGGCTCCATGCCCAGATCGGTCGCCAGGTCCTCGCCGCCGGCGCCGAGCGCCACGAGGCGTTCATCGGCGCGGGCGATCGCCTCCATCTGCGACAGCGCGGCCGCGGTTTCGACCAGGCCGATGAAGCGGGTGCGGCCGACGGGGACGCCATGCGCGGCCTCCGATTCGGCGGTGAGTTCCGCCAGCAGCCGGACATGGTCGGGGCCCATCAGCTTGGTCAGCACCAGCACGTCGGCGCCGGCGGCGACCGCGGCGTCGATGTCCTGCACCGCCATCCGCAGCGGCCGGTTGATGCGGACGCAGACCTCGGCGCCCGACTGCCGCACCATCGGCACGGCCTTCGCCAGTGCGGCGCGGGCCGCCGGCTTCTCGGACGGGGCGACCGCGTCCTCCAGGTCGAGGATGATCGCGTCGGCGCCGCGGGTATGGGCCTTGGCCACGAAGCTCTCGCGGGTGGCCGGGACGTAGAGGAGGGACCGCCAGGTCGGAAGGGTGCGCATGCGGCGATGCTACTCCCTCCCCCGCTTGCGGGGGAGGGCCGGGGTGGGGGTGCCACGCTGCTTGCAGGCGGTCCGCATACGCGTGTACACAATCCCCATGTCCCTCGCCCGGAAAATCGCCCTGCCGGAGCCCGCCGGCAGCCTCGCCGACCGGGCCTACGGGCTGTTCCGCGAGGGGCTGCGCACCGGCATCTTCCGCCCTGGCCAGCGCCTGCTGGAGACCGAGTTGGCCGACCAGCTCGGCATGAGCCGCACCCCGGTGCGGGAGGCGATCCGCCGGCTGCAATCGGAAGGGCTGATCGCCCATCTCGCGGCGCGCGGCCTCTGCGTCGCCGCCTATGACGCCGCCCAGGTGGACGAGTTGTACGTGATGCGGGAGGCGCTGGAGGGCACCGCGGCGCGGCTCGCCGCCCAGCACGCTGGAAGGCCGGAGATCGTGCTGCTGCAGCGCATGCTGGAGCAGGAGCGGGACCTGGCCGGGGATGCCGCCGCCGAGCACAACCGCCGCTTCCACCGCGCCCTGCACCAGGCGGCGCATAACCGCTATCTGCTGCGCTCGCTCTCGGCCATCTCGGACGCGCTGCTGCTCCTGGGGCCGACCACGCTGGAGGCGCCCGGCCGGGCCGCCGCGGCGCGCACCGAGCATGCCCGGATCGTCGCCGCCATCACCGCCCGGGACGCCGATGGGGCGGAGGCGGCGGCGCGGGCGCATATCGCCGCGGCGCACGAGGCGCGGCTCGCCATGGCAGCGGCGGAGCCGGCCTAGACTCGCCCATCTGCCGATGTATACATGCGTGCACAGAGAGGGAACCCAAGCCCATGGCCACCGAGGAATTCGACGTCATCGTTGTCGGCGGCGGCAATGCCGCCTTCTGCGCCGCACTCTCGGCACAGGAGCAGGGCGCCCGCGTGGTGGTGCTGGAACGGGCCAACGAGGACGAGGCTGGCGGCAATACCCGCTTCACCGCGGGCAACATCCGCTTCGCGTATCGCGGCGTCGAGGACCTGAAGGCGATCATGCCGGACCTGACGGAAGCCGAGATCGCCATCACCGATTTCGGCACCTATACCGAGGACCAGTTCTTCGACGACATGTTCCGCGTCACCCGCAACCGCACCGACCCGGACCTCTGCGAGATCCTGGTGCGCCGCAGCTTCGAGACGATGAAGTGGCTGCAGGGGAAGGGCGTGAAATTTGCCCCGATCTGGGGCCAGCAGGCCTTCAAGATCGACGGCCGCTTCAAGTTCTGGGGCGGCCTGACGGTCTGCGCCTGGGGCGGCGGGCCGGGCCTGGTCGCGGCCGAGACTGAGAGCGCGAAGAAGCGCGGCATCGAGATCCGCTACGCCACCCGCGCGCAGAAGATCCTGTACGACGGCTTCAAGGTCGAAGGCGTTCAGGTGAAGTCGCCCGGCCGCATCTACGACATCAAGGCGCCGAGCGTGATCCTGGCGGCCGGCGGCTTCCAGGGCGATGCCGAGATGCGCACCCGCTACCTCGGCCCGGGCTGGGAACTGGCGAAGGTCCGCGGCACCCGCTTCAACACCGGCGACGGCATCAAGATGGCGCTCGACATCGGCGCCAGCCCCTTCGGCAACTACAGTGGCTGCCATGCGGTGCAGTGGGACTTCAACGCGCCGGAATACGGCGACCTGGCGGTGGGCGACGCCTTCCAGAAGCACAGCTACCCGTGGAGCGTGCTGATCAACGCCGACGGCAAGCGCTTCCTGGATGAGGGCGCCGATTTCCGCAACTACACCTATGCCAAGTACGGCCGCGTGGTGCTGGAGCAGCCGGGCAATTTCGCCTGGCAGGTCTTCGATGCGAAGGTCGAGAAGCAGTTGCGCGACGAATACCGGATCAAGCAGGTCACCAAGGTCGAGGCCGACACGCTGGAGGAGCTGGCCGGGAAGCTGGAGGGCGTCGACGCCAAGGCCTTCCTGGAGGAGATCCACGCCTACAACGCCGCGGTGCGCCAGGACATCCCGTTCAACCCGAACGTCAAGGACGGGCGCCGCACCGAGGGGCTGGCGGTCGACAAGACCAACTGGGCCAACACCATCGACCAGGGCCCCTTCAAGGCCTACCAGGTCGGCTGCGGCATCACCTTCACCTTCGGCGGCCTGCGCATCGACACCGAGGCGCGGGTGCTGGATGCCGACCAGCAGCCGATCCCCGGCCTGTATGCGGCGGGCGAGCTGGTCGGTGGCATCTTCTATTTCAACTATCCGGGCGGCTCGGGCCTGATCAACGGCGCGGTGTTCGGCAAGCTTGCCGGCGCCACGGCGGTGGCTGACCTGAAGGCCAATGCCGGCGGCCTGGCCGCGCCCGTACCGGCGTAGCCCTGCTCCCTCCCCCGCGTCGCGGGGGAGGGCTTGGCCTCCTACTCCGCCTTGATGTTGGCCGCCTGTACCACCGGGGCCCAGCGGGCATATTCGGCCTGAACGAAGCGCGCCGTCTCCGCCGGGTCCATCCAGATCGGCTCGCTGCCCATGTCGACCAGCCGCTGCCGGGTCGCCGGCATCTCCATGATCTCCTTCAGCGCCGGCGCGAGCTTTTCGACAACTGCGGCCGGAGTTCCCTTCGGCGCGAAGAGCCCGGTCCAGGACCGCACGGCATAGTCCGGCACGCCCTGTTCCTGCACCGTCGGGATCTCCGGCCGGCTGCGCACCCGTTCGGCCGAGCCCACCGCGATGATCCGCACCTGGCCGACCGAGGCCGGGCCGGAGACGGTCGGCAGGTTCAGCACCACCATCGGCACCACGTCCGAGATCAGGTCGGCGATTGCCTGGCCGCCGCCGCGGTAGGGCACGTGCGTCAGCTCGATCCCCGTCCGCAGCCGCAGCAGCTCCCCGGCCAGGTGGTTGGAGGAGCCGACGCCGGAGGAGCCGAAGCTGATGCCGCCCTTGGTCCTTCGGGCCTTGTCGATCAGCTCCGGGATGGTCGTCGCGCCGAAGGCGTTGGAGACGGCGATGACGTTCGGCACGTCGACGAGCATGCAGACCGGCACCAGCGCATCCTGCACGTCGTAGCCGAGGTTGCGGGCGATCAGCGGGTGAAAGACATGGTTGGAGGCCGAGGAGACAAGCAGCGTCTGGCCATCCGGCCTGGCCCGCGCCGCCTGCCCCATGCCGAGGCTGCCGCCGCCGCCCGGCCGGTTCTCCACCACGAAGGGCTGGCCGAAACGGGCTTCCAGCGCCGGGGCCAGCAGCCGCGCCGCGACGTCGTTGGAGCCGCCCGGCGCCCAGGGTACGATCAGCGTGACGGGGCGGCTGGGCCAGGCCTCCTGCGCCTGTCCCCGTGCCGCGACCAGCACGGCCGGCGCGGCGAGGGACGCGACAAGGGTGGCGCGGCGGCTTACACGATGCATGCGGCGATCCTCCGGCATTCCTGCCTGGGCTGCGCTATAGAGCCGCGGCAGGCAGGGCGAAAAGGGCGGGTTCGGGAATGTGGCGAGGCCTGGCGGCCAAGGGCCTGGTGGGTGTGCTCGCGCTCGGCGGCTGTGGGGCGCGTTCGACCGGCGTCGTGGAGACGGCGGACGGCATGCTGAGCCTGACGGCGAGCGGCCCCGACCTGGCGGCGGCGACCGAGCGGGCGCTGCGCGACGCAACGGCGCATTGCGCCGGGCGGGGCCGGCAGACCCAGATCCTCGGCACGCAGATGGGGCGCGACGAGTACCGCCTGGCCTTCCGCTGCACCGGCCGTGCGGTGGCCGCGCCGGTCCCACCGGCGCCGGCGCCGGCCTCGCCGTCGATGGTGATGCTGCCGCCGGGCGAGGCGCCGATGCTGAATGGCGAACCCTTCGGCCGCGGCACCGCGCCGCCGCCACCGCCGCCGCCGCCGCTGCCGCCCAGGGCGCTGCCGCCGCCTTCGGTGGCCGCGCCGGCGTTGATCCTGCTGCAGCCCGGGGCCGCGCCGGTGCTGAGCGGCGATGGTTTCGGCGGCCGTGCCGCAGCGGTGACACCAGCCGCGCCGCCGGTGACAGCCGCGCCACCTGCGCCGGCGCCGGTGCCGGCACAGTCGAGCCGCCCATTGCCGCCGTTGTCCTCCGGCGCGTCCCTGCCGCCGCTCTATGGCCCGGTCGGGCTGCGGCGTGACTGATCCGCGCTGCTCAGCCCTTGAACAGGCTGAGCAGCGATTGCGGCGCCTGGTTGGCGATGCCGAGTGCCTGGGTGCCGAGTTGCTGGCGGATCTGCAGCGCCTGCAGTCGGGCGCTTTCCTTCGCCATGTCGGCATCGACCAGCGCGCCGAGGCCGCTTTCCTGCGCATCCAGGATCGCCTTGTTGTAGGTGATCTGGCTGTCGACGTAGTTGGCGTAGGAGCCGAAATTGTTGAGCTGCGTGAGGGTGTTGGTGATGGCCGCGCCGACCGCGCCGCTGGCTGTCAGCGCCGCCGCGGCGGAGCTGGCGGTCCAGGTATTGGCCACCGAGATGGCGTTGAAGACCTGCGCCAGGGCCGAGAAGCTGCTGAAGCTGTAGTAGGTGCCGCTGCCGCTGGTGATCACCTTCACTGCGGTGGCGGTGCTGTCGTCCAGGATGTTCAGACCGTTGTAACTGGCATCCTGGATGAAGGCCTGCACGTTGTTGGTCAGCTGCTTGGCCTGCGCCTGGTACTGGGTGCGCTGTTCGGTGGTGATGGTGCCGTCGGCGAGCTTGACGGTGATCTCCTTCAGCTTCTGCAACGTGGTGGAGACGTTCTGCAGCGCCGTGCTGGTGACCTCCAGCAGGCCCTTCACGCCGCCGAGCTGCTGGTTCGCCGAGTTGGTCGCGGCCATGTCGCCGCGGATGCGTTCAGCCACCGCATAGGCGGCGCCGTCGTCGCGCGCATCGGCGACGCGGTAGCCGGTGGAGATGCGCTTCTGCGTGGCCGAAAGCTCATCCGCTGTCCGGTTCAGGGACTGCAGCGCGACCATCGCCCCGACATTGGTGTTCACCGAGTTCAACGGCATGGAGATTTTCCCCGGACGACGGCCCGAATCCTGGACCGGATGGGGCAAGGATCGTGCGGGAGAATGAAGTTCGGGTTAAGACGCGCGCAGTATCGGCCGGGTGCGCTGCGTATCGACGGTGGCATATCACTGAAAGTTGACTTCACTCAGGGTTCAATTACAGAACGAGGCAATCCCGGGCAAACCGCCCAGGACGCTGAAACACCAAGGCGGATTGCGGATCCGGCTCACGCTACGGGGGTTGACGGGTGCTCGCGCGAGAGACGACTGACACAGGCATGAGCGATGGTGTGCGCCGGTCCGGCAATTTTGCGGCGTCCAGCCTGGCGATCCCAGGCCCCGTCCTGGTCACGCCGCGACGCTTCGGCGACCATCGCGGCTTCTTCCTCGAAACCTACAGCGCGCGCGACTTCGCCGCGCTCGGCATCCCGGACGTCTTCGTCCAGGACAATCACTCGCTCTCAGCCCAGCCCGGCACGGTGCGCGGCCTGCATTTCCAGCTGCCGCCGCATGCCCAGGCCAAGCTGGTCCGGGTGCTGCGCGGCGCCATCCTTGACGTCGCGGTCGATATCCGGCGCGACTCGCCCGGCTATGGCCGGCACGTCGCGGTGGAGCTGACCGCCGAGAACGCGCAGCAGCTCTTCATCCCCACCGGCTTCGCACACGGCTTCTGCACGCTGACGCCGGATACCGAGGTCGCCTACAAGGTCACCGCGCTCTATGCGCCGGAGTGCGACCGCGGCATCGCCTGGGATGATCCGGACCTCGCTTTGCCCTGGCCCTTCGATGCAACGCAGGTGCAGCTGTCAGACAAGGACCGCCGCGCGCCCCGCCTGCGCGACCTGCCGCCCGCCTTCGCCTGAGAGTTTGTGAAAGAATGCCCTTCAGCACCGAACTCGCCGCAGGAAAGCCAATGTTTCCAAAGGGTGTTCTTGCGCAAGTTCGATCGCTTCGCAGACTCTGAGGTCCAGACCGCCCATGCGCATCCTCGTCACCGGTGGCGCCGGCTTCATCGGCTCCGCCGTCACCCGGCTTCTCGTCCAGCAGCGCGGCGCCACCGTGCTCGTCGTCGACAAGCTGACCTATGCCGGCGACCGGCGTTCGATCCGCGACTGCGAGGGGCAGCACGGCTTCCAATTCCTCGAGGCCGATATCTGCGACCTGCCGGCGATGCGGGCGGCGATGGCGGCGTTCCGGCCCGATGCGGTGATGCACCTGGCGGCGGAAAGCCATGTCGACCGCTCGATCACCGGTGCGGGCGACTTCATCCGCACCAACATCCACGGCACCTTCTGCATGCTGGAGGCGGCGCGCGGCTACCACGCCTCGCTCGACGCGGCAGGCAAGGCCGGCTTCCGCTTCCACCACATCTCGACCGACGAGGTGTTCGGCTCGCTCGGGCCCACCGGCGCGTTCAGCGAAGCCACGGCCTACGACCCGCGCTCGCCCTATTCCGCCAGCAAGGCGTCGTCCGACCACCTGGTCCGTGCCTGGCACGAGACCTACGGGCTGCCGGTGCTGGTGACCAACTGCTCGAACAATTACGGCCCCTACCACTTCCCGGAGAAGCTGATCCCGCTGGTCATCCTCAACGCGCTCGAAGGCAAGGACCTGCCGGTCTATGGCGACGGCAGCAACATCCGCGACTGGCTGCATGTCGAGGACCACGCCCGCGCCCTGGTAACGGTGGTGGAGCACGGCCGGGTCGGCGAGACCTACTGCATCGGCGGCCGGGCGGAGCGGCGCAACCTGCAGGTCGTCGAGACCATCTGCGACGCGCTCGACGCGCGCCGCCCGGCCGCGGCGCCGCGCCGCGGGCTGATCCGCTTCGTCACCGATCGGCCCGGGCACGATGCGCGCTACGCCATCGACTGCACGAAGATCGAGCACGAACTCGGCTGGCGGCAGCAGGAGAGCTTCGAGAGCGGCATCGCCGCCACCATCGACTGGTACCTGGCGAATGAATGGTGGTGGCGGCCGCTGCGCGAGGCGAAGTATGCTGGCGAGCGACTCGGCCTGCTTCCGGCCGCGGAGCGGCAGGATCTCGCCGTAAAGGCCGGCTGATGCGGGTCCTCGTCATCGGCCGCACCGGCCAGATCGCCACCGAATTGCTGCCGCGGCTGGCCGCCGCCGGGCACGAATCGCTGGCACTGGAGCCGCCGGAATTCGACCTGACCGACGCCGCGCAGGTCGCCGCCGCCTTCGCCCGCGCCACGCCCGACGCGGTGGTGAACTGCGCCGCCTACACGGCGGTGGACCGGGCGGAGGAGCACCGCACCCTGGCCTTCGCGGTCAACGCCACCGGCCCGCGCCTGCTGGGCGAGGCGGCGGCGCGCGCCGGCGTGCCCGTCATCCACTACTCGACCGACTATGTCTTCGACGGACGCAAGGACGCGCCCTATACGGAAGCCGATTCGCCCGATCCGGTCGGCGCCTATGGCGCCTCGAAGCTCGCCGGTGAATTGCTGCTGCACCTGGCGCAGCCGCGCTCGGTTACGTTGCGCACCGCCTGGGTCTGCTCGCCGCATGGCGGCAATTTCGTCAAGACCATGCTGCGACTCGGTCGCGAGCGACCGGAGCTGCGCGTGGTCGCCGACCAGCACGGCGCGCCGACCTTCGCCGCCGATCTCGCCGCCGCCGCCGTCGCCGTGCTGCCGCGCCTCGTCGCGGCGCCGGCCGGCGACCCGGTCTTCGGCATCACCCACCTGACCGGCGCGCCCTACACCACCTGGCACGGCTTCGCCGCGGCGATCTTCGAAGCCGCCGCGCGGCGCAGCCAGCCAGCGCCGAGGCTGAGCGCGATCACCACCGACGAATACCCGACACCGGCACGGCGGCCGGCGAATTCGCGGCTCGACTGCACCCGCGCCGCGACGCTGCTCGGCATTCCGCCGGCCGATTGGCGCGCCGGACTCGAAGCCTGCCTCGACGCACTCCTGAAGGATCAGCACGCATGAAGGGCATCGTCCTCGCCGGCGGCAGCGGAACACGGCTGTACCCGGCGACGCTCGCCGTCTCCAAGCAGTTGCTGCCGGTCTACGACAAGCCGATGGTCTACTATCCGCTCTCGGTGCTAATGCTGGCCGGGATCCGGGAGATCATGATCATCTCAACCCCGCACGACATGCCGCTGTTCCAGCGCCTGCTGGGCGATGGCAGCCAATGGGGCATCCGCCTGGTCTACCAGGTGCAGGAAACGCCGAACGGCATCGCCATGGCCCTGGTGCTGGCGGAGGAGTTCCTCGAAGGCGGTCCCGCCGCCCTGGTGCTGGGCGACAACATCTTCCACGGGCATGAGCTCGACAACCGCATGGCCGAGGCCGTCGCCGAGCACGGCGCCGCGGTCTTCGCCTATCGGGTCGCCGATCCGGAACGCTATGGCGTCGCCGAATTCGATGCCGAGGGACGCGCGCTCTCGATCGAGGAAAAGCCGCTCAAGCCGAAATCCGACTGGGCGGTCACCGGCCTCTATTTCTACGACGGGCGAGCGCCGGCGATGGCCCGCGCCCTGAAGCCCTCGGCGCGCGGCGAGTACGAGATCACAGACCTCAACAAGGCCTACCTTGCGGAGGGCACGCTGCGCGTCGCGCGGCTCGGCCGCGGCTATGCCTGGCTCGACACCGGCACGCATGACAGCATGCTGGAGGCTGGCGAGTTCGTCCGCGCCATCGAAAAGCGCACCGGCCAGAAGGTTGCCGCGCCCGAGGAAGTCGCCTGGCGCAAGGGATTCATCGACGACGCACAACTGCTAGAGGTCGCCAGGCCGCTGCGCAACAGCGGCTATGGGCGGTACCTGGAGGGGCTGCTGCACCACGCCCAGGGCTGATCAAGGCCAGCATCGCCCAACGCGGGATGGGTTGAGGCAGAATCGCCGAAACCGCCGAATGGCGCGACCAGGCCATGGCTGGAGCATGCGCCGTGAGCGCAGGCGAACGCAGCATGCCCTATGCCTGCGACTGCGCCTCGGCCGGCCGCAGACAGGCGGACGGCAGGTGAATCACGCAGCGCAGCCCCTCCGGCGTCCAGTTCCTCTCGATCCGCCCGCCGAGTTGATCCTGCACCGTCGCCTCCAGGATACGGATGCCGAATCCCTTCTGCGCCGGCGCCTCGGGCAGGGGTGCGGCTAAATGCTCCTGCCAGACCAGGTCCAGGCCTCCTTGCGGCACAGGCCGCCAGGTCAGCGATAACGCGGCGCCCGGTTGTGCCAGCGCGCCGAAGCTGGCCGCGTTGCTCGCCAGCTCGTGCAGCACCATGGCGATCGGCTGCACCGCGGTCGCGGCCAGCACCATCATGGGTCCGGACAAGGTCAGCCGGGCGCCGCCAGCGCGGTAGCGGACAAGCTCCGCCTCCGCCAGGCGTTGGAGCCCGGCGCCCTGCCAGCGCGCCTGGGCCAGCAGCGTATGCGCCCGGGCCAGGGCGCCGATTCGCGCCTCCACCCGTGGCAGGAAATTGGCCGGATCCTCCGTCCGTGTCAGACGCAGCAGCGCCTGCACCACAGCCAGGGTATTCTTGGCCCGATGGTCGACTTCGCGGAGCAGCAGGCGCTGCTCCTCCTCCGCCCGGCGCCGCGCGGTGATGTCGGCGATCACGCCGTGCCAGGTGGCCCCGCCCGGCTCGCTCTGCGCCTGCGCGCGGAGTTCGATCCAGCGCGGCCGGATACCGGGCGGCGTCCGTAGCCGGAGCGCGCAATGCGCCGGTTCGCCGCTGCGCCTGGCGCGGGCCATGGCGGCATCCATCAGCGGCCGGTCGGCGGGTTCCACGTGGTCGCGCAGCGCCGCCGCGCTCACCGGTTCGGCGGGGTACCAATCGAGGATCGCCGCGGCCTCGGCGTCCCAGGTGACCCGGTCCGTCCCTTCGTCCCAGGACCAGCAGCCGAGTTCGGCGGCGCCGAGCGCCAGGCGCAGCTGCGCCTCGCTTTCCGCCAGGGCGGCGGTCCGCTGCGCGTCGCGTCGTTCCTCCGCCGCCGCGACGGCGTGGGCCTGCGCTTCACGGCGGTAGGCCAGCAGGGCCAGCAGCAGCATCGCCAGCATGGCGGCGCCGAGCGGCAGCAGGCCCTCGCGCGGCGGCGGTGCCGCCCGCATCGCCAGGACACGATAGGGCGCGCCCGTCACCGCCTGTTCCGCGGCAAGGAACGGACTGGTGCCGGCCGTCGGCATGGCGCCGGCGACCACCTCGCCCGCTGGCCCGAGCAGGGCGAGCGTCACCCCTTTGGCTGGCGGCCCGGCGGCGAGGACGGCGACGATCGCCGCCGCATCCGGCGCGGCGGTTGCCGGCGCCGGCAGGGCGGCGGCAATCCGGGACGCGGCTGCCGCGGCGGCGGCGGCAAGCTCGGTCGCCTCGGTCTCCAGCGTCGGGACCAGGCGGCCGAGCGGCAGCATCGCCAGCGGCAGCACCAGGGCCGCCAGGATGAGAAGGGCCGATCCGCGGAGGATGCCCCTGCGCGCGGCCGGGCGGAGCGGCGGCGCGGGTCGCACCCCGGCCGGCACCGGCAGTCGCTGCATGGTTTCGCTGTAGCCCACCTTGGGCGCCCGTCCCCCGCGCCGGCCCCGTGCCGGACGCTGTGCGGGGCAACTTGGACCTTCGGGCGAACCGCCGCAGTACGAAATCGCGTGAGAGGCGAATTTCTGCTGCCGCCTGCCACCGGATGGCTGGGTCGACAAGGGTCGCGGCCGGCTTCTATCTTCCGGTCGCGCCCCGCGACCCGCCCGACTCGACCGGGCCGGCGCCCTAGCCACTTTCCTGGCCTGTTCGCCAGCGGCGGAGACCCGACCGGATGCCCGACGCGCCCCGCGACCTCGCCCCCGACATGCCGGCGCCGGGGGAGGTGCGGGTGCTGCAGCCCGGCCTGCTGCGCGCCCGGATGCCGCTGCCATTTCCGCCCAGCCACGTGAACATTTGGTTCCTGGAACACGATGGCGGCTGGCTGGCAGTGGACACCAGCGTCGCCGGCCGCGCCTCCCGCGAATTATGGGACCAGGTGCTGGCCCGGCCGGAACTCGGCGGGCGGCCGCTGACGGCGCTGCTGGTGACGCATTTCCACCCCGACCATATCGGCCTGACCGGCTGGCTCTGCGAACGCTTCGGCATCCTGCCGATGATGACGCGCATCGAGTGGCTGACCGCCCGTGCCCTCTGGTTCGACAGCGGGCCGGACATGATGGCGCAGCAGATCGCGCACTACACGCGGGCGGGGTGCCCGCCGGAATACCTTTCCTTCGTCGAGGGCCGCGGCGCGCTGTACCAGCGGGCGGTGGCCGAACTGCCGCGCAGCTTCCACGCCATCAAGGATGGCCGCAGCGTGACGATCGGCGGCAGCGAGTGGCGGGTGGTGACCGGCGCCGGGCATGCGCCGGACATGGCGACCCTCTATTCGCCGGAACGCGGCGTGCTGATCTCGGCCGACCAGATCCTGCCGCGCATCTCGCCCTATATCGGCCTGCATCCGGGCGAGCCGGAGGCCGACCCGCTGGGCGACTTCCTGGCCAGCAACGAGCGCTTCCGGCACCTGCCGGAGGACACCCTGGTGCTGCCCTCGCATGGCGAGCCGTTCTCGACCCTGCACCGCCGGCTGGATCAGCTGGCCGGCCACCATGCCGAGCGGCTGGACACGCTGGCGGAGGCCTGCCGGGAGCCGCTGACCGCCTTCGAGTCGGCGCAGATCCTGTTCCCCCGGGCGACCGGGGAGGTGGCGCAGATGGGCTTCACCGTGGGCGAGACGCTGGCGCATCTGCGCCGGCTGGAACGCCAGGGGCGCCTGGCGAAGGAGCCTGGACCTGGCGAGGCCGTGAGGTTCCGCACCCGGGCATGATCCCCGACGTGGACGTCTTGGTTATCGGCGCAGGCGCCGCCGGCATCGCAGCGGCGCGGCTGCTGCGGGCGCGGGGCCGGACGGTGCGGGTGTTGGAGGCCGGCCGGCGGCTCGGCGGCCGGGCCTGGACCGAGAGCGCCTCGCTCGGCGTGCCCTTCGACCACGGCGCCTCCTGGATCCACGGCGCCGAACGCAACCCGCTGACGCCGATCGCCCGCGACCTGGGCTTCACCCTGCGCGACGAGCGGCGGCGGGTGCGCGACATCCTGCTGTTCGGCGACCGGCCGGCCACGCCCGCCGAGCGCGCCGCGCACGACGCCGCCTGCGAGGCCTGGGAGGCGGCGGCCGAGGCGCGCGACGCGGCCGGCGGCGCGGATATCCCGCTGGCGGAGGCGGTGCCGCGCGGCGGGCCGTGGGACGCCACCGTCTCCCACTGGTTCAGCAGCATCATTTCCGGCGTCGAGGCCGAACACTTCAGCCTGCACGACTACGTCGCCACCGGGCTGGACGGAGCCAACCTGCAGGTGGCCGAAGGCTTCGGCAGCCTGGTCGCGCGCCTCGGCGAGGGGCTGCCGGTGACCCTGGGCGCGCCGGTCGCCCTGCTGCGCTGGGATGGCGCGGGCGTGGTCGCGGAGGGCGGCTGGGGCATGCTGCGGGCAGCGGCGGCGATCGTCACCGTCTCGACCGGCGTGCTGGCGGCGAATGGCATCCGCTTCGACCCGGCCTTGCCGGACGATATCCAGGCGGCGATCGCCCGGCTGCCGCAGGGGCTGCTGAGCAAGGTCGCGCTGCGGGCCGCCGGCGAACACCGGCTCGGCCTCGGCCCCTTCGCCCGGCTGGGGCAGCAGGTGGCGGGGCCAGGCGATGCGCCGATGTCCTGGATGCTCTGGCCCTGGGGCCGCGACCATGCGGTGGGCTTCATCGGCGGCGAGGCCGCCTGGGCTCTGGCGCGGGAGGGCGCCGCTGCGGCCGAGGCCTTCGCCCGCGCCGACCTCGCGCGCTTCTTCGGCGCGGCGGCGGTGGCGCGCACCTTCGCCCCGGGCGCGGTGGTGACCGGCTGGGCGGCGGATCCGCTGTTCCTCGGTGCCTATAGCCATGCCCGGGTCGGGCAGTACGGCGCCCGCGCCGTGCTGCGCGACGCCGCCCTGGCCAAGGGCCGGCTCCGCTTCGCCGGCGAGGCCTGCCACACCCGCACCGCCGGCACCGTGGGCGGCGCCTGGGAGAG
>JBMOJU010000108.1:0-14670 GCA_049315625.1 Paracraurococcus sp.
CTCCGTGCTCAGCCAGCGATGCACCAGGCCGCCGACGACGCCGCCGAGGATTGGCGCCACCCAGAACATCCAGAGCTGCTGCAACGCAACGCCGCCCAGCACCAGGGCCGGGCCGGTGCTGCGCGCCGGGTTCACGCTGGTGTTGGTGACGGGGATGCTGATCAGGTGGATCAGCGTCAGGCAAAGGCCGATGGCGATCGGCGCGAAGCCCTTGGGTGCGCGTTCGGAGGTCGCGCCAAGGATGACGATGAGGAAGAAGAAGGTCATCACCACCTCGGTGATGAAGCCGGAGGCGATGTTGAACTTGCCGGGCGAGGATTCGCCGAAGCCGTTCGCCGCCAGGCCCTTCACTGCGAGGTCCCAGCCCGGCTGGCCGGAGGCGATGGCATAGAGCACGAAGGCGGCGACCGAGGCGCCGATGACCTGCGCCGCGATGTAGGGCAGCGCCTCTCCCGCCTTGAAGCGGCCGGCGGCGACCAGGCCGCAGGTGACGGCCGGATTCAGGTGGCAGCCGGAGATGTGGCCGATGGCAAACGCCATGGTCAGGACAGTGAGGCCGAAGGCGAAGGAGACACCGAGCAGGCCGATGCCGACATCCGGAAAGGCCGCGGCCAGCACGGCGCTGCCGCAGCCGCCGAGGACCAGCCAGAAGGTACCGAAGAATTCCGCCGCAAGCTTGCGTGACACAGACGATCCCTCCGATCGGGGCCGCCCCGTTGGCGCCCCAGGATTCGTCTATTGTAGACAGAGTTACACGCCGTCACCGGGCGTCGCGGAATCGTGTCGCGGCCCAGGCGGCAACCTTCATCGCGCTGACGCATCCCGCGGGGGCCCAAGCAGTGTCCAGGCAACTTGACATCGCACCGCCGCCGCCCTGAATTCGCGGCATGAGAATGACGCGTCGCACCGGGCCGGAATCGTTGGCGTGAGCCGGCCTGTCGTCGTCATCGGCGCCGGAATCGGCGGCCTCGCCGCCGCGCTCGACCTCGTGGCGCGTGGGCGGGAGGTGCTGGTGCTGGACCGCGCCGCGGCACCCGGCGGCAAGATGCGGCAGATCGCCATCGGCGATGCGCGGATCGATGGCGGCCCGACCGTCTTCACCATGCGCTGGGTGTTCGAGGAATTGTTCGCCGCCGCCGGAGCCACCCTCGCCGACCACCTGGCGTTGCGGCCGGTCTCGGTGCTGGCGCGGCATGCCTGGGACGGCGATGCGGCGGGGCTCGACCTGTTCGCCGACATCCAGGCTTCGGCGGATGCCATCGGCGCCTTCGCCGGTGCTGCGGAAGCGCGTGGCTATCTCGATTTCGTCGCCCGGGCGAAGCGCACCTATGCGGCGCTGGAAGGCCCCTTCATCCGCGGCGGCCGGCCGACGCCGGTGTCGCTCGTCTCCCGCGCCGGCATCGGCGGCGTCGGGCGCATCCTGGCGACGTCGCCCTTCAGCTCGCTCTGGTCGGCGCTGGGGGAACACTTCAAGGACCAGCGGCTGCGGCAATTGTTCGGCCGCTACGCCACCTATGTCGGCTCCTCCCCCTTCCTGGCGCCGGCGACGCTGATGCTGATCGCGCATGTCGAGCAATCCGGCGTCTGGCTGGTGGAGGGCGGCATGCACCGCATCGCCCGCGCCATCGAGGCGCTGGCAACGACGAAGGGCGCGCGCTTCCGCTACGGCGCCGAGGTCGCGGCGATCCTGACCGAGGGCGGCCGGGCGCGCGGCGTGCGCCTGGCGGATGGCGAGGTGATCGAGGCCGCCGCCATCGTCGCCAATGCCGATGCCTCGGCCATCGGTACCGGGCGGTTCGGCCCTGCTGTGGCCAAGGCGGTCGATGCGGTGCCGTGGTCACGCCGCTCGCTTTCCGCCATCACCTGGGCGATGCATGTCGAGACCGCGGGCTTCCCGCTGGTCCGGCACAACGTCTTCTTCTCGCGCGACTATCCCGGCGAGTTCGCCGATCTTTCGGTGCGCGCCCGGGTGCCGGCGACGCCCACCGTCTATATCTGCGCGCAGGACCGCGGCGACGATGATGCGGCGCCGGGCGGGCCGGAACGGTTGCTCTGCCTGATCAACGCGCCGGCGCGCGGCGATTCAAAGCCGCTCTCGGCGGCCGAGATCGAGGCGGCGGCGACGGCGAGCTTCGGCGTGATGGAACGCGCCGGGCTGCGGATCACGCGCGATGCGGCGCGCGAGGTGCTGACCACGCCGACCGGCTTCGACGCACTGTTCCCGGCGACCGGCGGCGCGCTGTACGGCATGGCGGTGCATGGCTGGCAGGCCAGCTTCAGCCGTCCCGGCGCGCGCACCCGGCTGCCGGGCCTGTATCTCGCCGGCGGCAGCGCGCATCCCGGCGCCGGGGTGCCGATGGCGACGCTGTCTGGCCGGCTGGCCGCGGCGGCGCTGCTGGAGGATGTCCGATGAACGCCGTCACCGCCGCGACGCGCGGCTGGGAATTCGACCGCCCCGTCCCGCCGCATGGCTATGCCTGGTGGTACGTGGATGCGCTGAGCGACGATGGGGCGCACGGCATCACCATCATCGCCTTCATCGGCACGGTGTTCTCCCCCTGGTATGCCTGGTCGCGCCGCTGGGGCGCCGGCGACCCTGAGAACCATTGCTGCATGAACGTCGCGCTCTACGGCACGCCGCGGCGCTGGGCGATGACCGACCGGCCGCGCACGGCGCTGCGGCGCGGCGCGGATTTCCTGCAGATCGGCCCGAGCGGGATGGAATGGGACGGCAACGCGCTGACCATCCGGATCGAGGAGGTGACGGCGCCGGTCCCCTCGCGGCTGCGCGGCACGGTGCGGGTGATCCCGCAGGCAGTCTCGACCCGCAGCTTCCTTCTGGATGCGGCAGGCCGGCACCGCTGGCAGCCGATCGCCGCGCGGTCCCGGGTTGAGGTGGCGCTGGAAAGCCCGGCGCTGCGCTGGTCCGGCCCAGCCTATTTCGACACCAACGCCGGCAGCGCGCCGCTGGAACGGGACTTCGTCGACTGGGACTGGTGCCGGGCGCCGATGCCGGACCGGACGGCGGTGCTGTACAACGCGCTGCGGCGCGACGGTACCGCGCAGTCGCTGGCGCTGCGGGTGCGTGCCGACGGCGCGGTGGAGGATATCGAACCGCCGCCCGCCGCCGCCCTGCCGCGCGGCTTCTGGGGCGTGGCGCGGCCCGCACGGTCGGAGGACGGCCGGGCGCGGTTGGTCCGCGCGCTGGAGGACACGCCCTTCTACACGCGGTCCGAGATCCGCACCCGGCTGCTGGGGCAGGAGGCGACGGCGGTGCATGAAAGCCTGGCGCTGGACCGCTTCGCCGCGCTGCCGATCCAGGCCATGCTGCCGGTGAAGGTGCCGCGCGCGCGGCGCTGAAGCAGATCGCCGCAAGGCGGAGTCGCCTGGAGGCGTGAATCTGCTTCGCAAACAGGCTAGGCCGAGGCCACCGTCCAATAGTCGCCGAGCGGCGCGATGGAGAGGCCGAGCGCGACCGGCTTCGTGCCGTCCATGATCCATTCGCTGTAGGCGCCGTTGGCGCCGCGCCAGAGCAGGTCCGCCTTGCCGTCATTGTCGTAGTCGGCGGCATCGACCGGGGTCCAGAACCGCCCGGGATCGGGCAGGGTGGCCATGGCCTTCGGCCAATTGCCGTCCATCAGCCAGATCGAGGTCACCCCGGCCTGCGGGTTGTACCAGAGCAGGTCGGCATGCCGGTCGCCGTCGAAATCGGCGATGGCCACCAGCGTCCAGCCCGCATCCGGGCCGAGGAAGGGCGCATCCACGCTCTGCATCACGGCGGTCTGCAGCGGCAGCGCCGGGTTCACCTCCCGGATCAGGAAATCGCCGGACGAGGCCGCGCTGCGGAACAGGATGTCGTCGCGCCCGTCGCCGTTGAAGTCGCCGACGCCGGTAAAGCGGTCATCCAGGGGCACCGGCGCCATGCTGCCGATGCCGGTGGAGGGGATCTTGCGGTCGCTGGCGTCGTAGGATTGCCAGGACCCGTTCGGCAGGGCGGCGCTGGGCGGCGTGAAGGCCAGCATGTCGTCCATACCGTCGCCGTTGAAGTCGCCCGCCGCCACCAGCGGGATCGCGCTGCCGTAGAGCAAGGCCTGGTCGCCATGCGTCTGGCCGTTTGCCGACCAGTGCCAGATCGTCAGCTGGCCGCCCGCCGGCGCCCAGAGGACATCGGTGTTGGTCGCGGGGCCCGCGCTGAAATCGCCAAGCAGGGCGAGTTTCCAGCCGGGCCCGGGGCTCGGGACGTAGACCGAACCGAGGCTGCTGCGGCCATCCGCGCCCATGTACCAGATGCTGTAATCGCCATTCGCACCCTGCCAGAGCAGGTCGGCGTGGCCGTCCCCGTTGAAGTCCGGCTTCGCGGTGTGAGTCGTGGTGCCCATGGTCATCCCAACCGATGCGTCGGTCGGGGCACTCTCGGCCTTCGCGGCGGGCGCGGGTCGACACGACCGGGCGAGGCGGGACGTTCCGCCGCCGCGTGGCGCCGAAGCGGCAGCGCCGCCGCGATCAGCCGGCGGGGTGCGGTGGGGGCGCGGTGTCCGACCAGCCGACGTCGAGCGTCGCCACTTCGCCGAACGGCACGCCGCGCCGCTTCGCCTCCGCGATGATCGGCCACGCCGTCCAGGGCATGGTCAGCAGCGGCAGCGGGTCGGCGGCGCGCCAGGTCACGTCGCGCGTGCCGAACAAATGGCGGAGATTGGCGCGGAAGCGCGGCCAGTCGCCGAAGCTGTCCTGCGTCTCGGTCACGCAGGACCAGAATTGCTGCAGCCGGCGTTCCGGGCGGAAGCGCAGCGGCTGCGCCGGGTCGAGGATGGCCGGCGCCAGGTCCGACTCGGCGAAGAAATGCAGGCCGCTGGTGGTGCGCGGGTTGCACTCGATGCCCCAGGGCGTCCCGGCTTCATCGACGATCAGGTCGAAGGCGATGAAGCCGCACCACCCGGTCGCCGCGACGAAGCGGGCGACCCAGGCCTCGATCGCCGGATGATCGATCCGCTCGAAGCCGACGGCGACGGAGCCCGACATCAAGGTGCCGCGATAGATGGCCGTGGCCTGTACCACGCCGTCATGCGCCAGGGTGCAGGTGCTGTGCTCCGCGCCGCGCACCAGGCGCTGCACCACGGCGGGTTCCGCCGGCGGCAGCGCCGCGCCGCGCGGGATGCGCCGGACGCCGCGGCCGGAACAGGAATGGGTCGGCTTGACGATGACGTCGCCGCGGTCGGCCAACGCGCGCGCCGCCGGATCCTCCAGCGCGAAGGTTTCCGGTACCGTCAGCCCGGCCGCCTGCGCCGCCAGGGCGAAGCCGTGCTTGTCGTGCAGCCGCAGCACGAGGTCGGGCGCCATGGCCAGCAGGCGCACGCCGTCCGGCAGCAGCGGGCGGAGATGCGCGACATGCATCGCCTCCTCCGACACCGGCACGACCAGCGACGCGCCCTCCTCGGCCACCACCCGCACCAGGTCGCGCAGATAGGTCCCCGCATCCACCGCCGGTGCGGTGACCTGCACGCTGCGCGCGACACTGCGGGACGCGCCGGACAGGTGCCGCCGGTGCGGCTCCGCCACCACCACGCGCCAGCCGGCCGCCGAAAAACTGCGCGCGATGTCGAGCGCCTTCGGCAAACGCCCCAAGGTCAGCAGCACGGTGTTCATGCGGCGCGGGTCACCCGGCACATCACCTGCTCCACCGGCCGCGTGGTGAGGCGCGCCGCCGGCTCCACCGCCTCCGGTGCCTCGACATGGAAGTCGAAGGCGCGGAACAGCCGGGCGATCAGCAGCACCGCCTCGATGGTGGCGAAGGCGGCGCCGGCGCAGATGCGCGGGCCGATGCCGAAGGGGATGTAGGCGCCGGCCGTCAGCTCCGATTCGCGCTCGGGCAGGAAGCGGTCCGGGTCGAAGACGTCCGGATCCTTCCAGTAGCCGCGGTGGCGGTGCAGCACCCAGGGCGCCACCATGATGAGCGCGCCGCGGCGCACCCTGGTCTCGCCCAGCATCGTCGCCTCGTTGGCGATGCGCGGCAGGAAGGTGATGGGCGGATAGAGCCGCAAGGTCTCGCGGAAGATGTTGCGGATGAAGGTCAGGCGCTTGGTGTGCTCGAACTCGATCGGGCCATTGCCGACGACGTCGCGGATTTCGGCGCGCAGGCGGGCCACCAGCGCCGGCTGGGTCGCCAGGATGAAGAAGACCCAGGTCAGTGCGCTGGCGCTGGTCTCGTGCCCGGCCAGGAACAGCACGCCGAGCTGGTCGATCAGTTCCTCCCGCGTGAAGGCGCGGCCGGCGCCGTCGCGCGCCTCGACCACCGCGCTGGCGATGTCATCGAAGGAGGCACCGGCGGCCAAATGCCCGTCCAGCAGCGCGCCGAGATGGCCACGGATCAGCCGGCAGGCCTCCAGCACGTCCGGCTTCTGTGGGATGCGGGTCCAGGCCTTGTCCATGATCAGCCGGCGGATTTCCACCTGGGCCACGCTGCGCTCGAACACCGTGAAGGCGTCGAAGACGTCGTGCGCCGCGGCGTGTTCCAGCCCGCTGGAAAACACCGTGCGGCAGATGATGTCGGCGGTCAGGTGGGACATGGTCAGGTCGAGCGAGAAGCGCTCGCCCGCTGCCGCGCGTTCGGCCAGCGTCGCCTCGCACAGCGCCGCCCCCGCCTCCATCGCCGGGAAGGCGCGGTTCACCCGCATCAGCGTCAGGGACGGGTCGATCATCGCCCGCTGCCGGCGCCAGGTCTCGCCCGAACTCACGAAGATGCTGTCGCCGATCAGCGGCTCCAGCGCGTTCACCATCAGGTCGCTCTTCGGGAAGATGCCCTCCGGGTCCAGCAGCACCTGGCGCACCAGATCCGGCCGGTTGACGATGAGGGTGGACCGGCGCGACCAGCCAAGCGGGCCGATCTCCATCCGGTAGGCGGCGGCCGGCAGCAGCGCCAGCAGGTTGCCGTCGCCGCGCATGGCCACACGGATCAGCGCGATCAGCGCGGGGCGGGAGATCGGGCGCGGGGGGATGTACACCGGGCGCTCTGCTCCTCGGGCGTTCCGTTTGCTTTACACCAGACTATGTCAGGTGCCATTGTCCCGGCAACCTCCCGGCAGAGAGCACCCATGGAGCACCGGCTCTTCGAATTCCTGATCGCCGCGCATATCCTCGCCGGGACCACAGGGGCGATCGCCTTCTGGGTGCCGGTCATCGGCCGCAAGGGCGGCGAGACGCATCGCAAGGCCGGCCGCATCTTCACCGTGGCGATGCTGATCACCGGCATGCTGGCGATCTGCATGAGCATCTTCACCCTGATTGCGCCGAAGGAGACGCACCCGCATCTGGTGGGGATGTTCGAGGCGCCCTTCATCCGCGGCATCTTCGGCTGGATGATGCTGCATATGGGCATCCTCACCATCAACCTCGCCTGGTATGGCTGGCTGGCGGTGAAGAACGGCCGACGGCGGGAGAAGGGGCGCGAGTGGCGCAACCTGGTGCTGCAGCCGCTGGTGATCCTCGCCGCGCTGAACTGCGCGTTGCAGGGCTGGCTGATCGACATGCCGCTGATGATGGGGATTTCCATCGTCGGGGTGGCGACCGGGTTGACCAATCTCTGGTTCCTCTACAAGCCGCGACCGGGGCCGATGGACTGGCTGAAGGAACATGTGAAGGCCTTGGTCGGCGCCGGCATCTCGGTCTACACGGCGTTCATGGCGTTCGGTTCCGTGCGCATCATCCCGGAACTTGCGCTGAACCCGGTGATGTGGGCGATCCCGCTCAGCACCGGGATCGGGCTGATCCTCTGGCACTGGCGGAAGATCGACCTGCAGACCCGGGCGCGCGCGGCGGCGATGCCGCGGCACGCGCGGGCCTAGGCGCGGACGAGGGCGCCCGGCGCCGGCACCACCTCGTCCAATATCTTCGCCGAGCAGATGACGCCCGGCACGCCGGCGCCGGGATGCGTCCCCGCGCCGACCAGATACAGCCCCTCGACCTCCTCGCTGACATTGTGCGGGCGGAACCAGGCGCTCTGGAACAGCTGCGGCTCCAGCGAGAAGGCGGCGCCGTTCACGCTCAGCAGCCGGTCGCGGAAATCCTGCGGCGTCAGCACGCGGGAGGTGACGATATGCTCGCCGAGCTCCGGCAGCACGGTCTGTTCCAGCCGCTGCTGGATGGCGGCGCGGAAAGGCTCCGCCTTCGCCGCCCAATCCGTCCCGCTGCCGAGATGCGGCACCGGCGCCAGCACGTAGAAGCTGTCGCACCCCTCCGGCGCCAGCGACGGGTCCGTCATGCTGGGGCGGTGCAGGTAGAGGCTGAAATCCTCCGACAGGTGCTTCTTCGAGAAGATGTCCTTCAGCAGCGCCTCGTAGCGCGGGCCGAGCACCATGGTGTGGTGGTAGACCGAATCGTACCGCTTGCTGGTGCCGAAGTACCAGACAAACAGGCTCATCGAATAGCGCGCCTTCTCGACCTTCCGGTCGGTCCAGCGCTTGCGCGCGTGGTGACCCAGCAGCTTGGAATAGGTCCAGCCGACATCGGCGTTGGAGACGACGATATCGGCGCCGATGGTCTCGCCCGAGGCCAGGGTCACGCCGGTGGCGCGGCCTTTCGAGACCTCGATCCGCGTCACCTCCGATTGGTAGCGCATGCGGCCGCCCAGGCCCTCGATCAGCCCGACCAGCCCCTGCACCAGCGCGCCCATGCCGCCCATGGCGTAGTGGACGCGGTGCGTACGCTCCAGATGCGCGATCAGGCAGTAATACGCCGTGGTGGTCAGCGGATTGCCGCCGATCAGCAGCGGATGGAAGCTGAATGCGACCCGCAGCTTCGGATGGCGGAAATAGTCGGAGACCTTGGCATAGACCGTGCGGTAGCCCTGCAAGCGGATCAGGTCGGGCACCGAGGTCAGCAGCGTGCCGAGCTTGTGGAAGGGCTGGTCGACCAGCTGGGTGAAGGCGATGTCGTAGATCTTCTCGCTGTCGCGGATGAAGCGGTCGAAGCCACCGGCATCCTCCGGCGAGATGCGCGCGACCTCCGCCCGCATGGCGTCGAGGTCCGCGTGGCAGGACAGCGTCTCACCGTCGTCGAAGCGGATCTTGTAGAAGGGGTCGACCGGCCGCAGGTCCACGTCATCGGCCAGGCGCCGCCCGGCGACCTCCCACAGCTCCTCCAGCAGGTAGGGCGCGGTGATGATGGTCGGGCCGGCATCGAAGGTGAAGCCGTCCTGGCGGAAGACATAGGCGCGGCCGCCCGGGCCATCCAGCTTCTCCAGCACCGTCACCCGGTAGCCGCGGGCGCCCAACCGCACCGCGGCGGCCAGCCCACCAAAGCCCGAGCCGATGACCACGGCATGCGGTCGGCCATCGGTGTGCATGTCTGGCATAATGGTCCCCGCGCTCCCCCGGTTTCGCTACCACCCGCGGCCAGGGTGAACAAGCGATGCCGGTTCAGGTAAGCCCGAGCGTCAGCAGCGCAAGCACGACGTAGCGCGCCGTCTTGGCGATGCTCACCAGCAGCACGAAGACCCAGAGCGGCTCGCGCAGCACGCCGGCGATGACGGTCAGCGCGTCGCCGCCGAGCGGCGCCCAGCTCAGCAGCAGCGACCAGCGGCCCCAGCGGCGGTACCAGCCCTCCGCCCGGGCCAGCTGGGCCGCCGTCACCGGGAACCAGGGACGGTCGCGCCAGCGATGGAGCCAGCGGCCGAGCACCCAGTTCACCACCGCCCCCAGCACGTTGCCGATGCTGGCGACCAGCACCAGCAGCCAGGGCGGTTGCCCGCCGGCCAGCAGCAGCCCGACCAGCACGGGTTCGGACTGGAAGGGCAGGATGGTGGCGGCGCCGAAGGCGGCGAGGAAAAGGCCGCCATAGGCCGCCAGGTCGATCATCCGCTCACCTTCGCACGAAACCGGCTTGCCGTCCGCGCCCCGGGCGGCCTCCTATGCCCGGCATGGACGACATCCGCGCCGCCTTCGCCCTCGACCCCGATTTCCTCACCGTCAACCACGGCTCCTTCGGCGCCGCGCCGCGCCGGGTATTGGCCGCCCAGGCGGCGTGGCGGGTGCGGCTGGAAGCCCAGCCGAGCCGCTTCATGGTGGAGGTGCTGACCCCCGCGCTGCGCGCCGCCGCCGCCGACCTCGCCGGATTTCTGGGCGCAGACGCCGATGGCCTCGGCTTCGTCGACAACGCGACCGCCGCCTGCAACGCCATGCTGCGCTCCGTCCGGTTCGCGCCGGGCGAGGAGATCCTGCTGCTCAGCCATGCCTATGGCGCGGTGCGCAAGACGGCGGCGCATGTCGCCGCGGCGGCCGAGGCGCGGCTGGTCGAGGCGCCCCTGCCCTTCCCGCGCCCAACGGCGGAGGCGGTGCTGGAGTCGCTCGTCGGTGCCATCACCCCCCGCACGCGGCTGGCGGTGCTGGACCACATCACCTCCCCCAGCGCGCTGATCCTTCCGATCGAGGCGATGGTCGCCGCCTGCCAGGCGCGCGGCGTGCCGGTGCTGGTGGATGGCGCGCATGGCCCGGCCCAGGTGACCCTTTCGCTCGCGGCGCTGGGCGCCGATTGGTACGCCGGCAATTGCCACAAATGGCTGATGGCGCCGAAGGGCTGCGGCTTCCTCTGGACCGCGCCGTCCCGCCGGGCGGAAACCCATGCGCCGATCATCTCGCACGGGCTGGGCGAAGGCTACCTGGCGGAGTTCGACTGGACCGGCACGCGCGACCCCTCAGCCCACCTGTCGGTGACCGAGGCGATTGCCGCGCTGGAGGCCTTCGGCGGCGCCGCACTGATGGCGCGCAACCGGGCCATGGCGCTGGCCGCCGGGCAGGCTCTGGCGGCGCGGCTGAAGACGGAGACCGGTGCACTGCCGGCCATGGCGGGCAGCATGGCGACGGTGCGCCTGCCGATCCCCGGCGCGGCGACGCGCGAGACGGCACTCGCTTTGCGGGCGCGGCTGCTGCGGGCCGGCACGGATGCGCCGGTGACGGCGATCGATGGCGCGCATTGGCTCCGGCTCTCGGTCGCCGCCTACAACCGGGCGGAGGATTACGACCGGCTGGGCGACATCGTCGAATCGCTGCTGTGACTTGACCCGCCCGGGCGCCCGGCGGACGCTATGGGCATGGACCTGCCCATCACCAGCTGGCACGCGCATGTCTACTACGACCCCACCACCACGCGGGCGGCGGCGGCGGCCCTGCGCGAGGGGATCGCCACGGGCTTCCCCGACGCCGTGCTGGGCCGCTGGCATGATGTCCAGATCGGGCCGCATACGGCGGCGATGTACCAGGTGGCCTTCGCGCCGGCGCTGTTCCCGAGCCTGGTCCCCTGGCTGGCGCTGCACCGGGCCGGACTTTCCGTGCTGGTGCATCCGGAAACCGGGCGGCAGCGCGCCGACCATACGGACCACGCGCTGTGGCTGGGTCCGCCGCTGCGCGTGAGGGCAGACATCCTGCCGGAGTAGCGGGGTGTGCCCGCGGCACCGCGATCGCACCCGGCCCGGCGCGGGCCGGGATGCGGCGGCCGCGGTCAGCTTCCCGCCGCGCCTTCGATCACCTCGCCGAAGCGCTGCCAGGTGGTGCCGGTCCAGCGCGCCAGCTGCATCTGCCGGATCGGGTGGTAATTGGTCGGCGCGGTATCGACACGGATACCGGGCAGCAGCACCTCCGGCTCCAGCGCCTTGATGTTGGCCGCCTCCTGCATCAGCCGCTCACGCGACAGGTCGCGGCCGCATTGCCGCAGCGCCTGCGCCATGGTCGCGGCGATGCCATGGGCGAAGACATTGCCGGCGTCGGTCACGTCGCCTTCCGGGTAGTGGCGTTGCATGAAGCTGCGCCAGGCCTGCATGCCGGCGTCGTCGCGCCAGGACGGGTCGGTCGGGTCCTTCAGATAGGCCGAGGTGATGATGCCCGCGCCCTTCTCCCCGCCCGCCGGCAGCATCACCGTGCCGGCGGAGATCGAGACGTTGCTGAGGAAATGCAGCGCCGGCCGCCAGCCGACATCGAACACCTTGCGGATCGCCTGGGCGGCGAATTTCGGCGTGGTCGCCGTGAGCAGTACTTCCGCGCCGCTCGCCTGCAGCGACAGCACCTGGCTGTCCACCGTCGGGTCGGTCACCTCGTGCGAGACGGCGGTGACCATGGCATCGAACCGGCCCCGCAGGATGTCCCGCACGCCGGTGAGGTAGTCCTTGCCGAAATCATCGTTCTGGTAGAGCAGCGCCATCCGCGCCCGCGGCGCCTGGTCCAGCATGTATTTGGTGTAGATCTGCGCCTCGGTCCGGTAGCTGGGCTGCCAGCCGATGGTCCAGGGCGTGTCCTGGTAGCTGCCCCATTTGTCGGCCCCGCTGCCGATGAACAAATGCGGCACCTTGCGCTGGTTGGCGTAGCGGACGATCGCGCTGTTGGCGGCGGTGCCGATGTTCTGGAACAGGCAGGCGACCTTGTCCTGCTCGACCAGCCGGCGCACCTGCTCCACCGTCTTGGGCGGGCTATAGCCGTCGTCGTAGGAGATGAAGTTGATCTTCCGCCCGGCGATGCCGCCCTGCTCGTTGAGCATCCTGAAATAGGCCGCTTCGCAGCGGGCGATGGTGCCGTAGGCCGAAGCCGGGCCGCTATAGGGCGCGGTGTTGCCGATGCGGATCTCGGTCGCGGTGATGCCGGTGGTGTCGGCCGCGGTGGCGAGACGTGGTGCCGCGAGCATGGCACCACCAAGCGCCGCGAGGGCGGAGCGTCGATGCAGCATGGTTGCCTCCCTGGGCTATTGGCCCGGGACGGCAGGCGCCGGCGGGCGCCGGCATCCTGCGCCGGCGCGGCCCCGCCGCGCCATAACGACGTGCGGCGCTCCTACCCGGCGCACGAAGTGCTGCCCTGCGGCCCGCAGGGCCGAAGCGCCGAACGGCACCGGCCCCCTGTGCGGCGAAGCCAAGCCGCGCGGATGCGCGGCGCCCGGCGTCTGAGGGGCACGAAGGTGGAAGCTTCGTGCGTTGGCTATCAGTCCAGCGTCATGCCGGCATAGCCCGCCGCCGCCACCGCATCGCAGCGCGCCCGGTACTGCGGCGCACCGCCCTGGTATTGCAGGATGCGGCGCACCGTCTTGCCCTCCACGTTGCGGTTGATGCCGGTCGCCCAGGAATCGATCTGGGTATAGAGCATGCCGGCGGCCAGTTCCTCTATATGCGCCGACCACTCGGCTTCGGCCTCGGGCGTCGCCTCGGCCCGGCTGGTGCCGGCGGCCTGCATGTGGCGCAGCAGCCCGGTCACCCAATCCACGTTCTGCTCGATGCAGCGCGGGATGTTGCAGCGGGTAGAGGCATTGTGCGGGCCGACGATGGTCAGCAGGTTGGGGAAGCCGGCCGACATCAGGCCGAGATAGGTCTTCGGCCCATCCGACCAGTGCTCCTTCAGGCGCTGGCCGCCGGTGCCGCGGATGTCGATGCGGTCGAAGCTGCCGGTGATGGCATCGAACCCGGTGGCGTAGATGATGATGTCGAATTCGTATTCCGCGGCGCTGGTGCGGAGGCCGGCTTCGGTGACGCGCTCGATCGGCGTCTCCCGCGTGTCGACCAGCGTCACATGCGGCAGGTTGAAGGCCTCGTAGAAGCGGGTCTCCTGCGGCACCCGGCGGGTGCCGAAGCCGTGGCATTTGGGGATGAGCATCTCGGCCGTGGCGGGGTCCTTCACCCGCTGGCGGATCTTGCGGGCGATGAAGTCGCTGAACAGCGCATTCGCCGCCGGGTCGGTCAGCACGTCGCGGAAATTCGCCATCCAGATGCCGAAGCCGGGCTCGGAATAGCGGCGCTCCCAGAAGGCCTCGCGCTCCTCCTCCGTCACCTCGAAGGTGCCGCGCGGGTCGGTGTCGTGGATGTAGCAGCCGGGGGTTCGGCGCAGCAGCTTGAACATTTCCGGATAGCTGGCCTTGATCTTCGCCTGCTCTTCCTCGGTGATCGGCGCGTTGTGCAGCGGCGTGCACCAATTCGGCGTGCGCTGGAAGACGGTGAGCGCGCCGACCAGCGGGGCGATGGTCTGGATCACCTGCACGCCGGTCGCGCCGGTGCCGATGACGGCGACGCGCTTGCCGGTGAAATCCACCGGTTCGTGCGGCCAGCGATAGGTGTGGAAGGAGGTGCCGCGGAAATTGTCGATCCCCGGGATGCGCGGCAGGGTGGCGGCCGACAGCGGCCCGATCGCGGTGATCAGGATGCGGGCACGGTGCGTCTCGCCGCCCTCCAGCTGCACCGCCCATTCCCGCGCCGCCTCGTCGAAGGTGGCGGCGGCGACGCGGCTTTCGAAGCGGATGTCGCGCCGCAGGTCGAAGCGGTCCGCCACGTGGTTCAGGTAGCGCAGCGTCTCCGGCTGGGCGGCGAAATGCTCGGACCAATTCCAGTCCTGCAGCAGCGCGTCATCGAAGGCGTAGCCATAGGTGTAGCTTTCCGAATCGAACCGGGCGCCGGGGTAGCGGTTCCAGTACCAGGTGCCGCCGACGCCGGTGCCGGCCTCAAAGACGCGGACCGTCAGGCCGAGTTGGCGCAGGCGGTAGAGCTGGTACATGCCGGCGATGCCGGCGCCGATGATGATGGCGTCAAGGGTGGTGGCGGCGGCGCTGGATTCGGCCAGCGCGGCATCGGAGGCGGACACGCTTTCACTCCCGGGTTCGGTTCGGGGCAGTCTGCCGGGGAACCGGCCGGCTGGCCAAGGGGGGACGGTGCGGACT
>JBMOJU010000490.1:0-3264 GCA_049315625.1 Paracraurococcus sp.
GGCCGCCGCGGCACCCCCCAAAAGCAGCCAGCGGCGCCGCATGCGCCAGCCGTCCGTCGCCGGCCCCTGTGATCCGGTGCTCACCGCCTGGTCCCCTTCGAAGCTCGCACCCCGCTCGACATCACCTGCACGCTCGCCCCCGTGGCGCGCCATCCGGCGCGTCGGCGCATCATCCCAGAGCCGGCAGGAAGGGCCGGCCCCTCAGCGCCTGCGCGAAAGTGAAGAACACGAGCGAGGTGTACAGGATTGCCAATGCCCTGACACGCGACGACACCCGAGGCCGAATTCATCACCGCGAGGGCGAACTTGCCCAGGGATTCGATTCCCATCCTGATGCACTCCTTGCCGACGGTTGCCGGGGCTCGGCTCGACGCTGCTGCTCTTGGCTGACTCCGTCGTTCCAGACCGCCCGGATGCCGCGGCATCTTCCCATCGGCGGCCCGGGCGGGGCAAGCCATTCCCGCGCGTGCCCGGCGTGCCCACTTCCGCCATGCAGGAATGAATGCCGAGCATGCGGCTGTGGGCCTTGGCGCCAGGCGTGACCCTCGGGACACTCCGCACGGAGCGTGGGCGTGGGATGCGCGCACACCCCAGCCATCCCAATCTGCCATGCCATCGCCAATCGACTCCTCCCCTGACGACAACACGCCCTCCCGCAGCCTTGTGCTGGCAGCGGGCATCGTCCTGCTCGTGCAGGACTTCAGCCTCTTCGCGCCCATGGCCGTGCTCGGCGGCGCGATCCAGTGGCCCGACAGCCTCGACTTCCCGCCTGCGCAGATGCTGCCCCTGCTGCGGGAGCAGTTGGCCGGCGTGCGGCTGGGCTACGGGCCCTACCTCGGCTACTCGCTGCTTTTCCTGGCCACGGGCGTCCTGACCGTTCGCCTGGCGGCCCGGCCCGGCCCGCTGGGCGCGCTGGCGCTCATCGCGATCGGCGCGGCAGCGGCCTCGGCGCTCGCGCGGTCGATCGGCATCCTGCGCTGGCTCACCGGCAGCACGGTCCTGGCCGATGCGTACGCCGCCCCCGGCCTGTCGGCGGAGGGTAGCGCCGCGATCGAGGCCATGCAGGCAGCGATCAACGCCTGGGGCGGCGCCATCGGGGAGATGCTGGGTGTGGCGGCCTTCGCCGCGATCTGGGCCATCGCCGCAAGCCTGGTGATCCTGCGCGACCGCCAGCTCCCGGTCTGGGCGGGCGTGGCGGGGCTCGTGGTCGGTGTCTTCGTGGCCTTGCCGGCGCTCGAGCTCTTCGGCATCGCGCCGCCGGTGTCGATCGTGGTGTCCACCACCGGGATCCAGCTCTGGTTCATGGCGCTGGGACTGCTGTTCCTCTGGCGCGCCTGGCGCCAGCCCGCTCGAGGATGACGGCCATGCCGGTCAGGCATCTGCAGATCGCGGCCTTCGGCGGCCCCGAGCTCATCCAGCTGGTGGAGGATGCGGCGCTGCCGCAGCCCGGCCCCGGTGAAGTGCGCATCCAGGTCGAGGCGTCCAGCCTCGTCTTCACCGACATGCTGATCCGGCGCAAGCTCTACCCGGTCCTGAAGCTGAGGCTGCCGCTGACCCTGGGCTACGACGTCATCGGCCGCATCGATGCCGTCGGGCCGGGGGTGACCCGATGGCGCATCGGCGACCGGGTGGCCGAGCTGACCCAGCTGGGGGGCAACGCGACGCACCTGCTGCGTCCGGCCGCCACGCTCGTCCGCGTTCCGGAGGGGCTCGACGCGACACGGGCCGAGCCCCTGATCCTGAGCTACTTGACGGCCTATCAGGCGCTCTTCCGCGAGGCCCAGGTCCAGCCGGGCGATCCCGTCCTGATCCACGGCGCCAGCGGCGCCGTGGGCCTGGCGGCACTCGACCTGTGCCGCGCCTACGGGCTGGCTGCGGTCGGTGTCGCCTCGGCGCGGCGGGAGCGGGCGATCACCGAACGCGGCGCGACCTTTGTGGCCTATGACCGGGCCGGGGCCGCCGAAGAACTGGACCGCCTGTCGCGCGACGTCGGCGGCTTCAAGGCCATCCTGGATGCCGCCCGGGGGGAGCCGCTGGCCGCCACGATGGCGCGCCTGGCGTCGGGCGGACGACTGGTCGCGCTGGGCTTCAGCGCTGCGTTCCGGGACGCCCACAGCGCCGGCAAGGCGCAGCCGGGCCGCTGGGCGCGGATGCGCTTCGCCTTCGACTTCCTGCGCATCCAGTGGCTGGCCTCCCGGGCGGGCGTCTCGGGGCGGGTCACCTTCTACGACATCTCCGGGTGCCGGGCCCGTCATCCGGATTGGTTCGAGGAAGATCTCTCGACGCTCTTCGCCCTGCTGGAGGCCGGTCGGATCTCGCCAAGCATCCAGCGTGTCTTCCGGCTCGACGGGGCCGTCGAGGCGCATCGCCTGATCGAGGCGGGGCAGGTCGAGGGCCGGCTGGTGCTCGACCTCGGCTCATCGACCCGACGTGGCGCCTGGCGGGGCCCTGAGCACTGATCCGGCCGGGCTCGATGCCGCCGCGCCACCCACCAGCAAGCCACAGCCTCATCCACGCCGCAGGGAGCCAACCGTGTCGATCCAGTCCCCGCGCTTCGACCGGGCTTCGACGGCCGCGATCGCCCTCTGCATCGCCCTGGCCTCGCTCTTGTCCGGCTGCGCCTCGAGAGACGGCGCGGCGCCCTCTTCGGAACTCGTGAGCAGCGGCTGGAAGAACGCGCCAGCGCTCGCGCCCGTCGCCGATTTCGATGCCTATGTCGCGCAGGTGACCCAGGAGTTGCGCCTGCACCGGCTGCCCTTCGATCCGGCGATGGCCGATACCGAACTGGGTTGGGTGGCTCCCTTGCGGATCCTGTCGAGCCCGCGCTGCCCGGTCGGCCGGCACCGCGGCATCGCGATCCTCGTGCACGGGCTGTCCGACACCGCCTTCGCGATGCGCGATCTCGCTGTTTCGCTGTCGAACCTGTGTTTCGAATCACGCGTCCTGCTGCTGCCCGGACATGGAACAAGGCCGGCGGACCTGATGGTCGTCGATCACGAGGACTGGCTGGATCACGTCGAGGCCGCTGTCCTGCAGGCCGGACGCGAGAACGAGGTGGTCGTGATCGCGGGTTTCTCCCTCGGCGCCGCGCTGGCGGTGACCGTCGCAGCCGAGTGGCCCGGCCAGGTCGATGCGGTCATCGGCTTGTCGCCGGCCTATCGCATCGAGTCGCCCTTGCTGGCGCGGCAAGCCCGATGGATCGCCGCCTTTCGCCCCTGGCTACGCTCGGGCCCTCGCGAGGAGTTCGCGCGCTACGAGGCGCTC
>JBMOJU010000491.1:0-3242 GCA_049315625.1 Paracraurococcus sp.
GCGCCTCGAAGGCGCGGTCGAGCTCGGCCTTGCGGGCCTCCGCCGCGCGGGCGGCAGGGCTGGGCGCCGGGACCTGCGCCAGGGCGGCGGGGGGCAGCAGCAGGAGAAGGGCGAGGAGCCGGCGCATCCCAGGAAGGTCGGGCGCGCCGGCCCGGCTGGCAAGGCCCGCGATTCTATTGCCGGCCGAGCTTCAGCCCGGATTCCTGCACAATGGCGCGGAATTTGGCGACCTCCGCCGCCAGGAAGGCGCGCGTCTCGGCCGGGGTGGTTGGCCGTGCCGGATCGACGCCGGCCTGCGTCAGACGCTCGGCCGTGCTGCCCTCCGCCAACGCCGCCGCCACGGCGCGCGACAGGGTCGCGGCGATCTCGGGCGGCAGGCCGCGCGGCGCCGCCAGGATGTTCCAGGTGGTGATCTCGAAGCCCGTCAGCCCGATCTCGTCGAGCGTCGGGATCTCAGGGAACAGCGGATGGCGCCGCAGCGCGCTGACCGCCAGGCCACGCGACAGCCCGTCCCGGACATGCGAGGCGACGGAGGCCAGGACCTCAAGCGAGTAGTCCACCTCGCCCTTCGCCAGCGCCTCCATAACGGCCGAGCCGCCGCGATAGGGGACGTGTTCCGCCTTCAGGCCGCCGGCGCGGATCTTCAGGTATTCGCCGGTCAGGTTGCCGATCCCGCCGGCGCCACTGGTTGCCCAGGTATAGCGCCCGGGCGCCGCCTTCACCGCGGCCAGCAGCTCCTGCGCCGTCCTGAACGGCGAGGCGGCAGGGACGACGAGGACGATCGGCCCGCCGCCGACCACGGCGATCTGAGTGAAATCCTCGACCGGGTCATAGGGCGTCTGCGCCGGCAGCGCCGCCGGGTTGGTGCCGAGCGCCGAGGCGGAGGCCAGCAGCAGGGTATAGCCATCCGCCGGCCGGTGCCGCACCCATTCCGCCCCGACCGAGCCGCCGGCGCCGGCCCGGTTCTCCACCACCAGCCGGGCCTGCGGGCCGAGCTTCGGCGCCATGCGCTCCGCCATGATGCGGGCTGCGATGTCGGTGGAGCCGCCGGCGAGGAAGGGGACGACGACCGAGATCGGCCGCTCCGGCCAGGATTGCGCCCGCGCCGGGCACAGGGCGGGCGCGGCCAGGACGGCGGAGAGCAGCAGGCGGCGCGGCAGCGTCATGCGGGCGGGTCCCGGGCGATTGTTGCGCGAGCCATGCCGCGAAACACGGCGTCAGGCAAATCGCGGCCGCGCGGGCACTGGCGGGCCGCCTGCGCGTTCGCACGCCCTTGCCCCTGGCATTCCGGAGACACCGATGCCGACAGAACGCAGCCCCCTGCCGCTGCTCGCCACCCTCGCCGCCGCCGGCGGGCTGGTCCTTTTGCTGACCGGCGCCGGCCGCGAGGCGCCGCGCCCAGCCCCGGCGCGTGCCGCCGCCCCCGCCGCCGGCGGGCGCGACCGCGGCCATGGCGCCGCCACGCCGCTGGAGATCCCTGCCCGCGGCTGGTGGGACATCGCCAGGCGCACGGTGTCCGAGGTCTCCGACGACCGGCTGCTGACCGAGGCCGCAGGCATCACCTTCTTCGCCTTGCTCGCGCTGTTCCCGGCGATCGGCGCGCTGATCTCGATCTATGGCCTCTTTGCCGAGCCGGCGACGATCAACGACCATCTGGCGACGCTGTCCGGCGTCATCCCCGGCGGCGGGCTGGAGATCATCACCGACCAGGTCAGGCGCATCACCGCCAAGGGCAACGGCACGCTGGGCATCGGCGCCGCCATCGGCCTGGCGACCTCGCTCTGGTCCTCCAACCAGGCGATGAAGGCGATGGTCGATTCGCTGAACATCGTCTACGCGGAGAAGGAGACGCGCGGTTTCTTCCGCCGCATCCTGGTGACCATGGCCTTCACCCTGGCCGGCATCCTGCTGATCGTGCTGGCGATGGTCGGCGTGGTGGCGATCCCGGTGGTGCTGAACCTGATCGGCCTCGGCGAAACGCTGGAGACGGCGCTGCGCCTGGCGCGCTGGCCGGTCCTGCTGCTGGTGGTCGGCGTCTTCTTCGCCTGCCTCTACCGCTACGGGCCGAGCCGGCGGCGGGCGCCATGGCGCTGGGTAACCTGGGGCAGCGGCTTCGCCGCGCTCGCCTGGATCGGCTTCTCGCTCGGCTTTTCCTGGTACGTGACGAACTTCGGCAAGTACAACGAGACCTATGGCTCGCTCGGCGCCGCGATCGGCTTCATGACCTGGATCTGGCTGTCCGCCACCGTGGTGCTGGTGGGCGCCGAGCTGGATGCCGAGATGGAGCACCAGACGGCACGCGACACCACCAGCGGGCCGGAACGGCCGTTGGGCGCGCGCGGCGCGCGGATGGCGGATACGGTGGCGGGGTAGGGCGACGTGCCGGAGCTGCGGTGCGACATGCCGCCCTGGCGCATTGTTCGCAAGGCAGTGTCACGCCTCCAGCCAGTCCCGCCTTGCGGCGATCTGCTTCAGCGGTGCGTCAGGGCGCCCGGCCGCCACGGAGGGCGCGGATGCTCGCCAGGTCGGCGTCGTTGAGCGCGATGATCTGGTCGCAGCCATCGGTCCGGCGCGCCCCGGCCTGGCAGAACGGACGCGCCTCCCGCACGCAGACCCGGGCGGCGGCGAGGTAGCTGTTCTCGGCGGCGAGGACGAGCGAAATGTCCTGCGCATTCCCATGCCGCCCCCTGGCATCCTCGGCGGCCCGATAGGCGGCGGAATCCGCCTCGGCGATCGCCGTGTCGCAGCCCGCCCGCGCGGCCGGGGTGGTGGCGGTGCGCAGGACGCGCTGACCGGCATCCGCCGCGCCACGGGCCAGCGAGGCGCCGAGCGCGTCGGGGACGCGCGATGCGGCGGGCACCGGTGCCACCGGGGCACGGGCCGGCCAGAGCCGATCGGGCAGGCTGACGTTGCTGACCGCCAGCATCCCCAGCACGCCGAATGCGGTACCGAGGGCGAAGACGGGCGCGGGGCGGTTCCACAGCGATGGCACGCGAGAGCATCCATCCAGAATACAAAAACAAAGTATCAATCTATCAACCTGCTCGCAAGATATTACGTCCAAAAATTAGCCACAACGCCGTTAAATCAAGAATTTGTTATCCTATTGCGTCGCCACCCTGCCAAGCCGCGCCTCCCACGCCGCGGCCATGCCGGGGGTCCATTGCTCGCCCAGCGCCTCCCGCACCGCTGTCAATCGGCGTGCAATCGGGACCCCGGATCGGCGTCCAAAAGGGACCCCC
>JBMOJU010000109.1:0-14519 GCA_049315625.1 Paracraurococcus sp.
GGGGGATTTGTCCGAAACCTGCAGCCGTCCGCCGGCTGGCCTCGCGCCGGTCGCACCGGCCGCTGCGCCGCCGGACCCTTTGTCCGAAACCCGCGCCATCGCGCCGTCCCGCAGCGCGTCCCAGGCGCCGCGGGCCTGCGCCGCCCCGCCCCACCCGGGGGATTTGTCCGAAACCCGCAACCCGGCCCCCCGTGCGGCCCTTGCGCACCCTTTCCCCCCCTGCCACACCCCGCGCGTCATGACCGACGACGCGCCGAACGACCTGCCGCCCACCGGCCTGCTCCCCGCCGGCCTGATGGACCTGCTGCCGCCCGAGGCCGAGCGGGAGGCCGCGCTGGTCGAGGCGCTGATGGCCGGCTTCGCCGCGCATGGCTACGAACGGGTCAAGCCGCCGCTGCTGGAATTCGAGGACAGCCTGCTGGCGGGGTCCGGCGCCGCGGTCGCCGAGCAGACCTTCCGCCTGATGGACCCGGTCAGCCAGCGCATGATGGGGCTGCGCGCCGACATCACCCCGCAGGTCGCCCGCATCGCCGCCAGCCGCCTGACCCTGCAGAAGCGGCCCTTGCGGCTCTGCTACGCCGGCCAGGTGCTGCGGGTGAAGGGCAGCCAGCTCGCGCCGTCCCGCCAGTTGCCGCAAGCGGGGGTGGAGCTCATCGGCAGCGATTCCGCCGCGGCGGATGCCGAGGTCGCCGCGGTGGCGGTGCAGGCGCTGGCCGCCGTCGGCGTCACCGACCTCTCGCTCGACATCACCCTGCCGACCTTCGCCGCCGCATTGTACGAGGCGGCGGGGCTGGAGCCCGGGCTGCGCCAGCGGCTGTCCCGCGCACTCGACCGCAAGGACGCCGCCGCCGTCGATGGCCTGGCGGCGGAAGCCGGGCCGCTGGCCGCCGCGCTGCCGGCGCTGCTGCGGGCCGCCGGCCCGGCGGAAGGCGCGCTGGCCGCGCTCCGCGCCGCGACGCTGCCGCCGGCCGCGCAGGCCATCGCCGACCGCGCCGCGGCGGTCATCGCCGCCATCCACGCGCTGATGCCGGGGCTGCGCATCACCCTCGACCCGGTCGAGTTCCGCGGCCTGCGCTACCATGTCGGCGTCGCCTTCACCCTGTACGGGCCGGGCGCGACCGGCGAGCTCGCCCGCGGCGGCCGCTATCTGGCGGGGGAGGAGCCGGCGACCGGCATGACGCTCTACCCCGATGCCGTGCTGCGCGCCGCGCCGCCGGCGCCCGCCCGGCCGCGCGTCTTCGTCCCGCTGGGGGAGGAAGCCGCCGGCGCCCGGCTGCGCGCCGAGGGCTTCGCCACCGTCGCCGCCCTGACCCGGGCCGATACGCCCGACGGGCTGCGCTGCACCCATATCCTGCGTGGCGGCGAGGCCATCCCGCTCACCCCCGCGCCACAAGTGAGGAAGGACTAGGCCGATGGCCAATGTCGCCGTGATCGGCGCCCAGTGGGGCGACGAGGGCAAGGGCAAGGTGGTGGACTGGCTGGCCAGCCGCGCCGACCTCGTGGTGCGCTTCCAGGGCGGCCACAATGCCGGCCATACGCTGGTTGTGGGTGACCAGACCTACAAGCTGTCCCTGCTGCCCTCCGGCGTGGTGCGCGGCAAGATCGGCATCATCGGCAACGGCGTGGTGCTGGACCCGCAGGCGCTGCTGGACGAGATCGCCAAGGTCACGGCGCAGGGCCTGGTGGTGACGCCCGACAACCTGCGCATCGCCGAGAACGTGCCGCTGATCCTGCCGCTGCACCCGGCGCTGGACAAGGCGCGGGAAGCCGCGCGCGGCGGCGACAAGATCGGCACCACCGGGCGCGGCATCGGCCCGGCCTATGAGGACAAGGTCGGCCGGCGCTCCATCCGGCTGTGTGACCTGGCCGAGCCGGAGACGCTGTCGAAGAAGCTCGATGAGCTGCTGCTGCACCACAATTCCCTGCTGCGCGGCCTGGGCGCGCCGGAATTCGAGAAGGCCGGGCTGCTGGCGCAGTTGCTCGACTGGGCGCCGAAGCTGCTGCCCTTCGCCGAGGCGGTGTGGGAGCGGCTGGAGGAGGCGCGGCATTCCGGCAAGCGGGTGCTGTTCGAGGGCGCCCAGGCGGTGATGCTGGATGTCGACCACGGCACCTACCCCTACGTGACCTCCTCCAACACCGTCGCCGGCAATGCGGCGGCGGGCTCGGGCGTCGGGCCGGATGCGGTCGGCATGGTGCTGGGCATCGCCAAGGCCTATTCGACGCGGGTCGGCAGCGGGCCCTTCCCGACCGAGCTGCATGACGCGATCGGCGCCGGCCTGGGCGCGCGGGGCCGGGAATTCGGCACGGTGACCGGCCGGGCGCGCCGCTGCGGCTGGTTCGATGCCTGCATGGTGCGCCAGGCGGTGAAGATCGGCGGCATCAAGGGCATCGCGCTGACCAAGCTGGACGTGCTGGACGGGCTGGCGGAGCTCAAGATCTGCACCGGCTACCGGGTGAAGGGCGTCGAGATGCGCCGGCTGCCCTTCGCGATGGAGGCGCAGGCCGCGGCCGAGCCGATCTACGAGACGCTGGAGGGCTGGAGCGGCAGCACCCAGGGCGCCCGCAGCTATGCCCAGCTGCCGGCGGCCGCGGTGAAATACGTCCGCCGGATCGAGGAACTGGTCGAGGCGCCGGTGGTGCTGCTGAGCACCAGCCCGGACCGCGACGACACCATCACCCTGCGGGATCCCTTCGCGGGGTAAAGAGGAGGTCCGGGATGCGCCTGCTGGTCGCCCTGATGCTGCTGCTGGCCGGCGCCGCCCGCGCCGAGACGGCGTGTTTCCTGAGCTATGCCGGCTTCGAGGAGAAGGTGCCGCACCTCGACCTCGATGCCTGCCCGGGCGGGGCGGCGAAGCCGGAGGAGGCGTTCTGCCGCATCGCCCTGGCCGGGGCGGACGTGCTGATCTACGAATTCCGCCATACCCCGGCCGAGCCCTGCCTCGCCCGGGTTGATCGCTACGCCTTCAACGATTTCGTGGCGAAGTTCGGGCTTTCCTACACCAAGCCCTGAGCTAGATGAGCTGCAGGTCCTGGCCGATGTTGGTCAGGCCGTCGCGGACATCGGTGAAGACGCCGTTGCCGTCGTCGACCAGCCCGCCGGTGAGGTCGTTGCCGATGTTGCGGAGCAGCTGGTCGGTGACGCTCTGCGACGCCGCGCGGTCCTGGCTGGAGCCGTCGTAGATCGCCTGCAGCAGGCGCAGCTCGGGGTCGGCGCTGGCGGCCTCGGGGATATAGACCAGCCCGCCCGAGACGGTGGCCGCCGCGGTCCCGGTCACGTAGTTCGAGACATCGTGCCGCGACGCATCGAGCTGCGCGAGGCCGACAAGGGCGGCGCCGCTGTCGAGCTTCCCGTCGGCGCCGGGCAGCAGCAGGATCTGGCCGTGATTGTCGTAGTTGACGGTCAGGCTGGGCAGCGTGGCGAGGGCCTGCGCCTTGGTCAGGCCGGGGAATTCGCCGACGATCTGGGTGGCGATGACATCGGCCAGCGTCCCGTTGGCCCGCAGCGCCTCACCGATCTCGGCGCGGTGGGCGCCGATGAAGACGGCCGGGTCGTCGGCGATGACGTAGTTGTTGATGCGCAGGTCGGAGCCCGCCGGCAGGATCGCGCCGGGGGAGCCGAAGGTCACCGCGGCATGGCCGGGCTGGCCGGGCTGGTTCGGGTGGTTCGCCATATACAGCTGCGCCAGCGCGCCGCCGAGGCTGTGGCCGGTGACCACCACCGGGTTGCCCCAGGCCGCCGAGGCCGCGTCGACCGCGGCGATCAGTGAGCCGAAGGAGGCATAGGCGGCGTTGATGTTGCCGAGGTCCTGCTGGCTGTCGGTCGCATCGTCGCTGCCACGGAAGGAGATGACGAGGGTCGACAGGCCGCCGATGTAGCCGACGCTGAGATCGGCGACGCCGTTGCCGCTGCGGAAGATGCCGTTCGAGAAGTTCTCGCCCGGCGCCAGGGCCAGGCCGAAATTCGAGGGGTCGAGCGCGGTGAAGCCGGCGGGCAGCGCGACCGGGGTGTCGGAGTAGGCGTTGGCGGCGAACTGGGCGAGCAGCGCATCGGTGGTGGGGGTCACTGGGTTCTCCTGCGCGGCCGCCGGGGAGGGTGCCGGCGGCGGGGATGTCCGCACGGCCGGCGAAGCGGAGGCCGCGTTGCGGCGTTAGAACACAGGGCCGCCGCGCCGGTTTCCCGCCCGGTGCGGCCGCGTCGCCGCCCGGGGCCGCCTGGACAGGATCGAAGGGGGACGATCATGTGGGACAGGGCCGCGCATGCGCGCGGTGCTGCGCATCATGGTGGCGCTGCTGTTCCTGGAGCACGGGACGCTGAAGCTGTTCGGCGTCCCGCCCCCGGCCAGCGGGGTCGGGCCGGCGATGTTCAGCCTGTCCTGGACCGCCGGGGCGTTCGAGGTGGTGGGCGGCGGGCTGCTGCTGGCGGGGCTGTTCACCCGGCCGGTGGCCTTTATCCTGGCCGGGGAGATGGCCTTCGCCTACTGGATCGCGCATGCGCCACGAAGCGTCTTCCCCGTGTTGAACGGCGGCGACGCGGCGATCCTGTATTGCTTCGTGTTCCTGTACTTCGTCGCCGCCGGGCCGGGGGCCTGGGCGGTGGAGATCGGGCTGGGGCGGGAGCCGGAGCCCGCGCCGCGCGGTATTCGGGTGGTAAGCCGGTTATCCCTGCAACCAGGGGTTCATTTCGTTTCGCTTTCATGGTACCAAGGCCACCTTCGGGCCTGGAGAGCCTCATGAGCGCGTCCGCCACCTCCCCGCCGCTTTCCCCGCTGGCCTACCATGGCCGACCCGGCGACCTGATCGGGCTTTCCCTGAAGAACCTGCTGCTGAACATCGTCACGCTGGGGTTCTGGCGCTTCTGGGGACGGACCCGGGTGCGGCGGGTGATCTGGGGCGAGACCGCGTTGCTGGGTGACCGGCTGGAATACACCGGCCGAGGCAAGGAGTTGTTCCGCGGCTTCGTGATCGCCGCGGTGCTGCTGACCGTTCTCGTGCTGGCCGAGCAGGCGATCGCATATCTTTTGATGCCCGGCACCTTCGGCGTGATCTGGCTCCCGACGGTTGCGCTGCTGGTGCCGATCGGCTTGCAACTCGCGCGGCGTTACCTGGCCAGCCGGACCGTATGGCGCGGCATCCGCTTCACCCATGCCGGAAGTCCCGGCGGGTATCTGTGGCTGCAGATCCGCTGGTGGTTGCTGGTGACCGTGACGCTCGGGCTCGCCTGGCCATGGAAGGCGGCGGCGGAGACACGCTGGGCGATCGGCAAGCTGCAACTCGGCAGCGAGACTTTTGCGTTCGACGGCACGGGCCGCCAGCTTGTCGGTCGCTTCCTCATCGCCGCCGCAATGAATATCGGCCTGATGGGGTTGATCCTCGGTTGCTTGGCCGCAGCCGGCGTGTTTCCGTCGTTCGACTTGATCCAATCCGAGGCGTTGCTTAGGATTTGGCTTTCGCTTCTGGCGTACGGCTTTCTTGCGCTGGTCTTCTTTGGCCCGGTCACCTGGTGGTTCCGTGCCGCCTACCTGCGGTGGCGGGCCGAGCACACCACCCTGGCCGGGGCGCGCTTCGCCATGCCGGGGGCGACATTCTGGGCGATCGCGCGCCTCTCCGTCGGCAACCTGCTGATCCTGGTGTTCAGCCTCGGCGTCCTCTGGCCGGTCATCCAGGCGCGCACCGTCGCCTTCCAGGCCCGCCACATGCGCTGCGACCGGCTGCCGGGCCTGGACGACGCGCAACAAGGCGCGCCCGGACCGCGGACCGGGGAGGGGCTCTCGGGCCTGCTTGCCGTCGACGCGTTGGGCGCGTGAGCGGCTACCCGGTCGAGTTCTACGACGGCCGGACCTCGCGCCGACAGGCCGCGACGGTGCGGCTGGCGCCGCCGCTGCTGCTGATCGACGGCGAGGACGGCGCGCCGGCGGCACGGTGGGAGATCGCAACGCTGCGGGAGGTGGAGCATAGCGGCCCCGGGCTGCGCCTGGCGTCGGGGGATGGCGAGGCGCGGTTGGTCCTGGCCCCGGGCGAGGGGGCCGAGGCCCTCCGCCAGGCCCTGCCGCGACCGCGGCGCCTGGCACGGCCTTGGATCAAGGGGGGCGCCGCCCTGCTGCTGGCGCTGGCCGCGCTATGGCTCGGCGGCCCAAGGCTGGCCGATGCCGTCGCCTGGGCCGTGCCCGAGCGGGTTGCCGGGCTGATCGGCGAGGCCGCCAGCCGTCAGGTCGCGGCCGGTGCCGCCGCATGCGGATCGCCCGCCGGGCAGGCGGCGCTCGACGGGCTGGCGGCGCGGCTGGCTGCGGCTGGCGGCATCCCGGCGCCGCAGGTCACCGTCATCGACCGCAAGGAGATCAACGCCTTCGCCGTGCCCGGTGGCCGGCTGGTGATCCTGCGCGGCCTGCTCGACCGGGCGACATCCGCCGAGGAGGTGGCCGGGGTGCTGGCGCACGAGACCGGGCATCTGCTGCACAACCATCCGCTGCGCGGCCTGGTGCGGGCCTCCGGTCTCGGCATCCTGACCACCATGGCGACCGGCGGGTCGGACCTGGCCGGCTTCGGCGTGATGCTCGCCAGCTTCGCCAATAGCCGCGCCTTCGAGCGGGAGGCGGATGCGGAGGGCGCGCGGTTGCTTGTCGCGGCCGGGCTGTCCCCGGACGGGCTGCGGGCCTTCCTGGCAGGGATGGAGCAGGATCAGGCTGCGGTGCCGCAGGCGCTGCGGTACCTGTCCACCCATCCCGGCACCGCCGAGCGGCTGAGCCAGCTGCCCACCTCAGCCTCCCCGGCGGCACCGGCCCTGGCACCGGAGGCCTGGCAAGCGGTCCGGGCGATCTGCAAGTAGCGGACCCGCGACTCTCCCGCAGCGATCGGCGCTACCGCTTCATCTGCTCCAGCCCATGCTGCTCCCGCACCGCGTGGAAGCGCAGCATCGGCCATTCCTCCTCGGCCCGCTTGCGCCGCCAGTCGGAGCCGAAGAAGGCGACCAGCGCGCCGTCATGGTCCTCCCCCGCATCGCGCCGGTTGGCCTGGGCGAAGCGGTCCAGCGCCGCGCGATCCTCGCCGGTCACCCAGCGCATCATCGACCACATGGTGTCCTGGAAGCGGGCGGGGACGCCGTATTCCACCTTCAGCCGGCTCTGCAGCACATCGAGCTGCAGCTGCCCGACCACGCCCACCACGGGCAGCGAGCCATCCAGCGGGCGAAACAACTGCACCACGCCCTCCTCGGCCAGCTGGTCGAGCGCGGTCTTCAGCTTCTTCGCCAGCATGGGGTCTTCCAACTGGACGTGGCGCAGGATTTCCGGCGCGAAGCTCGGCACGCCGCGGAAATTCAGCTCCTCGCCCTCGGTCAGCGTGTCGCCGATCCGCAGCGTCCCGTGGTTGGCCACGCCGACGACATCGCCCGGCCAGGCTTCCTCGGCCACCTGGCGGTCCTTGGCGAAGAAGAACAGCGGCGCATTGACCGGCACCTGCTTGCCGGTGCGTACCTGCTTGAGGCGCATGCCCTTGGTCAGCTTGCCCGAGCACAGCCGCACGAAAGCGACGCGGTCGCGGTGGTTGGGGTCCATGTTGGCCTGCACCTTGAAGACGAAGCCGGTCAGCTTGTCCTCGCCAGGCTGCACCGAGCGCGGGTCGCCCGCCCGCGCCCCGGGGGAGGGGGCGTAGCGCGCCAGGCCATCGAGCAGGTGGCCGACGCCGAAATCGCGCAGCGCGCTGCCGAAGAACACCGGGGTCATGTGGCCCTCGCGGAAGGCCTCCAGGTCGAAGACCTTGAGGCCGGCCTCGGCCAGCATCGCCTCCTCGCGCAGCGCCAGGGCGCGTTCGGCGCCGACCAGCGCATCCAGCCGCGGATCGTCGATGTCATCCAGCGGGATGGAGCCACTGTCATCGGCATCGACGGGCAGGAAATGCCGGTCGAGCAGATCCCAGGTGCCGGCGAACTCGCTCGCGCGGCCGACCGGCCAGGCTACCGGGGCGGCGTCCAGCGCCAGGGTCTGCTCGATCTCGTCGATCAGCTCGAAGGGGTCGCGCGCCTCGCGGTCCATCTTGTTGATGAAGGTGATGATCGGGATGTCGCGCATGCGGCACACCTCGAACAGCTTCCGGGTCTGGCTCTCGATGCCCTTGGCGCCGTCCAGCACCATCACCGCGGCGTCGACCGCGGTCAGCGTGCGGTAGGTGTCCTCCGAGAAGTCCTCGTGGCCTGGGGTGTCGAGCAGGTTGAAGACCAGGCCGCCGCGCTCGAAGGTCATGACCGAGGTGGCGACCGAGATGCCGCGGTCCTGCTCGATCTTCATCCAGTCGGACCGGGTTCGCCTAGCATTGCCTTTCGCGCGCACCGCGCCGGCCAGCTGGATGGCGCCGCCCTTCAGCAGCAGCTTTTCGGTCAGCATGGTCTTGCCGGCGTCCGGGTGGGCGATGATGGCGAAGGTCCGGCGCCGTGCCGCTTCGGCGGCGACCGGCGACGGGGCGACGAGGGCGTCCACGGGCGGTATCTCTGATGCTGTGGGATGTCGCCCGTCATGTAGGCGCGCCGGGGCCGGAAGACCAGCCAAACCGGGTCAGCGCGGCTCCGCCAGCAGCGCCTGGAGGTCGAGGCGGCTGTTGGTCATCGCCAGGCTGCCATCCGGCTTGCGCGGCCATTCGATCCGCGGGCGGTCGCGGTACAGCTCCACCCCGTTGCCGTCCGGGTCGCGCAGGTAGATGGCCTCGGAGACGCCATGGTCGGCGGCGCCTTCCAGCGTGATCCCCGCGTCCAGCACGCGCCGCAGCGCAGCGGCGAGCGCCCGCCGGTGCGGATAGAGCAGGGCGACGTGGTAGAGGCCGGTCGTGCCCGCGGGCGGCCAGGCGCCGTTGGCGCTTTCCCAGGTGTTGAGCGCGATGTGGTGGTGGTAGCCGCCGGCCGAGAGGAAGGCGGCCTGGCCGGCCCAGAGCTCCTGCACCTCGAAGCCCATGATGTCGCGCCAAAAGACCAGCGCGCGGTCGAGGTTGGCGACCTTCAGATGGACATGGCCGATGGTCGCCTCGGGGTGGATGGCGGCGGCGGTGGCGGGTTTCGGCAGGGTGTCGGGCATCGGGGTGGCTCCGTCTGGTCGGGCGGAGCATGCGGCGCCGCGGCGCGGGGCGCCAATCGCCTTGGCCAATGGGCGGCATGGGCCGGGGGAATGACCCCCGGCCGTTGCGCATCAGGCCGGCGGCGGCGCGGTGCGGGCGATCGCCGGCAGGGCCGCGACCTTGGCGTACCAGGCTTCCAGCTTCGGGTGGCCGGGCCGCCAGGGCTCGTTGGCGTAGCGGAAATCCAGGTAGCCGAGGGCGCAGGCGATGGTAACCTCGCCGATCGTGGTCAGTGCGCCGAGGCTGTCGGCCTCCGCCTCCAGCGCGTCCAGTGCGCGGGTAACCTTGGCCTGCTGGGTGGCGATGTAGTCGCGCCGGCCGTCATCGAGCGGCAGGGCGAGTTCGCGACGGCGCGGCTGGGTGGCGTCGAGGATGCCGTCGCCGAGCGCTTCCTGCTGCTTCGCCTTCCAGCGGGCCGGGCCCGGGGCGGGAAACAGCGGCGGGGCGGCGCCGATGCTGTCGAGGTATTCGCAGATAACCGGGCTGTCATACAGCACCATGCCGTCATCGGTGATCAGGGTCGGCACCTTCGACAGCGGGTTGCTGGCGGCGAGCACCGGGTCGGTGGTGCCGATGGTCCAGAGCTCGACCTGGCTGTCGATGCCGCGCAGGATCGCGCAGGCGACACATTTGCGGACGTAGGGGCTGTTCGGCGAATAGGCGAGTTTCATGGGGTCGTTTCCTCCGGAGGAGGCACCGAGTCTCCCCCGCCCGCGGCGGGGCGTCCAGCCCGCGTGGGGGCTGCGCCCCCACGCCGATGTTCGGGCCGCGAGCCTGCGCTCGTCTCAGACCGCGAGCCTGCGCTCGACGATCTGAGTCTTCATGCTCTTCTGCAGCTTCTCGAAGGCGCGGACCTCGATCTGGCGGACGCGTTCGCGGCTGATGTTGTACTGCTGGCTGAGTTCCTCGAGCGTCGTCGGCTCATCCTTCAGCCGCCGCTCGATCAGGATGTGGCGCTCCCGCTCGTTCAGCGTCTTCAGCGCCTCGCCCAGCAGCATGCGGCGGTTGCCGATATCCTCGCGGTCGGCGAGCTCGGTTTCCTGCGTCTCCTGGTCGTCGACCAGCCAGTCCTGCCACTCGCCTTCGCTGTCGGCGCGCACCGGCGCGTTCAGCGAATGGTCGGGGGAGGCGAGGCGGCGGTTCATCGAGACCACGTCCTGCTCCGGCACCTGGAGGACGCGGGCGATCTTCTCCACATGCTCCGGCTTCAGGTCGCCATCTTCCAGCGCGGCCATCTGGCCCTTCAGCCGACGCAAATTGAAAAACAGCTTCTTCTGCGCCGCCGTCGTCCCCATCTTCACCAGGGACCAGCTATGGAGGATGTATTCCTGGATGGCGGCACGGATCCACCACATGGCGTAGGTCGCCAGACGGAAGCCGCGGTCCGGGTCGAACCGCTTCACCGCCTGCATCATGCCGACATTGCCTTCGGAGATCAGCTCCCCGACCGGCAGGCCATAGCCGCGATAGCCCATGGCGATCTTGGCGACGAGCCGGAGATGGCTGGTGACGAGCTTGTGGGCCGCGCCTTCGTCCCCGACGTCGCGCCAGCGCTTGGCGAGCGACAACTCCTCATCCGGGGAGAGCATCGGGAATTTGCGGATCTCCTGCAGATAGCGGGAGAGGTTGCCCTCGGGGGCAATCGGGATGACCGAGCTGGAAGCCATGGGGTGTATCTGCCTCCTGCGCGCGGAGGGCCACCCCGTGACGGCGGTGCCCTGTCCGCGACCGATCCTGGCAGTTCGAACGCCAACCAGGCCCACCGGACCGCACCTGCCCCGGTCACGACGGGGCGAGAATGGCCGAACCGGCTCTATCGGCACCTGGTGACGCTGCCTTGCCGGAATATGTACCGTTTCCTGCCGCGGCTGTCCAGGAAATCCGAGTATCCTGGTTGGTTACTCCCCGTTACCGGCCAGCAATGTCAATAACGCAACGAAATCGGCGGGAGGCGGGGCGGAAAAGCTGAGCGCCTGGCCCGTTACCGGGTGGCGGAAGCCGAGGCTGGCCGCGTGCAGCGCCTGGCGGGGGAAGGCGAGCAGGGCGTTGCGCGCCGTCTCCGCCAGCCCGCGCGCCGCGGCGGGCGTACGACGGAGGTAGACCGGGTCCCCCACCAGAGGGTGACCGATCTCGGCAAGGTGAACGCGGATCTGGTGCGTCCGGCCGGTCGCCAGCCGGCAGCGCAGCAGGGCGCAGGCGGTGCCCCAGGCGCGCTCCGTCGCGTAGCGGGTCAGCGCGTGCTTGCCGCCCTTCTGCACCACGGCCATGCGCTTGCGGTCGGTGGGGTGGCGGCCGATCGGCGCCTCCACCGCGCCGGCGGCGGGGTCCGGCAGGCCCCAGACCAGCGCCATGTATTCGCGTTCCAGGTCGCGCTCGGCGAAGGCCAGGGACAGCACGCGATGGGCCTGTTCCGACTTCGCCACCACCATGATGCCGGAGGTGTCCTTGTCCAGCCGGTGGACGATGCCGGGCCGCTTCTCCCCGCCGATGCCGGGCAGATCCTCCCCCGCATGCGCCAGCAGGGCGTTGACCAGGGTGCCGTCCTGGTTGCCGGGGGCGGGGTGCACCACCAGCCCGGCCGGCTTGTCGAGCACGATGAGGTCGGCATCCTCGAACAGGATGGTCAGCGGGATGTCCTGCGGCAGCGGGATGGCGGAGACCGCGGCCGGGATCGCCAGCGTATAGGTGCTGCCCGGCCGCACCGGGTCGGCCGCGTCGCGCAGCGGCTTGCCGTCGCGCGTCGCGCCGCCGGCGGCGATCAGCGCCTTGACGCGGGAGCGCGAGAGCGAGCCTATCGCCTCCGCGAGGAACCGGTCGGCCCGGAGGCCGGCCTGCTCGGGCGCTGCCACCAGGGTGATGGTCTCGGCGGATGCTGGTGCGGGGGGGTGGTCGGTGCGTGGGCTCAAGATTCTCGTCGTCGTCATGGGGGTGCTGATTATCGGCGGCACCCTGGCCCTGGTGATGGTGCTCGTCCAGCGGGTCGGCGGCGTCGGCGGCGCCGCGCGGTGGGAGACGGCGCTGGACCAGCCGGAGGGCACGCGGATCACCGGCGTCGCGGCGACCGAGTCCGGCATCGCGGTGCAGGTGGCGCGGCCGGATGGGGAGCGGGTGCTGCTGGTGGAGCCGAAGCGTGGCCGGGTGGTCGGCGAAATCCGGCCGGGGCCCTGATGGCCCATCGCAAGCCGACCCTGCCGGAGAAGGATTGCGCCGCCTGCGGCCGGGCCTTCGCCTGGCGGAAGAAATGGGCGCGGGATTGGGAGAGCGTGCGCTACTGCTCGGACGCCTGCCGCGACGGGCGGTACGCGGCGGCGAAGGCGGCGGCGGGAAAGCCGGCGAAGGGCGCTTGACCCCCCGGCGGTGCGGCCCTAGAAGGCGCGCCTCGCCGCGAAGTCCCCTTCGTCTAGAGGCCTAGGACACCGCCCTCTCACGGCGGTAACAGGGGTTCGAATCCCCTAGGGGACGCCAGCGTTTTCAATGGGTTAGGATAGATGGATTTCTCCATCTCCAATCCCATCTCCAAAACCGGCGGTTGGTTCGCCCGTTTTCGCTCGGGTGCCCCTAGCGCCGCGACCCGGCACCGGATGCCGCGGCTCCGGCACGAGAAACCGACCCCTCGCTGCGAACGACCCGCCGGCCAGCATTCAGGATGAAGCTGCCCCAGGAGCGACGTCGAAGGGGAGGGCGCCAGCCGGCCTGCGGCGGACGCCTGGCACTGCGCCAGCTAGTGGACGTCCCCACCGAAGCCCGTGGCATGCTCGGCCAAGTCAGAAGGGTGTGGTGGCGGAACCCGGCCTCGGCTCCGCGCTGCGCCGACGTCAGGGCGCGTCCTACGGGGAAGATGCTCGGCGGTAGGTCCTAGAAGCCCGGAAGCCCCACTCGCTCCAGCACATTCGGGCACCTGGCGGCGAGTCGCCCGAACGTCGAGCCTGCGTTGCCTCCGCACTGGCCGCCGCAGCGCAAGCAGGCGGCGCGCCGAGCAGGGTCGAGGGCAGGCACGTGGTAACGCAGGGCCGGTGGTCGCTGGCGGGAGGCGACAGCAGCCCAGACCCGGCAGGGGCGAAGCCAGAAGCGGCAGGCCACCCCGCCTGCCCCCCCCCGGCACACCAACAAAGGGGGGTGGGGGTCGAGAGAAAGACAGCCCCCGCGAATTCTGAGCGGGTCCCATTGGGTCGCGACCGTCCCAACAGGTAGATTTCCTACATGCGGGCTACCGCAATGGGTTAGGCTTTGGTAATGCTACGGAATGATGCGGCCGTCTGAGCCACGAACACGACACCATGACAAGCGATGAATTCTCGCGGATCAGGATCGACCGGCAACTCGAAGGTGCCGGCTGGTCGATCACCGATAGCTGCACGATCCGCTTCGGACTTCGATGCAGCAGGAAGACCGCCCATGCAGGTGAGCACCACGTTGTTCTGGGGCAAGGCGCGGCACGATGACGATGCCATCAGCAGCATGCATCCGTTGGTCGCACATTCTCTGGATGTAGCGGCGGTTGCGATCCTACTGTCGCAAACCCGCGGCATTGGATTGCCGGGACAAACGATCGGCTTCCTCGTCGCGCTGCACGACATCGGGAAATTCTCTCGACCCTTCCAGGCGATGGCGGCGCCGCACTGGCCCGCGGCAGCGCTCGGCGCGTGGCTGGAGGACCGCCGGCCGCCGCCTGGGCCGAAGCATGATTCGCTCGGCTTTCACCTGCTTGAGAAGGTCTTCACCGACCGGCTAGCCGCCCTGCTACCGCCGCGGCTGCCTGGGCGGGCGGGCTGGGTGCAGGGCCAGCGCGTGGCGCTGCTGCGGGCGCTGGCCGGACATCATGGCCGGCCGCCGGCCGATCCGGGCCGCCTGGGCGAGGCGGTGTTCTGTGCGGGTTGCCAGGCAGCGGCGGCGGGGTTCATCGACGCGATGCGGACGCTGTTCGCGCCGGCGCCGCTGCCCGCCCCGGCCTCGGGCCACGCGGCCGACCGGATGGCCTGGCAGTTGGCCGGGCTGACGACCCTGGCCGACTGGATCGGCTCCCGGCAAGCCTGGTTCCCCTATGTCGGGCCGGAGGCGGTGCTGGACCCGGCGGGCTACTTCTGGGACCGAGCGCTGCCGCAGGCGGCGGCGGCCATCGCCGCGGCCGGTCTGGCGAATCCCCGCCCCGCGCGGTTTGAAGGGCTGCGCGGCCTTTTCCCAGGCATCACCACGCCCTCCCCGGCGCAGGGCTGGGCGGAGGCGGTGGAGTTGCCTGAGGGGCCCATCCTCGCCGTGATCGAAGACCTGACCGGCAGCGGCAAGACCGAGGCCGCACTGACCCTGGCGCACCGGCTGCTGGCTACGGGCCGCGCCAGCGGCGTCTTCATGGCGCTGCCGACCATGGCGACCGCCAATGCGATGTTTGGCCGGCTGGCGGCGGCCTATCGCAGCCTGTTTGCGGC
>JBMOJU010000110.1:0-14447 GCA_049315625.1 Paracraurococcus sp.
GCCGCCGTTGCTGGCGGCGGGCACATCGGCCGGCAGCGCCCGCAGCGGGATGAAATCCACCCCGGCGGTGAGGAACTGCACCAGCCGCAGGTGGCCGAGCAGCGCCGCCTCGCCGGGCAGCAGTTCGGTCCCGGTGTTGCGGGCGAGCAGCATCGCGGCGCGCCGCAACACCTCCGCCCGCGCCGGGGGGGCGAGCCCCGGCAGGGTCACGACCTCGACCCCCGGGCCGAGTTCGGCGGTCAGCGCCGCGCGGCCGGGGCCGTCGAGGTCGAAGGTCACGGCGAGCAGCGTACCGGTCATGCGGTGTCCTCGTGGCGGGGGCGCCGAAGCCGGCGGGATGGGCGACGCCGCCTCAGCAACGGTAGCGGGCGCCCTTGCGGTCCACGGTCCGCACCAGGCCCTGGAATTCCATCAGCCCGTATTCCGGCGTGCCGCGCATCTTCTTCATGCGGGCCTTGGCGCGTTCCTGCACATAGGGCTCGATCACCACCGGCGGCTCGCCCATCTGGCGGGCCATCAACTCCACCTCGCAGGCGCGCTCCAGCATGTACAGCCGCATCAGCGCGCCATGGATGGTCTCGCCCCAGGTCAGCAGCCCGTGGTTCAGCAGCACCACGCAGCTGCCCTGCTGGCAGGTGACGCCCAGCGCCTCGCATTCCTCGACCGAGGTCGGCACGCCGTATTCGTGGTAGGCGACGTCGTCCAGCACGTGCAGCGCATCCTGGCTGATCGGCCGCAGGCTGTTGCGCACCAGGGAGATGCCGGCGCCGGCGCGGGTATGCGTGTGCAGCACGCAATTCGCATCCGGTCGCGCCTTGTAGACGCCGCTGTGGATGGTGAAGCCCGCCGCGTTGAAGCGGCCCTGGTCGCCGATGACGTTGCCGGCGAGGTCCATCTTCACCAGGGAGGACGCGGTGACCTCGTCGAACATCTCGCCGTAGCGGTTGATCAGGAAATGCTCCGGCTCGCCCGGGATGCGGGCCGACATGTGGGTGTTGATCAGGTCGGTCCAGCCGAGGTCGTGCACCACGTGGTACAGCGCCGCAAGGTTGCAGCGGGTCTCCCACTCGGCCTCGGTCATGTCGGTGGTGGCGAGCTTCATGGCGGTGGACATCGCTCTCTCTCCTTTCCCATCCTGTCCGCCGGGCGGCGGGCGAGCCGCCATCCTGGGCGCGTCGCGGCCCGGCCGGCAAGTTGCGAAATCATCCTGCTTGACAGCGCCCGCCCGGGGGCGGCCATACCGCCGCGACGGGGAAACGACATGCGCATCGAGATACTCTGCACCGGCGACGAGATCCTGACCGGCAAGACCATCAACACCAACTACAGCCACATGGCCCAGCGCCTGGGCGAGGCGGGGCTGGAAGTGGTGCACGGCACCACCGTCGGCGACGACCGCGGCAGCCTGCTGCGCGCCTTCCACCAGGCCGCCGGGCGGGCCGATGCGGTCATCGTCAATGGCGGGCTGGGCCCGACCGTGGATGATTTGTCGCAGGAAGTGGCGGCCGAAGCGGCTGGCGTCCCCCTGGTGCTGCACGAGGCCTGGCTGGCCCGGATGGAGGCCTTCTATGCCGGGCGCGGCCGGGTGATGCCGGCCAACAACCGCAAGCAGGCCATGCTGCCGGACGGCGCCGAGTTCATCGACAACCCGATCGGCACCGCCTGCGGCTTCGCGGTGACCATCGGCGGCGCCCGCTTCTATTTCACCCCCGGCGTGCCGCGCGAGATGCGGCGGATGCTGGAGGAACAGGTGATGCCCCGCCTGTTGGCCAGCGCCGGGCTGCAGGGCGTGGCCCGGCTGAAGCGCTTCCATTCCTTCGGCATCGGCGAGTCCCGCGCGGATGAGATGCTGGCGGGCATCGAGGCCATGGCCGAAGGCGGCGCGGTCAAGCTCGGCTTCCAGGCGCACTACCCGGAACTGGAGACCAAGCTGGCTGTCCGCGCCGCGGACGAGGCGACGCTGGACGCGATCCTCGCCCCGCTGGAGGCCGAGGTCCGTGCGCGGCTGGGCAGCTTCATCGTCGCCGAGGACCGGCATTCGCTGGAATCGGTCGTGCTGGATGCGCTGCGCGCCGGCGGCGGGTCGCTGGCGGTCGCCGAGACCTTCACCGGCGGCGCCGTCGCGTCCCGCCTGCTGCAGGTGGACGGCGCCGAGGCGCTGTTCCGCCGCGGCCTGGTCAGCCGCGACCTCGGCCAGCTCGCCGCCTCTGCCGGGCTGCCGCCGGGCGGTGCGACGGCCGTCGACGTCGCCGCGGCGCTGCGGGCGACGAGCGGCGCCAGCCACGCCCTCGCTGTACTGGTGACGATGGAGGCCGATGCCGGCAGCATCAGCATCGGCATCGCCGACCCCGCCGGCACCATCCTGCGGGAAGCCCGCCTGGTCGGCGGCCGCGAATGGGTCCGGCTGGGGGCGGCGGAACTCGGCCTCGATTGCCTCCGCCGCCGCCTGCTCGGCCTGCCGGTCGACGAACGGCTGGATTTCGAGCGACGCTGAGCCGTTACGCCGGCGCCTTGCCCGGCAGGGCGCCCTCGGCCACCAGCACCTCATGCGCCGCCTTGAAGGCGTCCAGGCCGGCGGGGATGCCGCAATAGGCGGTGGCGTGCAGCAGCGCCGCCTTGATCTCCTCGACCGTGATGCCGTTGTTCAGCGCGCCCTTCACGTGCAGCTTCAGCTCATGCGGCCGGCCGAGCGCGGTCAGCATGGCCAGGTTCATCATGCTGCGCGTCCGGCGGTCCAGCGCCGGGTCGCCCCAGGCCCAGCCCCAGCCCCAGGCGGTGGCGGCGCGCTGAATGCCCATCATGAACTCGTCGGCCCCGCCCAGCGAGCGGTCCACATACTCGCTGCCCAGCACGGCACGGCGGATGGGCAGGCCCTTGTCGAACAATGCGCTGTCGTCGCTCATCGGCATCTCTCCCGGGGGATGGCGGCACGGCGCCGCCATGCGATCCTCACCGCCAGAGTGCGGAGCGGCGCCGGGCTGGGCAAGCCCGGGCGCCGCGGGCGGAGGAACATGCCGATGGCAGCGAGCGGAGGCGGGCCGATCCGTGGCCTGGACCACGCCACCCTGGTGGTGGAGGCGCTGGACAGCGCGGTGACCGCCTACGAGACCCTGTTCGACCGGCCCTGCGACGCGCACGGCAGCGCGGAGGGTCTCGACTGGGCCCGCTTCGCCGTCGCCAACACGGCGCTGGTGCTGGTGGCGCCGCGCGAGGCGGCGAGCCCGTTCCTCGCGCCACTGCCGGCCGGGGTTCGCGCGGCATTCGGCGCGGTCGCCTTCGCGGTGGAGGATCCGGCTGCCGCCGCGCGGCTGCTGGAGCGCCGCGGCCTGCCGGCCGCCGGACCCGCCCTGCCCTGGCTGGACGGCGCGGCCACACCGCTGCTGCCCGCTTCGGCGCGCGGCCTGCATGTGCTGCTGACCGCGCCCGGGCCGGCCGTGGGAACGCCAGGTTTGCGTCTTGACCACCTGGTGATCCGCAGCGCCGATCCGGAACGCAGCATCGCCCTGCTGGCCGGGCGGCTCGGCCTCGAATTGCGGCTGGACCGCAGCAACCCGGCCTGGGGCAGCCGTCTGCTGTTCTTCCGCTGCGGCGACCTGGTGGTGGAGGTCTCGCACGACCTCGCCGGCGGCATCGTCGATGCGCCGGACAGCCTCTGGGGCATGACCTGGGGCGTGCCGGAGGTGGCGGCCTGGCATGCGCGGCTGGAAGCGGCCGGGCTGCCGGTTTCGCCGCTGCGGGTCGGGCGCAAGCCGGGCACGCGGCTGTTCACCATCCGCGACCATGCGGCGGGCATCCCCACCGCCTTCATCGGGGCGTAATTCATCGCGCCGTCCAGCGGCCCAGCAGGAAGCCCAGCAGCAGGGTGGCGCCGAGCAGCGCCACCACCTCCCCGAACACCGCATGCGCCAGCGGCAGGCCGATGACCGCGGCGACCACCAGGATCGCCACCCAGCGCCAGCGGCGCCAGCCGGAGAGCGGCGCCGGCGCGGTGCGGACGGCCCCGCGCGGCACCGGGCGGGGCTTCGGCGCGTGCCGGGCGCGGGCGCTGCCGCTCATTCCGGCAGCATCCCGCGGGCGCGATCGTACAGCGCGCCGATCAGCGTGGCGAAGGCCGGGTCGACGGCGATCGCCGGGTCCATCCGCGGCGCCGTGTCAGCGCGGGTCACGCCATGCTCCCGCCAGGCCCGGCCGTCGCTGAGCACATTCTGCAGGAAGCCCTGCATGCGGTCGCAGGCCATGGCGAAGCGGGCCTCCGGCGTCACGCCGGCCTCGAATTCATCCCACAGCGCGCGCAGCCGGTGGCCGAGATCCGCCGGCAGCCGGCCGAAGACGATGGCCGCGGCAGCGGTCTCGCGTTCCACCTGCGTGGCGCGGCCGGCGGGGTCGTAGGCATAGGTGTCGCCGGCCTCGATCTCGACCAGGTCATGCACCGCGATCAGCGACAGCGCGTGGCCGAGGTCGATTTCGGCCGCCACCTCCCGGTGCAGCAGCAGGGCAATCAGGGCGAGGTTCCAGCAATGCTCGGCGCTGTTCTCCCGCCGCAGCGTACCGTCCGGCAGCGGGACCAGGCCGCGCCGCTCCACCGTCTTCAGCCGGTCGGCGAGCGCCAGGAAATCGAGCAGCGCGGCGGCGCGGGGGGCATCCATCCGCCGCTCCTATCGCCGCGCAGCGCCGCGGCCGATGGCGATCCCGGCGCCGAGCGCCAGCAGGATCGCCAGGACCGGCGAGCCGAAGACGAAGGCGACGATTCCCCAGACGATCCCGGCCACCGCCAGCGTCACCCAGATGGCGAGCGTGACGCCGAGGAAGAGCAGGACCAGCGGCAGGCCGAAGACCAGCAGCAGGCCGAGCAGGATCAGGCCCATGCGATCATTCCGCCGCGCGGCCGAGCGTTTCCATCAGCTCCCGCCATTCGCGCTTCGACAATCCGCTGCCGGCCTGCGGCACGGCTTCCCCCGCCAGCATCCGCCGCACGATGTCCAGCATGCCGGCGGAGAGCGTCACCGCGCCCATCCGGTAGTCGCGGAACGCCTCGGTGCAGGCCGGCACCCAGGCCTCCACCGTCCGCAGCATCGCCTCGGCATAGACCCGGATCTCGTACTGCGCATGCGAGTCGGCCCGCAGCGAGAGGAAGTGGAACAGGTTGTGGAGGTCGGTCTTCCAGTACCATTGCGTATAGGTGTTCAGCGTCAGGTTCATCCGCGCCAGCTCGCGCGCCAGGCCCTCCCGCCCCGCATCCACCGGGTTGCCGGCCTCGTCCTCGTTCAGCATCCAGGCATAGTGGTCGTAGGTCTGCATCGCATCCTGCCGCAGCAGGTCGAGCACCCGGGCCGCTTCCGCGCCCTCCAGCACCGCGCCGCGCCCCTGGCGGTTGCTGCTGGACTGCGCGGCCAGCTGCGCCGGTTCCGGGATGTAGAATTCGCGGTCGAGGATGGAGTAGCGCGCCGAGTATTCGTTCACGTTGGCGGTGCGATGGCGGATCCACTGCCGGGCGACGAAGATCGGCAGCTTCACGTGGTACTTGATCTCGCACATCTCGAAGGGCGTGGAGTGGCGGTGCCGCATCAGGTAGCGGATCAGCCCACGATCCTCCGACACCGCGCGGGTACCGCGGCCGTAGGAGACACGGGCGGCCTGCACCACCGCGGCGTCGTCGCCCATGTAGTCAATGACCCGGACGAAGCCGTGGTCCAGCACCGGCAGGGCCTGGTACAGCAGCGCCTCCAGCCCCGGCGCCACGGGGCGGCGGGTCGGCGCCGCCGCGTCCCGCGCGGCCGCGATTTCCTGAAGCTGGGACTCGGTCAGCGGCATTGCGGCCCCCTGTGCTGGGGGCGGCGGTAGCCGGGCCGCGGCCCCGGGGTCAAGCGCGGGGATGGCGCCCCGGCCGGCAGCCCGGCAGGATGCCGCTTTCCCCCGCCGAGGAACCCCGATGTCCCTGCTGGATGCCATCCGCCGCCACCACCCCGAACTCACCGCCATCCGGCAAGACCTGCATGCCCATCCGGAGCTGGGCATGACGGAGCACCGCACCGCCGCCCTGGTGGCGGAGAAGCTGGAAGCCTGGGGGATCGAGGTGCATCGCGGCGTCGGCGGCACCGGCGTGGTCGGCGTGCTGCGCTCCGGCCGTGGCAACCGCGCCATCGGCCTGCGCGCCGACATGGACGCCCTGCCGCTGGAGGAGCTGAACGACATCCCCTACCGCAGCACGGTCCCCGGCAAGATGCATGCCTGCGGCCATGACGGCCACACCACCATGCTGCTCGGCGCCGCCCGCTACCTGGCGGAGACGAAGAACTTCGACGGCATCGTCCACTTCATCTTCCAGCCCGGCGAGGAAGGCTGCGGCGGTGCGCTGGCGATGCTGGAGGACGGGCTGTTCGAGCGCTTCCCCTGCGATGCGATCTACGGGATGCACAACCGCCCCGGCATGCCGGTGGGCGAATACGCCATCCGCAGCGGGCCGACGGCGGCCGGCGGCGCCTTCTTCGACATCACCGTCACCGGCAAGGGCAGCCATGGCGCGCGGCCGGAGGCCAGCATCGACCCGGTGCTGACCGCCTGCCACATCGCCACGGCCCTGCAATCCATCGTCTCCCGCACCATCAACCCGCGTGACCCGGCGGTCATCAGCATCACCAAGGTGCAGGGCGGCGACGCCTACAACGTCATCCCGGAGACGGCGACGATCGCCGGCACCGCACGCTTCTTCAGCCGCGACGTGGCCGCGCAGATCGAGGCCGGGCTGGCCCGCATGGCGGAAGGCGTCGCCGCCGGCTTCGGCGCGACGGCGACGCTCGACTGGCGGCTGATCTTCGCTCCCACCGTGAACGATGCGGAACAGACCGAAGCCTATGCTGCCGCCGCGGCGGCGCTGGTCGGCGAGGCCAAGGTGGCGCGCGACAAGCCGCCCGGCATGGGCTCGGAGGATTTCTCCTTCATGATGGAGAAGGTGCCGGGCGCCTATATCCACCTCGGCAATGGCGAGGGCGCGCAGGTGCACAACCCGCGCTACCAGTTCAACGACGCGGCCATCCCCTATGGCTCGGCGCTGTACGCGCAGGTGGTCGAGCAGGGGCTGCCGAAGTCGGAGGGATAAGGACCGCCTGGAGCGGGATGCGTTGCGGCGGAAACGCCGAGAACGCTGAATCCCGCGACCAGACACCTAAGGTGCGTAGGGGTTGGACAGCGTCCCGATGCCGTCGATGGTGACGTCCACCACCATCCCCGGCCGCATCGGCAGCGCGCCCACCGAGGTGCCGCAGGCGATCACGTCGCCGGGGTGCAGCGTCATCTCGCGCGACAGCAGGGCGACGATGCGGGCCGGCGGCAGGATCATGTCGGCCAGCGGATAGTCCTGCCGGACGCGGCCGTTCAGCGCGACCTTCACCCGCAGCGCGGACCAGTCGAGCCCGGTGGCGATCGCCGGCCCGACCGGGCCGAAGCTGTCGCACCCCTTGGCCCGCGCCCATTGTGGGAAGGACGCATCGGCAAACAGCAGATCGAGCGCGGTGACGTCGTTGACGCAGGTGAGGCCGAAGATCGCCGCCGCGGCCTCCGTCTCCTCGGCGTTCGATACGGTGCGGCCGATCACCAGGCCAAGCTCGCCCTCGTACAGCACCTTGCCGGCATAGGCGGCGGGCGGCCGGATCGCCGCGCCCGGGCCGATGACGGAGCGGCTGTTCTTCAGGAAATACAGCGGTCCCTCGGGGATGGCGTTGCCCTGCTTCGCCGCGGCCTCATGGAAATTGTTCCACAGGCCGATGAAAGCGCCCGGCCGGACCGGCGCCAGCAGGCGGAGATCGGAAAGCGGCAGGCTCTCCCCGGTCGGCGTCGGGCCGGCGAAGAGGTCGCCCGTATGGACCGCGACGGCCTCGTTCTCCAGCGTGCCGAAGCCTTCGCCGGCGTCGCGCGCGAACCGAACCCACAGGGCCATCGATGTCTCTCCCAAGCGTCGCGCCGGGGTCTACCGGCGCGACGCGGGGTGTCAACTTTGGCGCGGCCGATGCGGTACTTCGGACGCAGTCAGCCGAAGGGCAATTCCAACCCCGCCTCGTCCCACGGCATCGCGGCCAGCTTGCCGGTCAGCGACAGGGTGATGTAGGCGGTCTTCATCCCCGGCCCGCCGAAGCAGATATTGGTCGGCATCCGCTCCGGCATCTTCACCACCCGGACGATGTCGCCCTTTGGGGAGACGGTGGTGATCTCGCCCGAGACCAGCGTGGCGACGCAGATATTGCCCGCCGCGGTCGCCGCGATGCTGTCGAGCCGCCGGTAGCCGGGGAATTGGCAGATCACCCGCCCACCGTTCGAGGACGGCCAGGGATCCTTCCGCACCACGCCCGGGCCTTCGATGTCCCAGGCCCAGAGCCGGCCGGTCTCGGTCTCGGCGGCGTACAGCGTACGGCCATCCGGCGAGAGCGCGATGCCGTTGGCGCCGCCGAAGATCGGGAAGGCGGCTTCCACGATCTTCGATCCGTCGGACGCCGCCCAATAAACCCCGCCATGGTCGCGGTCGCGTGCCCGCACCTTGCCCAGGTCGCTGAACCAGAAGCCGCCCTCGCCCGGCGAGCCCTGCGGCGCGAAGACGATGTCGTTCGGCCCCTTCAGGGTGTTGTCGCCGCAGCGGTCGTACAGCACCTGCACGCTGCCGGTGGCGGGGTCGATCACCTCGATCCGGCCACCCTTGTAGTCCGCCGGGACGCCAGCCGGGCGCAGCCCTTCGGGCCCCTCGTGCCAGATGAAGCCGCCGTTATTGCAGCAGAAGATCTTCCCCCCCGGGCCCATGGCGATGCCGTTCGGCCCGCCGCCGGGGGTGGCGACCATGGTCTTGCTCCCATCGGGCGCGACCTTGGTCAGCTTGCCCTCGGCGATCTCCACCAGGACGACGCTGCCATCCGGCAGGGCGATCGGCCCTTCCGGGAAGCGCAGGCCTTCGGCCATGATGGTCAGGCCGGTCGCGTCGCTCATTGGCTTTTCCCCCGCATGTTCTTCCCGGGGATGATGCGTCAGGCGGGCGCGGATGCAAACCCGGGACGGGCGGCCCCTCCCCCCGCCGAGGCGGCGTCACTTCGGCCGCCATAACTCCACCGGCCCGCGCTCCTCCGCCACCGTCGTGTCCAGCACGTAGTCGCGGTTCAGCGTCTCGGTCAGGATCGCCGCCGCGCTCGGCCGCATTTGCGACCACCAGCCGCGGTCCACCACCACGATGCGCGGCATGGTCGCCAGGATGCGCCGCACCTCCGCATCGGTGTCGATGTCCGCCACCTGGGTGAAGCCGCCGGTCAGGTGCGCCGGGAAGACGAAGCGGGTGGGCAAGGCTGCGTCCGTCAGCGCGTAGACCACCGGATGGTAATTGGCGATGAAGATCGCCTCGCCCGGCTTGATCCGCGCCCGGATCGCGCTCGCCACCTCCTCCACCGGGTCGGGCAGCCAGATGCCGAAGCCGCGTCCGACGCGGACCGCCGCCTCCTGCCGCCAGGCCTCCAGCGCCACCACCGCGACCAGACCGGCGAACAGCGCCATGGCGATGCGTGGCCGGGCCAGCCGGGCCACGCGCCAGGCGCCCATCGCCGCCAGGATCGACATCGGCGGCATCCACAACAGGAAATAATGCGGGTAGTAGAAGCCGGGGCCGATGATCGCCAGGCTGGCGCAGCCGAACCACACCACCGCCAACCGCGCCAGCCGCCCCTGCCGCCCGGGGCGCAGCCCCCAGCGCGCAAGCGCGATACCGCCCAGCAGCAGGGGCCAGAGCAGCACCAGCACGGCGACCTGCACCCGTTGCAACGCCTGCGGCAGGGTCAGTCGCGCCTCGGCATAGCGCAGCGGGGCGAGGATGGACCCGTCGATGAATTCCTGCAGGTCACCCTGCACCAGGTAGGCCAGGGCGAGAAGCGTGGTCGGCAGCAGCACCAGACCGGCATAGGCCGCCGCCATGCCCAGGAACCGGCCCGGCCCAAGCAGCCCACGCCACAGCGCCGGGAAGGTCAGCAGGGCGAAGGCCAGGCACCCTTCCGGCGTCACCACCGGCTTGATGGAAAACGCCACGCCCATCGCCAGCCCCATCGGCACCAGCTCGCGCCAGTCCGGGCCGCGCGCCAGCTCCAACGCCCGCACCGCCGCGCGCGTCCCCAGCGCCACGGCCGCAACGACGAGCGGCGCGAACAGGACTTCCGTATTGCTGGCGAGGCCGTACAGCACGACGGTATGGGCGATATAAAGGCACCCGGCCGCCAGCGCGACCGGCCGCACGCCGCCGGCCACGCGCACCAGGCCATAAAGCGCCCAGGCCGCGGCGGCGATGCAGGTAACCCCCAGCATGCGGATGGTGGTGATGCTGTCGCCGAACACCCAGATCGTCGCCGCATAGATCGCCGGGGCGCCGATCGGATGCATGTCCCAGACCGCGGCCAGCGGCCAGCCACCGCGCAGCCATTCCCGCGCCTGCACCAGGTACAGGCCTTCATCCGTGTCGATCACCGCAACGGTGAAGCCGATGCCGCGGAACAGCAACGAGACGGCGAACATGAAAAGCGGCACCAGGGCCGCATCGAGAAGGCGCCGCGCGGCCGCCGGTCCGTTCCCCCGGCCGCGCGGGTAGGTTGTGCTCATGCTCTCCACGCCGTTCCGCCAGCGTCCCGGGACCGGCGCCAGGCTCGGCCCATATCACGAATTCCCTGAGCTGGGATGCGGTATTCCATCACCCCCGCTTGACGGCAGCGACGGACGCGGCCGACCGTTCCCGCATGGCATACCCCACCGAAGCGACCGCCCCGCCCCCCGTCCCGGACCCGGTCACCCTCGCCGTCCTCGACAACCGGCTCCGCGCCATCGTCGAGGAGATGGGGGAGGCGATGCTGCGCACTTCCTACAGCCAGATCCTCAACTCCTCCCGCGACTTCTCCATCGCACTGTGCGACGCGGGCTGCCGCCTTGTGGCGCAGGCGGACCACATCCCGGTGCATGTCGGCGCCATGCCCTGGGCGGCGAAGGCGGTGGCCGAGGCCTTCGCCGGCGACATCCACGACGGCGACACCTTCCTGCTGAACGACCCCTACCACGGCGGCAGCCACCTTCCCGATCTCACCATCATCATCCCCGTCCATGCGGCAGGGGCGCTCCGCTTCTGGTCCGTCGTGCGCGCCCACCAGTCCGATATCGGCGGCGCCACCCACGGAGGTTACAACCCGGGTGCGACGGAAATCTGGCAGGAGGGGCTGCGGATCCCGCCCATCCGCCTGGGCGAAGGCGGCGGGCTGCGCGAGGACCTGCTGCGCATGCTGGCGACCAACACCCGTATCCCCCGCGATTTCCGTGGCGACCTGATGGCGATGGTGGGCGCGGCCCGGCTGGGGGAGCAGCGGCTGCGGCCGCTGCTGGCGAAATACGGCGCCGATGCGCTGGACGCCGCCGTCTCCGCCATTCTCGACCTGTCGGAGGCGCATGCAAGGCGCATCCTGGCGACCTGGCCGGACGGATCCTGGCTGGGGGAGGCCTTCCTCGACGATGACGGCTTCGACCGCACCGACATCGCGATCCGCGCCCGGGTCACCAAGCGGGGCGACAACCTGACCGTCGACCTGTCGGAGAGCGACCCGCAGACCACCGGCTTCGTCAATTCCAGCTACCCCAACATGCGCAGCGCCGTCGCCATGGCGTTTGCGTTCCTGCTGGACCCCGAGGTGGCGAAGAACGACGGCGCCTTCCGCCCGCTGGAGGTGATCGCGCGGGAGGGCACCGTGGTCTGGGCGCGGGAGGGCGCGCCGGTGACCATGTGCACCAGCCATTGCTCGAACGAGATCGTCGAGGCCATCATCCGCGCCCTGCAGCATGGCTGCCCGGACCGCGCCATGGGTGGCTGGGGGCGGCGCTTCCGGGTGGCGATCACCGGCCAGGATGCGCGGCGTCCGGGCCGGCGCTTCGTCTGGCACATGTTCCACGCAAGGCCGGGCGGCGGTGGTTCCTCCGGCGGGGATGGCTGGTCCTCGGCCGGGGAATGGCATTCCGCCGGTGGGCTGAAATTCGGCAGCGTGGAGATGGCCGAGGCGCGCTTCCCGCTGCTGTTCGAGACGCATGAATTCCTGCCCGGCTCGGCCGGGGACGGCCAGCACCGCGGCGGCCTCGGCGGCCAATTGGCCCTGCGGATCGAAAGCGAAGGCCCCTGCCGGGCCAATACCGCCGGCGACGGGGTACGGCACGGCGCCGCTGGCATGCGCGGCGGGGCCGACGGCAAGCCGCATCACTACCGGCTGCGCCATGCGGACGGCACCGAACGCGTGCTGAAGACGAAGGAGGTCGGCATCCCGGTCCAGCCCGGCGACCGGCTGCTGGTCGAGGCCGGCGGTGGCGGCGGCTGGGGCGACCCGGCGCAGCGCACGCCGGAAGCGCGGGCACGCGACGCTGCGGAGGGCTACGTGTAATGGAATCCCTCACGATCGGCATCGACGTCGGCGGCACCTTCACCGACGTGGTCTGCATCGCCGCCGACGGCACCCAGACCCTGGCGAAGGCCGCCAGCACCCCGGCCGACCAGTCGGCGGGCGTGGTCCAGGGCCTCCGCAACCTGGCCGATGCGCTCGGCCTCGACCTCGCCGCGCTGCTGGCGCGCACCGCGCGCATCGTCCACGGCACCACGGTCGCCACCAACGCCCTGCTGGAGCGGAAGGGCGCCCGGATCGGCCTGCTGACCACCGCCGGCCACCGCGACGTCATCGAGATGCGGGAAGGGCTGAAGCCGGAGCGCTACGATTTGCGCCTGCCCGCGCCCGAGCCGCTGGTGCCGCGCCACCTCCGGCTGGGGGTGACGGAGCGGCTGCGGCCGGATGGCGGGGTCGAGACGCCGCTCGACCCGGCTTCGCTCGACGCCGCCATCGCCGCGCTGAAGGCCGCCGGCGTCGAGGGCGTCGCCATCGGCTTCCTGCACAGCTGGGCCGCGCCGCAGCATGAGCACGCCGCCGCCGCCGCGGTCGCCGCCGCCATCCCCGGCGCCTTCGTCACCTGCTCGGCCGACGTGCTGCCGCAGATCAAGGAGTTCGAGCGCTTCTCCACCACCGCGGTGAACGCCTATGTCGGCCCGGTGGTCTCGCGCTACCTAGGCCGCCTGGCCGGCCGGCTGGAGGAGGCCGGGTATCGCGGCCCGCTCTTCGTCATCCTCAGCCATGGCGGCGTCGCCCCGGTGGAGGACGCCGCGCGGCTCGCCGTCGGCACCGCGCTCTCCGGCCCGGCCGGCGGCGTCGCCGCGGCGGTGGCGCTGGCGGCACAGGGGCTCGGCCAGGACCTCGTCACCTTCGACATGGGCGGCACCTCGACCGACATCGCCCTGGTGACGGGCGGCGAGGCGGCGCTCGGCCGCGGCCGGACCGTCGGCGGCGAGCGCATCGCCCTCGAAAGCCTCGACATCGTCACGCTCGGCGCCGGCGGCGGCTCGATCGCCCATCTCGGCCCGGCGGGGACGCTGCAGGTCGGGCCCCGCTCGGCCGGGGCGGTGCCGGGGCCGGCCTGCTACGGGCAGGGCGGGACGGAGCCGACGGTGACCGACGCCAACCTGGTGCTGGGCTACCTGGACGCCGACAATTTCCTGGGCGGCGCGCGGCGGCTGGACCTGCCGGCGGCGCAGGCCGCGGTCGCCGGCCTGGCCGCGCGGCTCGGCATCACCCGGGCCGCCTGCGCCGGCGGCATCCACGACCTGGTGAATGCGCGCATGGCCGATGGCGTGCGGCTGGCGACCGTGCGCCGCGGTGTCGATCCGCGCGACAGCGCCCTGCTCTCCTTCGGTGGCGCGGCCGGGCTGCATGCGACCGCGGTGGCACGCGAGCTCGGCCTGCGCCGCGCGGCAGTGCCGGTCTTCGCCGCCGGCCTGTCGGCCTGGGGCATGCTGCACACCGATCTGCGCTACGAACTGGCCCGCAGCGCGGTGACGCCGGGCGGCATGCCGACGGATGGCGCGCTGCGCGGGGTGTTCGACAGCCTGGAGGCGGAGGGCCGCGCCCGCATGGGGTCCTGGCACGACGGCACCGTTGCGGTGCGCCGCAGCGCCGACATGCGCTATGGCGAGCAGGTGTTCGAGATCGCGGTGCCGCTCGACGGGACCGACTGGGCCGGGCCGGATCTCGGCGGCCAGGTCCGTACCGCCTTCCACGCCCGACACCGCGCGCTGTTCACCTACGACCTGCCGGAGGAGGAGGTCGTGCTGGTCAATGCCCGCATCGCCGTGGTCGGGCTGCTGCCGCGGCACGGAACGGCGCGGCGCGCTGGCGCCGCTGCCGTCAGCCCGCCGGGCGAGCGGCGGGTCCTGCTGGATGGCGCAACGGTCGCCGTCCCCGTCCACCGGTTCGATACCCTGGCGCCGGACCAGACCATACCGGGCCCGGCGATCGTCGAGAGCACGACGACCACCGTGCTGCTGCGGCCCGGCGTGCTGACGCCGGCCCAGATCGAGGCGGTGCTGG
>JBMOJU010000111.1:0-14430 GCA_049315625.1 Paracraurococcus sp.
GAGATCCGTGACGGGCAGGCGGCCGGCCACCGGGGCCGGCCGCCGCCTTCAGCCGATCTCGGCGCAGGCGTAGCTGTTGATCTCGAGAGCGAGAGACACTTCGGTCACGCGCGGCTTCGTCCAGGCCATGTTTCCCTCCATTGTGGCGGTGATCGCCCAGCCCGATATTGGGGCCGACGGCAAGGTCAATCAAGCGAATGGTGCGGCCGCCGTTGCGGCGCCGTGCCGGACCCGACTGAGGAGCGTAGAGCATGGGCTACCGGATCGCGGTCGTCGGCGCCACCGGCGCGGTGGGGCGGGAGATGCTGAAGACCCTGGCGGAGCGGGACTTCCCGGTGCGCGACGTCGTCGCCCTCGCCTCCGGCCGTTCGGTCGGGCAGGAGGTCTCCTTCGGCGAGAAATCCGTCCTCAAGGTCCAGGCGCTGGAACGGCACGACTTCAAGGCCACCGAGTTCGCCTTCTTCTCCCCGGGCGCCGCGGTCTCGGCGGTGCATGCGCCGCGCGCGGCCGCCGCCGGCTGCGTCGTCATCGACAACACCAGCCACTTCCGGATGGAGCACGACGTGCCGCTGGTGGTGCCGGAGGTCAACGCCCGCCACCTGAAGGGCTTCGCCCGGCGCAACATCATCGCCAACCCGAATTGCTCGACCATCCAGATGGTCGTGGCACTCAAGCCGCTGCACGACATCGCCCGCGTCAAGCGCGTGGTGGTCAGCACCTACCAGTCCGTCTCCGGCGCGGGGCGGGAGGCGATGGACGAGTTGTTCAACCAGACCCGCGCGATGTTCGTCAACGACCCGGCGGTGCCGGAGCAATTCACCAAGCCCATCGCCTTCAACGTCATCCCCCACATCGACGCCTTCATGGACGACGGCGCGACGAAGGAGGAATGGAAGATGGCGGCGGAGACGCGGAAGATCCTCGACCCCGACATCGCCGTCATCGCCACCTGCGTCCGCGTCCCCGTCTTCATCGGCCATGCCGAGGCGGTGCATGTCGAGTTCCACGGCCCGATCAGCGTCGAACAGGCGATCGAGGCGCTGCGCGAGGCGCCGGGGATCCAGTTGATCGATAAGCAGGAGGATGGCGGCTACATCACGCCGCTGGAATCGGTCGGCGAGGATGCGGTCTATGTCAGCCGGCTGCGGCGTGATCCGACGGTGCCGCACGGCCTGGCCTTCTGGTGCGTGTCCGACAATCTGCGCAAGGGCGCGGCGCTGAACGCGGTGCAGATTGCCGAGGCGCTGCACGAGCAGGGGCTGATCAAGCCGCGCGGCTGACCAAGCCAGGCTGGGGGAGAAGGTATTCCCCCCCCAGGCCCCCTCATCTATTTCTCTGAGTCTCGCACTCGCCGCGCGACGAATCCCGACGCGCAAGACGAAAAGGGAGGGGACATTCTTCCCTCCCCAACCTTCACCCCGGCCGGGCCGGCTCCGTCAGACCAAGCTCGGCCAGCAGCACGCCACGCTGCACCGGCTTGGCCAGGTAGGCATCCATCCCGGCGGCCAGGCACTGCGCGCGGAAATTCTCCCCCGCCGCGGCGGTCAGGCCGATGATCCGGGTCCGCTGGTTCGGCCCCACCGCGCCGCGGATCTGCCGCGTCGCCTCCAGCCCGTCCATCACCGGCATCTGCAGATCCATCAGGATCAGCCCATAGGCGTGCCGGCGCGCCGCCGAGACGCCCTCCTGCCCATCCGCCGCCACGTCCACGTGGCAGCCGGCGCGCTGCAGGATGCTGCGCATGACCAGCTGGTTGGTGGCATTGTCCTCCACCACCAGCACGCGCGGCCGCGGCGCCTCCCCGGCGGGCGGGGCCGGGCGCGCCGCCGCCACGGCGGCGTCCGGTCGCAGCGCGTGCAGCAGCGCCTCCCGCAGCCGCGACGGCAGGGCCGGCTTCAGCAGCACCGCGTCGAACAGGCCCGGCGCCGGCGCCGCGCGCATCAGCGCGATGCCGGAGGAGCACAGCACCAGCGCCGGCCGGTCTGCGGCCGGCTCGGCGCGGATGCGCTTCGCCAGTTCCTCGCCGTCGCAGCCCGGCATCTGGCCATCCAGCACCGCGGCGTCGAAGGGCCGCCCGGCCAGGCGGGCGGCGCGCAGCGCGGCCAGCGCCTCCTCCGCATCCGCCGCGACCGAAGGCTCGGCGCCGCAGGCCAGCAACTGGCGGCTCATGATCTCGCGGTTGAGCGGCAGGTCGTCCACCACCAGCACCTGGCGCCCGGTCAGCGGCCAGGGTGCCGCCGTGTTCTGCGCTTCCGCCGCGCCCAGCAGCATATCGAAGCGGAAGATGCTGCCGCCGCCCGGCCGCGCCGCGGCGCCGATCGTGCCGCCCATGCTTTCGGCCAGCCGCCGGCAGATCGCCAGGCCGAGCCCGGTGCCGCCATAGCGCCGGCGGATCGAGACGTCGCCCTGGGTGAAGCGCTCGAACAGCATCGGCACCTGCTGCGGGTCGAGCCCGATGCCGGTGTCGCTCACCCGGCAGGTCAGCCGCCAGCCGAGGCCCTCGCGCTCGGTCGAGACGGCGACCTCGATCCAGCCCTTCTCGGTGAACTTCACCGCGTTGCCGACCAGGTTGAACAGCAATTGGCGGAACCGGCCGGGGTCGCCGACGACCCGCGCCGGGACCTCCGGCGCCAGGGCGCAGACCAGCTCCACCCCGCGGTTGGCGACGCGCGGGGCAAAAAGCTCGACGATGGTGCCGAGCTCGGCCTCGATGTCGAAGGGCACCTCCTCCCGCTCCATCGCCCCGATCTCCAGCTTGGAGAAGTCGAGGATGTCGCTGAGCACCATCGTCAGGTGCTCGGCCGATTTCTCGATGGTCTCGGCGTAGCGGCGCTGCAGCGGGTCGAGCCGGGTGTCCATCAGCACCCCGGCCATGCCGATCACGCCATGCAGCGGGGTGCGGATCTCGTGGCTCATCGCCGCGAGGAATTCATCCTTGGCGCGGCCGGCGGCCACCGCCTCGGCCTCGCTGACCGCCAGCCGGGCGCCCTGCAGCCGCAGCATCTCCGCCTGCCGCACCAGCAGCCACAAGGCGAAGAAGGTGACCGCCGCGGCGACGCCGATGCCGCCGGTCAGCAGCCAGCCCAGGCGGTGGACCGGCGCCAGCGCCGCGCTGCGCTCGCGCGTCACCTCGACGACGAAGGTGCCGGAGCGGGTGACGGCGAAGCTGCCGATCACCGCCACCCCGGTCTCGTCCGCGCCGTGGAAGGTGCCGCTTTCGCGCCGCGGCAGGAATTCGCGGAACGGCCAGGCCTGCAGGCTGCTGCCGCCGATGCCCTCCGCCGCGCCGTCCGACCGGGCGAGCAACTGGCCGGAGAAGGAATGCAGCCGGATGGAGACGCCGAAGGCCTCGGCGTGGCGGCGGCTGACGCTGATCAGGTAGTCCGGGTTCAGCAGCGCCACCGCAACGCCGGCAAAGCCACCCTTGCCGGCATTCACCGCGCGCGCCAGCGGGATCGACCAGATCCGCGTCTCGGCGATGCGGCGGTCGCCGCCGGCGAGGAAGCGCCCGGCCTCGGGGCCGCCGAGGCGGATCACCGCCTCCCCCGCCGCCAGTGCACGGAACCAGTCGCGGCCGGCGACCGATTGGCCCGTGAGCCCCGGCTGGGTGGCGGCAACGATGGTGCCGCTCGCGTCGGTCAGCAGCAACGCGCGCAGCGGCGCGACATCACGCACCCGCGCCGCCATCTGCGCATCGAAGCCGGCCGGCAGGCGGTCCGGCGGCTGGGTGGCGAGGTCGCTCAGCACCAGGTCGACGGTCTGCGAGGCGCGGGTGAGCTGGTCCGACAGCGCGGCGGCGACGCTCCGGGTCAGCCGTTCGGCATCCTCCAGCGCTTCCCGCTGGCCGCGTTCGAAGACGACGTAGTAGACAACCGAAATGAGACTGGCGAGCACCAGCCCGACCGCGGCGCCGAACAGCAGCCGCGGCCGCGGCTCGGCCGCCGCGGGCGGCATGAGGCGAAGGGAGCGGCGCAGGATGGCGTGGAAACCGGGGGGTGGACGCATGGCGGCGTCCATCATTGCATGGATCGTCTTCTTTTTGGAGGCCATTTCGTTAACCGCCGCCGCGCAGGACAGAGCCGCAGCTCCGGCCGTCGGGGGCGACCGGCTGGCGGCGATCCGCGCCCGCGGCCAGGTCGATGTCTGCATGTGGCCGGAATACTTCGCCATCAGCTACCGCAACCCGCGGAACGGCGCGCTGGAAGGGATCGACATCGACATGGCGCGGGCGCTGGCCGATCGGCTCGGCCTCGCCCTGCGCTTCGTCGAGACCAATTTCACCGAATTCATGGACCGGCTGGAACGCGGCGACTGCGACGTGGCGATGATGGCGGTCGGCGTCCTGCCGGCGCGCCAGGCGCGGGTCGATTTCTCCCGTCCCACCCTGGCCAGCCCGGTCTATGGCGTCACCACCAAGGACAGCCCCCGCGTCGCCCGCTGGCAGGATATCGACACGGCGGGCACGGTGGTCGCCGTCGCCGCCGGGACGCTGATGGAACCGCTCATGCGGCAGACCCTGAAGGCGGCCGATCTGCTCGTGGTGCGGCCACCGAGCACGCGGGAGGCCGAGGTGCAGGCCGGCCGGGCGGACGTGTTCATGAGCGACTTCCCCTACACCCGCCGCATGCTGCTGATGCATGACTGGGTGCGGATCATCGACCCGCCCGGGCGGTTCGGGGAAACCGCCTATGCCTATGCGGTGCCGAAGGGGCAGCCGGCCTGGCTGGCCGAGGTGGACGCCTTCGTCGCCGCGGCCAAGGCCGATGGCAGCCTGGCGGCGGCCGCGGCGCGGCACGGGCTGACGCCCATCCTGGTGCGGGACTGAGGCCGGTCGGCGGAGGGCGGACCCGCCCGGTGGCGTGACCCCGCCTCGCCGACACAGGCCCAGGGCGCAGGCCGGCACGGCGGCAGGGCGGCGGGCCGGGTTCCGCACGCCCGATCCCTGCCCTCAGGCCGGCTGACGCGCGAGGCGCCGCAACCCGTCCTCGGCCAATGGCCCAAGGCCGGGCGCGGCGGCGGCGGCGGCGGCCATGTCGCCGGCCCGCGCCGCGGTCTCCACCGTCAGCAGCGCCGCCGCCAGCGGCTCGAGGCCGAAGCTCGCGGCAACGCCGCGGATCGCATGCGCCTCCATCCGCACCGCCTGGGCGTCGCCGGCGGCGATGGCCGCCTGCAGGCGCGGCAGGCGGGTGCGGACCTCCTCCTCGCACAGGGCGGCCAGCGAATCCATCGACAGCGGCGTGGCCTGCGGCGTGACCACGGCGGGGCGGCAGGTCAGCAGCGTGCCGCCCCCGGCGCCCGGCGCCCAGCGATCCTCGACCTGGGAGCCATCGCCGCGCTGCCGCCGCGCGGCCCCGGGCACCCCGGATTCGATCCCGTGGCGGGAGAGTTTGCGGGTCGGGCTGGACGGCTGCTGCCGCACCAGGTCGGCGAGCGGCAGCCCGGGATGCAGGGCGGATTCCGCCACCTCGGCCAGTTCGGCGAAGCCGCGGCTCCAGGCCAACAGCCGGTGGCCGTCGTCGAACAGCGCCGCCCCCGGCGCGGCACTGTCCACCAGCAGGGCAATGCGGCGGGTCTCCGCCTCCGCCCGTTCGGCGGCACCGTGCAATTCGGATTTCACCATGGCCAGGTGCGCCTGGCCGGCCGCGGCGATCGCCGCCTGTTCCGCCCGCTGCCGCTGCCCCAGCCAGATGCCGCAGCCGAAGCCGATCGCCACGCAGCCCAGGGCGCCAGGCAGCAACAGGAGCGCCAGGCGATCGACATCCGCCACCGTGTCCCGGGCCAGCAGATGCAGCGCCGCGCCCCAGAACAGGACGCTGAAGACCACGGCAGCACCCAGCACGAAGACGGGACGCGGCGGCCGGCCCTGACCCAATTGCATACGCGATAGACCCCAGAGACATCGCGCATGACGCGACGTTTCAGCTGCGCGATACTACCATTTGGCGAAGCCTCGGTGCAACGGCGATGGTGGGGCTGGGCTTGCCCGGCCAACGGCCCGGTGCGATTGTCCGGCCTCTCATTCATGAACCCGGCGCATCGGCTGCATGGTCGCGCCGGGTAGCGGCGAGGACGCGGTATGGCGAAGATCACGGTGAAGACCCCGGTCGTCGAGATGGACGGCGACGAGATGACCCGCATCATCTGGGGGTTCATCAAGGAGAAGTTGATCCTTCCCTACCTGGATATCGACTTGAAGTACTACGATCTCGGGATCGAGTACCGCGACCAGACCGACGACCAGGTGACCATCGACGCCGCCAATGCGACCAAGCAGTACGGCGTCGGCGTCAAATGCGCGACCATCACCCCGGATGAGGCGCGGGTGAAGGAATTCGGCCTGAAGAAGATGTGGCGGAGCCCGAACGGCACCATCCGCAACATCCTGGACGGCACCATCTTCCGCGAGCCGATCATCTGCTCGAACGTGCCGCGCCTGGTGCCGCACTGGTCGAAGCCGATCGTCATCGGCCGCCATGCCTATGGCGACATCTACCGCGCCGCCGAGACCAAGATCCCCGGCGCCGGCAAGGCGACCCTGACCTGGACGCCGGCCGATGGCGGCGCCCCGATCGAGCTGGACGTGACCAATTTCCCGGCCGGCGGCGGCGTGCTGATGGGCATGCACAATACCCGCGCCAGCATCGAGGGCTTCGCCCGCGCCAGCCTGAACTACGGCCTGTCGCGCGGCTATTCGGTGTACTTCTCGCACAAGAACACCATCCTCAAGGCCTATGACGGCGAGTTCAAGGACATCTTCCGCCGGGTCTTCGACACCGATTTCGTCGAGAAGTTCAAGACGGCCGGGCTGACCTACGAGGACCGGCTGATCGACGACATGGTGGCCAGCGCCCTCAAGTGGGAAGGCGGCTATGTCTGGGCCTGCAAAAACTACGACGGCGACGTCCAGTCTGACATCGTGGCGCAGGGTTTCGGCTCGCTCGGCCTGATGACCTCGGTGCTGCTCTCCCCGGATGGCAACACCATCGAGTCGGAGGCCGCGCATGGCACGGTCACGCGGCACTATCGCGAGCACCAGAAGGGCCGCGAGACCTCGACGAACCCGATCGCGTCGATCTTCGCCTGGACCCGGGGCCTCGCCTATCGCGGCAGGTTCGACGGCACGCCGGACGTGACCGCCTTCGCCGAGGCGCTGGAGAAGGTCTGCGTCGATACGGTCGAAAGCGGCTTCATGACCAAGGACCTGGCCATCCTGATCAGCAAGGACCAGCCCTTCCTGACCACCCAGGGCTTCCTGGCGAAGCTGGACGAGAACCTGCAGAAGGCGATGAAGTAGGCTTTCCGCCGCGACGTCGAACGGGGGGCGGGTCCGCAGGGGCCCGCCCTTTTTCTTTGCCTACTGGACCGCGGACAGGGTCCGCCGCACCGCGCGCTGCCAGCCGGCATAGGCGGCATCCGCTTCCGCCCGGTCCATCGCCGGGGTGAAGCGGCGGTCGAGCTGCCAGGTGCGGGCGAATTCCTCCGGCACCGGGCAAAGCCCGGCCTGCAAACCGGCGAGATAGGCCGCGCCCAGCGCCGTCGTCTCCCGCACCACCGGCCGGTCGACCGGGGCGCCGAGGATGTCGGCGAGGAATTGCATGGTCCAGTCGGAGGCGACCATGCCGCCATCGACCCGCAGCACGGCGCCATCCTCGGCGCCCATGTCGGCCTGCATGGCGACCAGCAGGTCGCGCGTCTGGTAGCCGACGCTCTCCAGCGCGGCACGGGCGAAATCGGCCGGGCCGGTCGCCCGGGTCAGGCCATGGATGGCACCGCGCGCCTCGGCGTCCCAATGCGGCACGCCCAGGCCGACGAAGGCCGGCACCAGGTAGCAGCGCTGCGCCGGGTCGGCGCGCTGCGCCAGCGCGCCGGTTTCGGCAGCGTCCCGGATCAGCCCGAGCCCATCGCGCAGCCATTGCACCGCGGCGCCGGCGACGAAGATCGCGCCCTCCAGCGCATAGGTGCGGCGGCCTGCAAGCTGGTAGGCGATGGTGGTCAGCAGCCGATGCTGCGAGGCGACCGGCGCATCGCCGGTGTTCAGCAGCGCGAAGCAGCCGGTGCCGTAGGTGGATTTCAGCATCCCCGGCCGGAAGCAGGCCTGGCCGATGGTCGCCGCCTGCTGGTCGCCGGCGATGCCGCGGACGGGGATGCTGCCGCCCAGCACCTCGGTCGTGCCGAATTCGGCGGCGCAGTCGCGCACCTTCGGCAGCAGGGACATCGGCACGCGGTGCAGCGCGCACATCGCCGGGCACCAGGCGCCGGCCTTGATGTCGAACAGCATGGTGCGGGCGGCGTTGGTCGCATCCGTAGCATGGACGCGGCCGCCGGTCAGGCGCCAGAGCAGGAAGCTGTCCACCGTGCCGAAGGCGAGCTCGCCGCGCTCGGCGGCCTCCCGCGCGCCGGCGACGTTGTCCAGCAGCCAGGCGATCTTGGTCGCCGAGAAATAGGGGTCGATCAGCAGGCCGGTGGTGGCGGCGACCGCTTCGGCATGGCCGGCCTCGCGCAGCGCGGCGCAGGCAGCGGCGGTGCGGCGGTCCTGCCAGACGATGGCGCGGTGGATCGGCCGGCCGCTGCGGCGGTCCCAGACCAGGGTCGTCTCCCGCTGGTTGGCGATGCCGATGCCGGCGATGTCGGCGGGGCCGAAGCCGGCCTTCGCCATCACCTCCCGCATCACGGCAAGGGAGGTGTCCCAGAGGTCCTCCGCCGCGTGCTCCACCCAGCCGGAAGCCGGGTAGTGCTGCTGGAATTCCTGCTGCGCAACGGCGACGGGTGCCAGCTCCGGCGTGCGGAACAGGATTGCGCGGGTCGAGGTGGTGCCCTGGTCGAGGGCGATGACGTGGCCTGCGGGCATGCTGGAACCCTACGCGGGAATTGGCGGGGGCCGAGGCCCCCGCCGTTCAGGTCTGATCGCCGCAGGGCGGGACGCCCTGCAGCCTGTCTCAGGCGCGCTTCGGCGGAGTCGCCGGCCAGGAGCGGATGAGGGTGTCGTAGTCCACCGTCTCGCCCTTCGGCTTCTCGTTGGCGAGCTTCCTTTGCGGCGCGATGTTGCCGTCCTTCTTGGCCTGCTCGTACCAATGTTCGGCGGTGGTCTTCGGGTTGAGCTTCGGGCCGCAATCGCCCTGCACATTGGCGCGCTGCAGCCGTTCCAGCACGCTGTCCTGCGCCGCGGCCAGCGCATCCATCGCCGCCTGCGGCGTCTTCGCCCCCGACGAGGCATCGCCGATGTTCTGCCACCAGAGCTGCGCCAGCTTGGGATAGTCGGGGATGTTCACGCCGGTCGGCGTCCACTGCGTCCGCGCCGGGGAGCGGTAGAACTCCACCAGCCCGCCCAGCTTCGGCGCGCGCTCGGTGAAGCTCTGGTGCCAGATGTCGCTCTCACGGATGAAGGTCAGGCCGACATGGCTCTTCTTCAGGCTGGTCGACTTGGAAACGCAGAACTGGGCATAGAGCCAGGCGGCGCGGCGGCGATCGACCGGCGTCGATTTCAGCAGGGTCCAGGACCCGGCATCCTGGTAGCCGAGCTTCATGCCGTCCTTCCAGTAGGCACCCTTCGGCGACGGCGCCATGCGCCATTTCGGCAGGCCGTTGGCGTCCACCACCGGCAGGCCGGGCTTCACCATGTCGGCGGTGAAGGCGGTGTACCAGAACATCTGCTGGGCGATGGCGCCCTGCGCCGGCACCGGGCCGGATTCGCTGAAGGTCATGCCGGCGGCCTCGGGCGGCGCGTATTTCTTCAGCCACTCGACATACTTGGTGATCGAGTAGACCGCAGCCGGGCCGTTGGTGTCGCCGCCGCGCTCGATGGACGAACCCGTCGGGCGGCAGCCTTCCATGCGGATGCCCCATTCATCGACGGGCTTGCCGTTCGGGATGCCGCGGTCGCCGTTGCCGGCCATGGACAGCCAGGCATCGGTGAAGCGCCAGCCGAGCGAGGGGTCCTTCTTGCCGTAGTCCATGTGGCCATAGACCTTGACGCCATCGACCTCCTTCACCGTGTTGGTGAAGAAGTCGGCGATGTCCTCATAGGCCGACCAGTTGGTCGGGACGCCGAGCGCGTAGCCGTACTTCTTCTGGAAGGCGTCCTTGATGGCCGGGCGGGCGAACCAGTCATAGCGGAACCAGTAGAGGTTCGCGAATTGCTGGTCGGGCAGCTGGTACAGCTTGCCGTCGGGGCCGGTGCAGAAGCTGGCGCCGATGAAATCCGCGATGTCGAGCGTCGGCAGGGTCTGGTCCTTGCCCTCGCCCTTCATCCAGTCGGTCAGCGGCACCGCCTGCTGGTAGCGGAAATGCGTGCCGATGAGGTCGCTGTCGTTGACCCAGGCGTCGTAGACGTTGCGGCCCGACTGCATCTGGGTCTGGATCTTCTCGACCACGTCGCCTTCCTGCAACAGGTCGTGCCGCAGCTTGATGCCGGTGATCTCGGAGAAGGCCTTGGCCAGCGTCCGCGCTTCGTATTCATGGGTGGTGATCGTCTCCGACACCACGTTGATCTCCTGGCCGCGGAAGGGCGCGGCGGCGCGGGCGAAGAATTCCATCTCCGCCATCTGCTGATCCTTGGTCAGCGTGCTGGGCTGGAATTCGCCGTCCACCCAGCGGCGGGCGGCGTCGACGCCCTGCGCCACCGACTGGCGCGGGGTGAAGATCACGGCAGGGGCGGCAAGCACGGCGGCGCTGCCCATCAGCAGGCGGCGCCGGCCAAGCGGTGTCATGGCATTCATTGTCGTTTCCTCCTTCGTTGGTCAGCGCCCGGTTCCGGGCGCCGGCGGTCAGGCCCAGCGGAACATCGCCGCGCCGTAGAACAGGGACAGGATGCTGGCGCCCCAGAGCGGGGCCTCACCCGCCAGCGCCAGCCAGCCGAGATGGATGAAGGCGGCGCCGAGCAGCGTCAGGAACAGCCGGTCGCCGCGGGTGGTGGGCAGGCCGAGGATGCCGATGCGGTCGACCTCCGGCCGCCGCGCCGCCAGCACGGTCATCACGCCGAGCGTCGAGAAGAAGGCGAGGAAGAGCAGCGCGGTCTGCCAGGTCCAGGCCATCCATTCGAGGGCCATCAGGCTTGCTCCACCAGGACGGTTGGGGAGGGAAAAATATTCCCTCCCCGAACCCCACCCTTCCTTTTTGTGAGTCTGGCATTCGCCGTGCGACGAGTGCCGACACCCAAAAATAGATGAGGGGTTGGACGCATGCGTACAACGGGAGAATACCTTCTCCCCGATCTTACCTTTTGAGCCATCACACCCGCCCCAGCGCGAAGCCGCGCGCGATGTGGTTGCGGACGAACCAGATGACGACAATGCCCGGGATGATGGTCAGCACCCCCGCCGCTGCCAGCAGACCCCAATCCATCCCGGCGGCGGAAACGGTGCGCGTCATCGTCGCCACGATCGGCTTGGCGTTCACCGTGGTCAGCGTGCGCGCCAGCAGCAGCTCGACCCAGGAGAACATGAAGCAGAAGAACGCCGCGACGCCGATGCCACCCGCCACCAGCGGCATGAAGACGCGGACGAAGAAGGCCGGGAAGGACCAGCCGTCGATCGCCGCCATCTCGTCGATCTCGCGCGGCACGCCGGACATGAAGCCTTCGAGGATCCAGACCGCGAGCGGGATGTTGAAGACGCAGTGGGCGAGGGCCACTGCCCAGGGCGTGTCGAACAGCCCGACCGCGGAATACAGCTGGAAGAAGGGCAGCGCGAAGACCGCCGGCGGCGCCATGCGGTTCGACAGCAGCCAGAAGAACAGATGCTTGTCGCCGAGGAAGCGGTAGCGGCTGAAGGCATAGGCCGCCGGCAGCGCGACGCTGAGCGAGATCGCCATGTTCAGCAGCACGAATTTCAGGCTGTTGATGTAGCCATTGTACCAGGAGGCATCGGTGAAGATGCGGCGGTAATTCTCCAGGGTCGGCTGCTGCGGCCAGAGCGTCATGCCCGAGGCGATCTCGAGGTTGGTCTTGAAGCTCATGTTGACCAGCCAGTAGATCGGCACCAGCAGGAACAGGATGTAAAGGCCGAGCACCAGGCGCGGCGCCGCGGCGCGCAGCGCGCCCGTCCGCGCCGGGGCGCGCGCTTCGGCCAGCACGGCGGGGGGGGCGACGGTGGTGCTCATCGCGCCGCCTCGCTCTCGCCACGCGTGGTGGTGGCGAAGAAGATCCAGCAGACGGTCAGGATGATCAGGTTGTAGACGATGGAGACGGCCGCGGCCTTGCCGAGGTCGAACTGCCCGAGCGCGATCTTCACCAGGTCGATCGACAGGAAGGTGGTGGCGTTGCCGGGGCCGCCGCCGGTCACCACGAAGGGCTCCGTGTAGATCATGAAGCTGTCCATGAAGCGCAGCAGCACCGCGATGGTCAGCACCCGCTGCATCTTCGGCAATTGGATGGCGCGGAAGATGGCCCAGGCGCCGGCGCCGTCGATCCGCGCCGCCTGGTAGTAGGCATCGGGGATGGCGCGCAGCCCGGCGTAGCAGAGCAGCACCACCAGGGACGTCCAGTGCCAGACATCCATCGCCACCACGGTGGCCCAGGCGTCGAACGGGTTCTGCGCATAATTGTAGTCGATGCCGAGCGACTTCAGCGTCGCGCCGAGCAGGCCGATATCGCCGCGACCGAAGACCTGCCAGATGGTGCCGACGACGTTCCAGGGGATCAGCAGCGGCAGCGCCAGCACCACCAGGGATGCCGCGACGCCCCAGCCCTGCCGCGGCAGGGTCAGCGCCACGGCGATGCCGAGCGGGATCTCGATCAGCAGGCATAGCCCGCTGAACAGCAGGGTGCGCCACAGCGCATCGAAGAACCGCCCGCCGAGGTCGGTCGAGGGGTCGAGCATTTCCTTGAACCAGGCGGTGCCGTTCCAGAAGAACTGGTTGTTCCCGAAGGTGTCCTGCACCGAGTAGTTCACCACCGTCATGACGGGGATGAGGGCGGAGAACGCCACCAGCGCCACCACCGGCAGCACCAGGAACCACGCGCGGTTGTTGTGCGGGCGGGCCACGCTCAGCCCTCCCCCGCCGCCAGCCGGCCATCGGCATAGACATGCAGCCGCGCGGGATCGAGCGCGAGGCAGGGCTCGGCCGGCACCGCCATGCCCTCCGGCAGGGTCGCGGCGAAGGGCTGGCCATCCAGCTCCACCCGGGCGATGCGGCGGCGGCCGAGATCCTCGACGCGCCTCAGCGCGACCGGCAGGCCCTGCCGCGCAAGGGTCGCGAATTCCGGCCGGATGCCGAGCTCGATGCGGCCCGTCAGCGGCGCATAGGCGCGCGGCAGGGCGATGCGGTGGCCGCCGGCCAGCGTCGCGGTCGCTCCTTCCACCGCGCAGGCCAGGAAATTCATGCCCGGCGAGCCGATGAAATGGCCGACGAAGCTGTGCGCCGGGCGGTCGAACAGTGCCTCCGGCGTGCCGACCTGCACCACCTCGCCCTCCGACATCACCACGACCCTGTCCGCAAAGGTCAGCGCCTCGGTCTGGTCGTGCGTCACGTAGATCATCGTCACCGGCACCTGGCGGTGCAGCTCCTTCAGCCGGGAGCGCAGCTCCCACTTCAGGTGCGGGTCGATGACGGTGAGCGGCTCGTCGAACAGGATGGCGGCGACGCCGCCCCGCACCAGCCCGCGGCCGAGCGAGATCTTCTGCTTCTCGTCAGCGCCGAGGTTGCGGGCGCGCCGGTCCAGCATCGCGCCCAGCCCGAGCAGGCCGGCGACATGCTCGACCCGCAGGTTGGCCTCCCGCGCGGAGGCGCCGCGATTGCGCAACGGGAAGGCCAGGTTCTCCCGCACCGTCATGGTGTCGTAGACCACAGGGAATTGGAAAACCTGCGCCACGTTGCGCCGCTCGGTCGGCAGCGCGGTGACGTCGGCGCCGTCGAAGAACACCCGCCCCTCGCTCGGGTGGATCAGGCCGGAGACGATGTTCAGCAGCGTCGTCTTGCCGCAGCCGGAAGGCCCGAGCAGCGCATAGGCGCCGGCATCCTCCCATACCATGTCCATCGGCCGCAGCGCATAGGCCGGGCTGCCCGGGTAGCGCTGTGCCAGGCGCTCGAAGCCGATCCGCGCCATCAGGCGGCCTCCGCCAGCGGCGCGACAACGGCGAGGCGCCCATCGGCGCCGAACACCAGGCAGCGCTGCGGGTCGAGCCAGATCGTCGCCGCCTCGCCCGGCTCCGGCCGCCGCACGCCGGGCGCCAGCACCACCCAGGGCAGCGCCCCGACATCGAGGTGGACATAGCTCTCCGACCCGGTGACCTCCGACACGCGCACCACCGCCGGCAGCGCCACCGCGCCGGGCAGCGGCTCCAGCGACAATTGGTGCGCACGGATGCCGATGGTGCAGGCGCCCTCGGGCAGGCCGCCGACCGGCAGCGGCAGCGCCTCGCCGCTCGCCAGCACCAGCCGCCCGGCCGCGATCCGCGCCGGCGCCTCGTTCAGCGGCGGGTCGGAGAAGACGCG
>JBMOJU010000492.1:0-3223 GCA_049315625.1 Paracraurococcus sp.
AGTGCCTCCCCCACCGCCAGATGGGTGATGGCTTCGGTGACGTTCAGCTTGGGGTTCGGGCGGAAGGTGTCGGCGGCGGCGCGGACCGCCTTCTGCTCGGCCGGGGTGAAGGCGCGCAGCGCGTGCTGCACCCGGTTGCCCAGCTGCCCCAGCACCGTCCCCGGCAGGTCCAGCGGGTTCTGGGTGACGAAATAGATGCCGACCCCCTTGGAGCGGATCAGCCGCACCACCTGCTCCACCTTCTCGGTCAGCGCCTTCGGCGCGTCGCGGAACAGCAGGTGCGCCTCGTCGAAGAAGAAGACCAGCTTGGGCTTGTCCAGGTCGCCGACCTCCGGCAGTTCCTCGAACAGCTCGGACAGCAGCCAGAGCAGGAAGGTGGCATAGAGGCGCGGGCTCTGGACCAGCTTGTCGGCGGCCAGCACGTTGACCGCGCCGCGGCCGTCGGGCGTCACCAGCATCAGGTCCTGCAGCGCCAGCGCCGGTTCGCCGAAGAATTGCTCCCCGCCCGCCTGTTCCAGCACCAGCAGGCGGCGCTGGATGGTGCCGATGGTGGTCTTGCTGACCTGGCCGTAATGGTCGCGCAGCTCCGCCGCCCGTTCCGAGACATGGCCGAGGATGGCGCGCAAATCCTTGAAGTCGAGCAGCAGCAGCCCGTCGTCGTCGGCCAGCTTGAAGGCGATGTTGAGCACGCCCTCCTGGGTGTCGTTCAGCTCCAGCATGCGGGAGAGCAGCAGCGGCCCCATCTCGGCGACTGTCGCCCGCAGCGGGTGGCCCTGCTGGCCGAAGACGTCCCAGAACAGGACGGGGGAGGCCTCGTAGGCGAAATCCGTCACGCCGAGCTCGTGCGCGCGCTTCTCCAGCTTCGGGTTGGGGCGGCCGGCGGCGGCGATGCCGGAGAGGTCGCCCTTGATGTCGGCGCAGAAGACCGGGACGCCGGCGCGGGAGAAGCCCTCCGCCAGGGATTGCAGGGTCACGGTCTTGCCGGTGCCGGTAGCGCCGGCGACGAGGCCGTGCCGGTTGGCGCGGGAGAGCAGGAGTTCGCAGGGCCGGTCGCCCTGCCCGATCAGGATGCTGTCCGCCATGTCCCGCCCCGCCCCGTTCCGCCTGACGCCCCAGGTATACGGGGTTGCGGCGCCGCGTGCATCCCGGCGCGGGCGGTTGCCGCCGGCATTCCGTTGCGGTATGCAACTGGATGCCGTGCTGCCGCCTGCTGCCCGTGCTGCTGGTCCTGCCCGGGCTTGCCGGCTGTGCGACGGAACCGCCGCCGCCGCAGGCGCCCATTGCCGCCGTGGCCGAGCCCTGGACGGCGGCGCCGGTGCCGCGGGTGCATGAGGTCCGGCGCGCGCCGTCGCCGTTCTTCCCCCGGCGCAGCTTCGTCATCGGGACGGAGCTCGTGCCGCGGCGCTGACGCCGCCGCTTGCATCCCACCCCCCGCATCGCTATACGCCGCCCCTCTCCGCGCGCCGGGCCTGTAGGGCATGCCCGGCCGCGATCCTGCGTCCTGCCCAGGACGCATTCCCCGACCGAGGAGGTCCGAAATGCCCAAGATGAAGACGAAGTCTTCTGTGAAGAAGCGCTTCAAGATTACCGCCACCGGCAAGGTGCTGGCCGGCCCCGGCAAGAAGCGGCACATGCTCCGCAACCGCTCCTCCAAGGTGAAGCGGCAGAACACCGGCACCCAGGTGCTGCGCCACCAGGACGGCCTGACCGTCCTGCAGTGGGCACCCTATGGCCTGGACCGGTAAGGAGGAGAGCGCGCCATGGCACGTGTGAAGCGCGGCGTCACCGCCCACGCCCGTCACAAGAAGATCCTCAAGCTCGCCAAGGGCTATGTGGGTCGGTCGTCCACCAATTTCCGCCCGGCGCTGCAGCGGGTCGAGAAGGCGCTGCAATACGCCTATCGCGACCGCCGCAACAAGAAGCGCGACTTCCGCGGCCTGTGGATCCAGCGGATCAACGCCGCCTGCCGCGAGCACGGCATGCCCTATTCGCACTTCATCGCCGGCATAAAGGCGGCGAACATCGAGATCGACCGCAAGGTGATGGCGGCGATCGCCTTCGACGATCCGAAGAGCTTCGCGGTGCTGGTCGAGAAGGCCCGCGCGGCGCGTCCGGACCGTCACGCGCCTGCGGCGAAGGCCGCGTAAGGCATTTGGCCGGCAAGGCTGCCTGACCTCTTCCCTTCGCGGAAGACCGACGCCAAGAAGGGCCGCTCCCGGCAGGGTGCGGCCTTTCGTTTATCCGGGACCGGACAGCACATGAGCGAGACGAGCATGTCGGGCGACGATTTGGCGGCCATCGAGGCCGAGACCGCGGCGCAACTCGCCGCCGCTACCGATCTGCGGGCGTGGGACGCGGTGCGTGTCGGCACGCTGGGGAAGAATGGCCGCCTCACCGGCCTGCTCAAGGGCCTCGGCGCGGTCCCGGCCGAGCAGCGGAAGGAGCGCGGCGCCGCGCTCAACCGGCTGAAGGGCGCGCTGGAGGGGCTGATCGAATCCCGCCGCGGCGCGCTGGACGAAGCCGCGCTCGATGCCCGCCTGGCCGCCGAGCGGATGGACGTGACCCTGCCGCCGCGGCCGCATGCGCCGGGCGGCGAGGGCGGCATCCACCCGATCAGCCGCACCTTCGAGGAGCTGGTGGCGCTGTTCGGCGCGCAGGGCTTCAGCGTCGCCGAAGGCCCGGACATCGAGAGCGACTGGCTGAACTTCTCCGCGCTCAACATCCCGGACCATCACCCGGCGCGGCAGGACCACGATACCTTCTATCTGCCGGCCGGCGCCGACGGACGGCGGCCGGTGCTGCGGACGCATACCTCCCCGGTGCAGGCGCGCACCATGCTGACCCAGGCGCCGCCGATCCGCATCATCGCCCCCGGCCGCACCTGGCGCGCCGACCATGACGCGACGCATTCGCCGATGTTCCACCAGGTCGAAGGCCTGGTGATCGACCGCGGCATCACGCTGGGCCATCTCAAGGGCTGCCTGATCGATTTCCTGCGCGCCTTCTTCGGTATCGGGGATCTGCCGGTGCGGTTCCGGGCCAGCTACTTCCCGTTCACCGAGCCCAGCATGGAGGTCGATATCGGCTGGAACCGGAAGACCGGCGAGCTGGGCAAGGGCGGCGACTGGCTGGAGATTTTGGGCAGCGGCATGGTCCACCCGCGCGTGCTGGCCAATTGCGGGATCGATCCGCGCGAATGGCAGGGCTTCGCCTTCGGCATGGG
>JBMOJU010000493.1:0-3223 GCA_049315625.1 Paracraurococcus sp.
GCGTGGCCTCCAGCATCGGCACGATCTCGGCCTCCCAGACCGCCGCCAGCGGGTCGGCCCGCCGCCGGCCGCGTGGGACGGATTTCTGCGAGGGAAGCCGCGCGTCGGCGTCGAGCCGGGCGCCGGTGGTGGTGCCGAAGCCGGCCATCGCGGCCGCGGTCGGTCGATCATGGGATTTGCGGAGCTGCATGTAGCGTCTCGCCTGCTGGTCGGTGATGTGGATGCCGGGCACGGCGGTCTCGCCGAAGTTGACCGCCCCATTCCGGCACATGCCTCACGCCGCCACAGGCTCCCGAGAGGTCGGGGGCGTCGCCGGGGTCAGCCTACGGCCGGGCTACGCCCGACCTCCGGCTGACCCCGGCGACATCCATCCTGATCGTCGCTCAAAACCATCCTGATTGTCGCCGCGCAGATAGACGCTGTTCCAGCCCCCGAAGACCTCCGGCAGGTCGCGCCAGGGCGAACCGGTGCGGGCGATCCACAGCACCCCCTCGACGAACATGCGGTTGTCCCGGCCGGATGAGCCACGCGTCCGCTCATCCCCGATGACGTGTGCCGCCATCCGCTCCCATTGATCGTCTCGCAGGATCAGCCGATCCAACACACCCATCCGCCGCCTCCAAAAGGCAGCTTTGAATCACGCCAATAGACCTCTGGGAATCCCTAGAGTCCACAGAACCTAGCCGAGTGCCGGCTGCGTCGCGCCGTGCTGCTAATCGCCAAGCTCGACCGCCTGGCCCGCGACGCCCACTTCCTGCTCGGCCTTGAGAAAGCCGGCGTCGAGTTCGTCGCCGCCGACATGCCGCACGCCAACCGCCTCACCGTCGGCATCATGGCCCTCGTCGCCGAGGAGGAGGCGCGCGCCACCTCGGCGCGGACCAAGGCGGCGCTGGCGGCGGCGAAGGCGAGGGGGGTCAAGCTCGGGAACCCACGACTCCGGCCCGGTGACAGCACGACTGCCGCTGGCGCACGCACCGCTTGGTCGGCCGTTGCGGCGCGGCGGTCGGCAGAAGTTCTGCCCTATCTCGATGCCGCGCGGAGGGCCGGTGCCACCACGCTGCAGCAGCTAGCCGACGCGCTCACCGCACGTGGGGTACGCACACCTCGGGGCGGCGAGGGGTGGCGTGCTTGGCAGGTCAGGCGCGTGCTCAACCGGTAGAGAGATGCTGCGCCTCGCTCTGATATTCCTGGTCCGTCCCGCTAAGAGTGAAGTTAGCCCCCGACCCTGGTCGTAGCCGCGGCTTGCCTCGACGCCACGCGAGGCCGTACAGGCTCATGTTGGCAACGATTGGTGGGCGGCAATGCTGAAGATCCTTCGTGAATACGAGCTCGCCAAAACTTTCCGCAGCGCAGCAAAAAAGTCGGCCAAGATGATGATAGCCGTGCCCTACTGGGGCAAAGGAGCGGTGGCGACGCTCGGCCTCGTTGAGAGTGCTCCGGCGCGCATCATCTGCAATCTCAGTCATCCAGGCTGCAATCCAGAAGTCATCCAAGAATTGCGGGACCTCAAGATCACGGTCCGCTCCCATCCGCGCCTGCACGCGAAAATCTATGCGACAGCAAATCTTGCCATCCTAGGTTCCTCAAACGTGTCGACGAACGGGCTGACAGAGGAAGGGGTGGCGTCGCGCGGCTGGATTGAGGCGAACGCCTGTTCCGACAACCCAACCTTCGTCGAAGACGTGCACGCGCTCTTCGAGCAGATTTGGCTCGATCCTGAAACCAAAAAGATCAGTAAAACCGACATCACGGCCGCAATTGAAGCACGCAAAAATTGGCCCCTAGGCGCTCGTGCTCCGCTGCCCGGCAAGACGCTACTGGCGGCCTGCCGCGCACGACCTGCCGATTTCCGATCGGTCTACGTAGCGACGTACAGCGAAGATCTGGGCCCGAACGGGAAACGGGTGCTGAGCAATGTGAAGAAGCAGGCGCAGCCGCCAAAACCTGGCCTGGACGCAACGGATTTTCGGAAGGCGTGGGGTTATCAATTCGGAGAATTACCCGAAGGCGCCTGGCTCATTGACGTGAGTTGTAAGAAGCCGGGTCACCCGAGCTACGGTGGCTGTGCGAAGGTGACAGGCCTCCGTCTCCCAGTCTTGGACGAGACGGATCTCACCATCGCCATCCCCGGCGTTGTCGTGATGCAAGGCTCCGGTATACGGCTGCCGATCTCTGCCAAAGAAAAAGCCAGCTTGGTGCGGAACGCGGAGCGAATGCACAAGCGCAACCAACTTCTCCCGTTGCCCGATGCCATCAAGATCATCGACCGCAGCCGCTGAAATCTACATCTGTGAGGCAGAGAGCAGCAGAAATTCTGCATCGTTTAGAAATATTCTACCGGCCATTGGCCCGCGTGTCTTGGGCTAAATTGGAGACTTCGATGGAGTTTCGGCGAGATCACCTCGGTGCGCTCATGGCAGCGCGCCGCACCTACGATAGGGGAGACGAGGAATCGGCTCCTCGCACCGGACTGGGCTGGGTGAATAGCCTGGCATTGGACAAGGAGTACCAACTGCCAGGCATTGAACAACACGGGACGAAGCCGAACAGAGACGGCCTGTTCGGGTTGGTGACCGCTGGCCATCAGGACACAATGACGCTCTGCGCGGTGATCCTGGCGTGGGGCGGAATGCATGTCCGCCATGGGAAGGCGCTCTTCCGGGCGGGACCAAAATGGCGGGCGGTGGCCGAAGAGGTCCGGTTCGGCGGCCTCAGCCGTACTAAAGCCTACTCGCTCTTCCACAAGTTGCGAGCCGAGGGAGCCTTGCCAGGTATGGGGCCTGCATTCTTCACAAAGCTCGTTTTTTTCCTGCGGGGAAAGGACGCGGCCGACCTCGGCTACATCATGGACCAGTGGACGGGTTGCTCGGTCAACCTCCTGACCGGGAACCCGAATGCCGTGCTGATGAACGCAACCTACGCTTGGTCCGGCGCAACAAAGCTCCGCTCGGCCTTCCAGGTGAGCGATGCGAACGACGCGGCCCATTACGAACGCTTCTGCTACGTCATCGACAGCATCGCCGATGAGGTCTCCCTCACGCCAATCGATGCCGAACTCCTACTCATGTCGCAGGGCAGAGGGCGGGGCACTTGGCGGCGACATGTCCTTGCTCACCGACAAGCGCCAACAATGGGGCCAAATCGGTAGAGTACCGCATGCACAACGTCGGATTGGCCGCAACGATCCACACTTACATGCATACCGCAGACAGTATCCAATGCA
>JBMOJU010000112.1:0-14404 GCA_049315625.1 Paracraurococcus sp.
CGCCGCCGTCGAACCGGTCATTGCCGGCGGAACCAATCAGGGTGTCGTTGCCGCCCAGGCTGCGGAACACGCGATAGTCGGCGCCGGTGAGCGTGGAGGCATCAATGAGTTCACCGGCCGCGCTGCCGTTGTAAAGAATTTGTGCCATGTCGTGCCTCAAGTAAAATTCTGATAAATAAACTATAGATTGAATACTATTGTGACACAATAATCTAATCAGTGATTATTTTTGATATTTCTGCCCTGTCGACTCAGATTTTTACCGGTGCTAATGTGATATTATCCGTCTGCGCGCGCCGGAGCTTTCAGGCGCCGGACAGGGCCGCGCGACTACTCCCCCGCGTCCTGGACATCGGGGACACGCGAAGCGTCCAGCAGGCCGTGCCCGCGGCCCGGCGGCAACGCGACATCGGCGGGTCAGGCGGAAGGGTTTTCGTCGCGCGTCCCACGCGTGGCCATTCGGCGACGCGGATCGCGAGGCGGGGGCGGCCAGCGCTCCCCGCGGCATGGGTCTCGAAGCGATGTCCGCGCGGCGTGCGCTCAGCCTGCGCGAAAAAATCGAACCTGCGAGAGAGTGCCTTTGGGAATCATCGGGTTTTCGCGGCTGAAGGGGCTTCCTTCACAAACCCTCAGCCCCGCATCAGCTTCCGCGCATTGGCCCGCACCCGGCGATGCGCCGGGGCCAGCGCGGCCTCGATCACCACCGGCGCCAGGTGCCCGGCCATGGCCGCCTGCCCGGCCGCCATCGCGCCGGCGGCGAAGGCCTTCTGCTTTTCCAGCGCATAGGCGGTCAGCTTGGCCTGCGCCGCCGCCGGCTCGGTCCACAGCTGCAGGCTGCGCAGGGTGAAGACATAGGCGGTCTGCCAGGCAAGGGTCGCGGTGGTGAAGGGGTTCAACGCCTGGGTGCTCCACGATGCGCGGGGCCGCGATGGGCGCCCCGCGGGACTCTATAGCCTGGGCCGGGCGGCGGGGTTCCCGCCCCCGGCCCGGTCGGGTGGTGCGACGCCGGCGCCTTACAGCGCGGCGATCGCCGCCTCGGCCTTGCTCACCTCGAAGCCGCCCGGGGCTTCCACGGCGATGTGCGTCACCTTGCCGTCCTTCGCCACCAGCAGGAAGCGCTGGCAGCGGATGCCCAGGCCGCGGGCGGTCAGGTCGAGCTCGAGGCCCAGTTCCTTGGTGAAGGCGGCGCTGCCATCGGCCAGCATCACCACCTTGTCGCCGACCGCCTGGTCCTTGCCCCAGGCGCCCATGACGAAGGCGTCGTTCACCGCCAGGCAGGCGATGGTGTCGGCGCCCTTGGCCTTCAGCGCATCGTAATGCTCGACGAAGCCCGGCAGGTGCTTGGCCGAGCAGGTGGGGGTGAAGGCCCCGGGGACGCCGAACAGCACGACGGTCTTGCCGCCGAACAGCGCCTCGGTGGTGAGCTCCTTCGGGCCCTCGGCCGTGCCCTGCATGAGCTTCGCCGACGGGATGCTGTCTCCGACCTGGATCGTCATGGGATTCCTCCGCCCGTGATGGGGTCGTGCCGGATGTAGAGGCTTCCGCCGCGCCTGTCACCGCCGCGCGTCCCACGCCACAGGGGCGGCGCGCCACGCTTGCGCCCCGGCCGTCGCGCCGCCATCCTGGCCGCATGGCAAGACGCGCGCGCCCCGAAACGATCTCGCGCTCCCCGCGCGGCGAAGGCTATCTCGGCGGCCAGGTGCTGATCGCGATGCCCAGCCTGCAGGATCCGCGCTTCTCCCGCACGGTCATCTGCCTCTGCGCCCATTCGCCGGACGGGGCGATGGGGATCGTGCTGAACAAGCCGCTGGAAGGCCTGTCCTTCGACGAGTTGCTCAAGCAGCTGGGGCTGGAACCGGTGCCGCCGCAGCGCCGCATCCGGCTTTGCCAGGGCGGCCCGGTGGAAGGCGGCCGCGGCTTCGTGCTCCACACGCGGGACTGGTCGAACGACCAGTCCATGCAGGTGACCGACGACGTGGCGCTGACCGCTAGCGTCGACATCCTGACGGCCATCGCCGGCGGCGGCGGGCCGCGCCAGGGTATATTGGCGCTCGGCTATGCCGGCTGGGGCCCGGGGCAGCTGGAGGACGAGATCCAGGCCAATGCCTGGCTCTCCGTCACCCCGGATGAGGCGCTGCTGTTCGGCGGCGACGGGGACGGCAAGTGGCTGGCGGCGATGGCCAAGCTGAAGGTGGACCCGGCGCTGCTCTCGGGCGCCGCCGGCCACGCCTGAGGTTGGCCGCTCAGCTTTCCTTGTAGCGGTAGCCGATGCCGTAGAGCGTCTCGATCTGCGCGAAGTCGTTGTCGGCCTGGCGGAACTTCTTGCGCACCCGCTTGACGTGGGAATCGATGGTGCGGTCATCGACATAGATGTTCTCGCCATAGGCGGCGTCGATCAGCTGGTCGCGGTTCTTGACCATCCCCGGCCGCAGGGCGAGCGCCTTGACCAGCAGGAATTCGGTCACCGTGAGCTGGATGTCGGTGCCCTTCCAGACGCAGGTGTGCTTGGTCTCGTCCAGAACCAGATCGCCGCGGACGATGACGCCGCCGGACGGCGTGCCGCTGCCCTCGGCCCGCGATGCCTCATTCCGCCGCAGCAGGGCGCGGATGCGTTCCAGCAGCAGGCGCTGGCTGAACGGCTTGGTGATGTAGTCGTCGGCGCCAAGCCGCAGACCCATCAGCTCATCGACCTCCTCATCCTTGGAGGTCAGGAACACCACCGGCATGGCGCTGCGCTGGCGCAGGCGCTGGAGCAATTCCATCCCATCCATGCGCGGCATCTTGATATCCAGCACGGCGAGGTCGGCCGGCCGGGCGAGCAGGCCCTGCAGCGCGCTTTCCCCGTCCGTATAGGTGCGGACCTGGAATCCCTCCTGCTCCAGCGTCATGGAGACGCTGGTCAGGATATTGCGGTCGTCATCCACCAGGGCGATCGTGGCAGGCATCTGGTATCTCCACCGGGCCGGCCCGGTCCCGTGCAGGGGGCAAGGACCAAGTATGGCGCGCGATTGTGGCACAACCCGGACGGGAGCGAGATGGTGACCGACACCCCGGCTTTCGAGGCGCGGCGGCTGGTCCGCGCCGCTGCCTCCGCAACGCTCGCCACCCAGGCGGCGGGGCAGCCCTTCGCCAGCCTGGTCACCCCGGCGGCAACGGGCGATCTTTCGGTCCTGTTGCTGCTCTCCTCGCTGTCCGAGCACACGCGGCAGCTGCGGGCCGAGCCGCGCTGCGCGCTGATGGTTCAGGGCGCGCCGGCCGACACCAACCCGCAGACGGCCCCGCGGGTGACGCTGACGGGGCTCGCCGCCCCGGTGCCGGAGGCGGAGGTGCCGGCGCTGAAGACGCGCTTCCTGGCGAAGCACCCCTATGCCGCGCTCTATGCCGATTTCGGCGATTTCGCGCTGTGGCGGATCACCCCGGCGGCGGCGCTGCTGGTCGGCGGCTTCGCCCGGGCGCTGCGGCTGCGGGCGGCGGAGCTGCTGCCGGACCCGGCAGCGGTCGCCGCCATCGGCGCGGCAGCGCCGGGGATCCTGGAGCACATGAACGCCGACCATGCGGGGTCGGTCGCGGCGATCGCGGCGGGCCTCGGCGGGGCGCCGGGGGCGTGGCGGATGGTGGCGGTCGATCCGGACGGGGCCGACCTGGCGCTGGAGGAGCGGGTGCTTCGCCTTAATTTTAATCTCCCCGCGACCGACCCGGCCGGGGTCCGCGCCGAGTTGATTCGCGCTTCCCGCGAGGTGCCGCCAGGATTGGCATGAGTTTTGGTTGTGGCGGTCTGAGGTCGGTTGCGTTGCCATTGGTAAGGCGCCGCCGTAATTTAGCCTTTGATCGCATGGACACCGCGGGTCTGCCCCGGGCCCCAGGAATGGCGGGCGCCCCGGACACCCCGCCTGGAGGAAAGTACATGAGCCTGCCCGAGACCGCCCTCGCCGGCACGGGTGTGACCACCGGGTCCACCGTATACGCCAACCTCACGGCCCCGGGCCTGGTCGATCACGCGCTCCGCCGCGGCGAGGGCCGGCTCTCCGCCGACGGCGCCTTCATGGCGGTGACCGGCGTGCACACCGGCCGCTCCGTGCAGGACAAGTTCGTCGTCGACGACCCCGAGGTCCACGACCAGATCTGGTGGGGCAAGATCAACCAGCCGATGGCACCGGAGAAGTTCCGCGGTCTGCGGTCCAAGGTGCAGTCCTGGCTGGGCGCCCGCCCGGCGCTGTTCACCCAGGACCTCTACGCCGGCGCCGACCCGGCGCACCGCATCAAGGTGCGGCTGGTGACGACCAATGCCTGGCACGCGCTGTTCGCCCGCAACATGTTCATCCGCCCGCCGGTCGGCGAGCTCGACGGCTTCGTGCCCGACTTCACCATCCTGCACGCCCCTGAGTATGAGGCCGACCCGGCCGCCGATGGCTGCCGCACCAGCACCTGCATCGCGCTGTCCTTCGCGGCGAAGACCATCCTGATCGCCGGCACCTCCTACGCCGGTGAGATCAAGAAGAGCATCTTCACCGTGATGAACTGGCTGCTGCCGGAGAAGGGCGTGCTGCCGATGCATTGCAGCGCCAACCAGGGCCCGGCCGGCGATACCGCGCTGTTCTTCGGCCTGTCCGGCACCGGCAAGACCACGCTGTCCAGCGACCCGGAGCGCAGCCTGATCGGCGACGACGAGCATGGCTGGTCGGATACCGGCGTCTTCAACTTCGAGGGCGGCTGCTACGCCAAGGTCATCCGCCTGAGCCGCGAGGCCGAGCCGCAGATCTGGGACGCCAGCCACCGCTTCGGTGCGGTGCTGGAGAACGTGGTGGCCGATGCGCGCGGCAACCTCGACCTGAACGACGGCTCGCTGACCGAGAACACGCGGTCCTGCTACCCGCTGGAGTTCATCCCCAACACCATGCCGGGCGGCCGCGCCGCGCTGCCGAAGAACGTGGTGATGCTGACGGCGGACGCCTTCGGCGTGCTGCCGCCGATCGCCAAGCTGTCCTCGGCGCAGGCGATGTACCACTTCCTGTCGGGCTACACGGCACGCGTGGCCGGCACCGAAAAGGGCCTGGGCAAGGAGCCGCAGGCGACCTTCTCCACCTGCTTCGGCGCGCCCTTCCTGCCGCGGCACCCGGAAGTCTACGGCAAGCTGCTGTCGGACCTGATCGACCGGCATGGCGCCGATTGCTGGTTGGTGAACACCGGCTGGTCGGGCGGCGGCTATGGCACCGGCAGCCGGATGTCGATCCAGGTGACGCGGGCGCTGCTGCGCGCGGCACTCGACGGCAGCCTGGCCAAGGTGGAGTTCGAGACCGACCCGTTCTTCGGCCTGTCCATCCCGAAGGCGCTGCCGGGCGTGCCCTCCGAGGTGCTCAACCCGCGCAACACCTGGGCCGACAAGGCCGCCTATGACCGCACCGCGGCCGACCTGGTGGGCCGGTTCGAGAAGAACTTCGAGGGCTTCTCGGGCGGCGTGAGCGAGGAAGTGCTGGCGGCGGCGATCCGCGCGGCGGCGTAACGGTGTGGCGGTCGCGCGCGCGACCGCCTATCATGCCGGCATGAGCGATCCGCTGCACGACATGCCCCGCGCCATCCGCGCCGATCTCGCGGAGGTTCGGGGCGGCCTGTCCGAGGTCAAGGAACGGCTCGGCAGGCTGGAAGCCCGGTATGCCGGCCTGTCGTGCCGGGTCGACCGCATGGGCGGCGACGTCGAACTGATCAGGCGCCGCCTCAACCTGGTGGACGCCTGATGCCGGATGGTGGCCTCGGCCCCGGGCGGCGCGGCGGCGGCGGCCAGCCGCCGGCCACCAATGTGCTCGGCGGGGTGCTGCTGCCCTGCTCCGTCGCGCCGCTGACCGGCTTCTTCCGCGATGGCTGCTGCAATACAGGGCAGCAGGATCTCGGCCTGCATGTGGTCTGTGCCGAGATGACGCGGGAATTCCTGGCGTTTTCCAGGGCGCGCGGCAACGACCTTTCGACCCCGCGGCCGGAATACGGCTTCCCCGGGCTGAAGCCCGGCGACCGCTGGTGCCTGTGTGCGGCGCGGTGGGAGGAGGCGCGCTCGGCCGCCATGGCGCCGAAGGTGCTGCTGGAGGCGACGCATATCGCGGCGCTGGAGGTATGCCGCCTGGAGGATCTGAAGGCGCACGCGGTGGAAAGTTAGGGTCTCAAATTCCAGATCAGTTGATCGGCCGGAAGGATCCACCCGGCATTTTCATCGCGGTCCTCGCCGCGCCCGGCATGCTAACAGGCGGGGCCGAAGCAGAGACGGATGATGACGGAAGACCAGATGCCTGCCTGGGCGGGCGCGATGCAGCAGGCCCTGATGGGGCATATCGATGCGGGCCAGGCCGTCCTGCTGGGGCGGGTGGAAGGCCTGGAACCGGCCATCATGGCCCGCGTGGACCGCGAACTGCGCCGTCCGCTGCTGGAGCACATCGACAGCCGCACCGCCGCCATCATGGAACGCATCGACCGGCTGCAGGCCCGCGTCGACAGCCACGCCGATTCGCTCAAGGTGAACTTCGCCGCGGCGCAGATCGCCCGCGGCAAGGTGGCCGAGACCGAGGAGACGCTGCTGCAGCGCGAGCTGGCACGGACCCAGGAGATGCGCACCATGCAGGATATGATCGAGGCGATGCAGCGCCAGATCCTGCGCCTGGAGACCGAACTGGACGCGCTGCGCCGCGGCCATTGACCGCCGCGCGGGCGGCCTACCGCCCCTGATGCGCCAGCCGGTAGGGATGCGCCGGGTACGCCCCCAGCACCTTCACCTCGCGGGAGAAGAACCCCAGCTCCTCCAGCGCCCGCGCCAGATTCGCATCGTCCGGGTGGCCGTCGACATCGGCCAGGAACTGCGTCGCGGTGAACTCGCCGTCCAGCATGTAGCTTTCCAGCTTGGTCATGTTCACGCCGTTCGTCGCAAACCCGCCCAGCGCCTTGTAGAGCGCCGCCGGGATGCTCTGCACCCGGAAGACGAAGGTGGTGATGCAGGGGCCGCGGAACGGCGCCGCCTTGTCCAGCGAACACACATAGAAGCGCGTGGTGTTGTGCGCCGCATCCTCCACGTTCCGCCGCAGGATCTCCAACCCGTAGGTCTCCGCCGCCAGCGCCGAGGCGATCGCCGCGTCCTCCACCCCGCCGCGCGCGGCGATGATCTGTGCCGCGCCGGCGGTATCGGCCTCGATCACCGCCTCCAGCCCCAACTCCTTCAGGATGTTGCGCACCTGGCCGAGCGCCACCGGGTGGCTGTGCGCCCGCTTCAGCGTCGCCAGCGTCGCGCCCTTCGGCGCCAGCAGGCAGTGCTCCACCCGCTCGAAATGCTCGCCGATGACGGACAGGCCGCTGTCGGGCAGCAGGCGATGGATGTCCGGCACCCGCCCGGCCAGCGAATTCTCACAGGGCAGCATGGCGAGCGTCGCCTCGCCGGCGCGCACCGCATCCATCGCCGCCTCGAAGGAGGGGCAGGGCAGCGTGCCCCAGCCAGGATAGGCGGCGCGGCAGGCGAGATCGGAATAGGCCCCGGGCAGGCCCTGGAAGGCGATGAGATCGGACATGCGGGCCGCCGTGGACAGGAATGAGCGCGGTGTCTAACCAACCACCCGGTGCGGCGCAAACGGGGGTCGGGTGATGCAGGACTTCATCGAGGCGGCCGAAGCCGCGGCGGAGGCGGCCGGCGCCATCATCCGCCCGCTCTTCCGCTCCCAGCTTCTCGTCGATTCCAAGGGCGATGCCAGCCCGGTGACCGAGGCCGACCGCCAGGCCGAGCTCGCAATCCGTGCCCTCCTGCGCGAACGCTTCCCCGGCCACGGGATCTGGGGCGAGGAATACGGGCCGGAAAAGGCCGATGCCGAATACCTCTGGGTGCTGGACCCGATCGACGGGACGCGCGCCTTCGTCACTGGCAGGCCGCTCTTCGGCACGCTGATCGGGCTGCTGCACGGCGGCGTGCCGGTGCTGGGAATGATCGACCAGCCGGTCACCAGTGAGCGCTGGCTGGGCGTGGCGGGGCAGCCGACCCGCTTCCGCGCGCCGATGGGCGGCACCCCGCGCTGCCGGCCCTGCCCGACGATCGGCAATGCCGAACTCTCCTGCACCAGCCCCGACATGTTCGAGCCGGCCGACCGCCCGGGCTTCGAGCGCCTCCGCGCCGCCGCCCGCCGTGTCACCTGGGGCGGCGATTGCTACGCCTATGGCCTGCTGGCACTCGGCCTGGTCGACGTGGTCTGCGAGGCGACGATGAAGCCCTGGGACTGGGCGGCGATCGTCCCGGTGGTGGAAGGCGCCGGCGGCCGGGTGACCGGGTGGGACGGCAAGCCGCTGACCCTGGAGAGCGACGGCCGGGTGCTGGCGGTGGGCGACGCGGCGCTGCTGGCGGAGGCGGTCGGGCTGCTCGGCGGCCAGGGATAGGTTGTCGCCGCCCCGGCGAACCCCCATCCTCCCGGGATGCAACGCCGCGACCTGCTGGCCATCGGCCTCGCCCTCCCCGCGCTCGTCAGCCGCCGCGCCGGCGCCGTCACCCCGGCCGGCACGCCCGGGCCGGACGGCATCACCCGCACCCATGCGCTGTCGCTGCTGGGGGAACCCGCGCTGCCGGCCGGCTTCACCCATTGGCCCTGGGTCAACCCGGACGCGCCGAAGGGCGGGGAGCTCGTGCTGGCCGGCCTCGGCAGCTACGACAGCTTCAACCCCTTCATCCTGCAGGGCACCCCCGCCGTCGGCATCACCCGCATCTGGGACACGCTGCTGCGCGACAGCGACGATGAGGCCAGCACCGAATACGCCCACCTCGCCCAGCGGATCGACCTGCCGGCCGACCAGATGTGGGTGGCGTTCGAGCTGAACCCGGCCGCGCGCTGGCACGACGGCAAGCCGATCACCGCCGCCGACGTGGTCTGGACCTTCGAGACGCTGCGCAGCAAGGGCCGCCCGACCTACCGGTCCTACTACGCCGACGTGGCGGAGGTGGTGGCGGAAGGCCCGCGCCGCGTGGTGTTCCGGTTCAAGACCAATGAGAACCGGGAACTGGCGCTGATCCTCGGCCAGCTCACCATCCTGCCGCAGCATTGGTGGGAAGGCCGCGACTTCTCCCGGCCCTTGCGGGAGCCACCGCTGGGTTCCGGCCCCTACCGGCTGGAACGCTTCGACCTCGGCCGCGGCCTGGTCTACCGGCGGGTGGAGGATTACTGGGCGCGCGAGCTGCCAACCATGAAGGGCACGGCCAACGCCGACGTCATCCGCTACGAATACTTCCGCGATCCGACCGTGGCGCTGGAGGCCTTCAAGGCCGGCCAGGTCGATTTCCGCACCGAGAACATCGCCAAGGAATGGGCCACCGCCTACGACTTCCCGGCGGTGCGGAAGGGCCTGGTGCGGCGCGACGAGATCCGCCACGAACGGCCGACCGGCATGCAGGCCTTCATCGTCAACCTGCGCCGCCCGCTGTTCCAGGACGCCAGGGTGCGCCGCGCGCTGACCGAAGTCTTCGATTTCGAATGGATGAACGCCAATCTGTTCTACGGCAGCTACGCCCGCACCACCTCCTACTTCTCCAACTCCGAACTCGCCTCCTCCGGCCTGCCGCAGGGGCGGGAGCGGGAGATCCTGGAAGCCTATCGCGGCAAGGTGCCCGACCGCGTCTTCACGGATGAGTACAAGCTGCCGGTCACCGATGGCTCCGGCAACAACCGCGACGGGCTGCGCCGGGCACTGGACCTGCTGCGCCAGGCCGGCTGGGTGGTGAAGGACCGCAAGCTGGTGAATGCCCGCGGCGAGGCCTTCGCCTTCGAGATCCTGCTGAACGGCCCGAGCTTCGAGCGCATCGCCCTGCCCTATGTCCAGGTGCTGCAGCGGCTGGGCATGGAGCCGCGCGTCCGCACCGTCGACCCCTCCCAGTACGAGGTGCGGACCGACGCCTTCGACTTCGACATGACGGTCGGCGGCAACGGCCAGTCGCTGTCCCCGGGCAATGAGCAGCGCGACTTCTGGAGCTGCGCCGAGGCGGAGAAGCCGGGCAGCCGGAACCAGCCCGGCATCTGCGACCCGGTGATCGACGCGCTGATCGAGCAGGTGATCGCCGCCCCCGACCGGGCCGAGCTGATCGCCCGCACCCGCGCGCTGGACCGCGTGCTGCTGTGGGGCGACTACATGATCCCGCACTGGCACAGCCGCGTCTTCCGCGTCGCCTACTGGGACAAGCTCGGCCGGCCGGCGCAGAACCCGCGCTACAATTTGCCCATCGACAGCTGGTGGATCGAATCCGCCCGGGTCGGCGCGGTGGAACAGGGACGCCGCGAGGTCGCCGCGCCGCCGGCCCGCCCGTAATGGGCGCCTACCTCCTCCGTCGCCTGGCCCTGGTGGTGCCGACCCTGCTCGGCATCATCCTGATCAATTTCGCCGTGGTGCAATTCGCCCCCGGCGGCCCGGTGGAGCAGATGCTGGCGCAGCTCAAGGGCGATGCCGGCAGCACGCTTGGGCGATTGTCGGGGGAGGCCCAGGGCGAGCTCCGGCCGCAGCAGCGCAACGACGCGGTGGGCGCCAGCGAGGGCAGCCGCTACCGCGGCGCGCGCGGCCTCGACCCCGCCGTGGTGCAGGAGATCGAAAAGGCCTTCGGCTTCGACCGGCCGTGGCAGGACCGGCTTTGGACCATGCTGTCCGGCTATGCCCGCTTCGATCTCGGCCGCAGCCTGTTCAAGGACCGGCCGGTGATGGAGCTGGTGCTGGAACGCATGCCGGTCTCGGTCTCGCTCGGCCTGTGGTCGACGCTGATCATCTACCTGGTGTCCATCCCGCTCGGCATCCGCAAGGCGGTGCGGGATGGCTCCCGCTTCGATGTCTGGACCAGCGGCGTGGTGCTGGTGGGCTATGCGATCCCGGGGTTCCTCTTCGCCATCATGCTGGTGGTGCTGTTCGCCGGGGGCAGCTTCCTGCAGTGGTTCCCGCTGCGCGGGCTGCTCTCCCCCGGCATGCAGGACGCGCCCTTCGCCGCGCGGGCGCTGGACTATGCCTGGCACATGGTGCTGCCGACGATCGCGCTGGTCATCGGCGGCTTCGCCGGGCTGACCATGCTGACCAAGAACTGCTTCCTGGAGGAGATCAACAAGCAGTACACGGTGACCGCCCGCGCCAAGGGCGCCGGCGAGACGCGCGTGCTGTACGGCCATGTCTTCCGCAACGCGATGCTGCTGATCATCGCCGGCTTCCCCGCCGCCTTCATCGGCATCCTGTTCACCGGCGCGCTGCTGGTGGAGATCGTCTTCTCGCTGAACGGGCTCGGCCTGCTCGGCTTCGAATCGGCGATCGGCCGGGACTACCCGGTGATGTTCGGCACGCTCTACGTCTTCACCCTGCTCGGGCTGGTGATGCAGATCGTCGGCGACTTCGCCTATACGCTGGTCGACCCGCGCATCGACTTCGAGGCGCGGCGGTGAAGGCGCGACACCCGGACGCGTCCCTTCCCCCCGCTGGCGGGGGGAGGCCGGGAGGCAGATGGCCATGCCGCTGACCCCGATCACCCGCCGCCGCCTGGCGAATTTCCGCGCCAACCGGCGCGGCTGGGTCTCGCTCTGGATCTTCGCCGCGCTCTTCCTCCTCACGCTCTTTGCCGAGGTCATCGCCAATGACCGGCCGCTGGTCGCCCGCGTCGACGGCCGCTGGTTCGTCCCCGTCCTGGTCGACTACGCCGAAAGCGACATCCTCGCCGATGGCCTGCCCACCGAGGCCGACTGGCACGACCCCGCCCTGGTGGCCGAGATCGCGCAGCGCGGCTGGATGCTCTGGCCCGCCATCCCCTATGCCTACAACACCGTCGTGCTCGGCCTGCCGCAGCCGGCGCCCTCCCCGCCCAGCGCGCGCAACTGGCTCGGCACCGACGACCAGGCGCGCGACGTGCTGGCGCGCGTCATCTACGGCTTCCGCGTCTCCGTGCTGTTCGGCTTCACCCTCACCATCGTCGCATCCGCCATCGGCATCGCCGCCGGCGCGGTGCAGGGCTTCTATGGCGGACTGACCGACCTGCTGTTCCAGCGCTTCATCGAGATCTGGTCGGGCATGCCGCAGCTCTTCATGCTGATCATCCTGGCCAGCATCATCGCGCCCAGCTTCTGGACGCTGCTGGTCTTCCTGCTGCTGTTCTCCTGGATGGGCCTCACCGGCGTGGTGCGCGCCGAATTCCTGCGCGGCCGCAACCTCGACTACGTGCGCGCCGCGCGTGCGCTGGGCGTGTCCGACACCAGGCTGATGCTCCGGCACATCCTGCCGAACGCCATGGTGGCGACGCTGACCTTCCTGCCCTTCATCCTGTCGGGGTCGGTCACCGTGCTCGCCTCGCTCGACTTCCTCGGCTTCGGCCTGCCGCCGGGCTCGCCCTCGCTCGGCGAATTACTGGCGCAGGGCAAGGCGAACCTGCAGGCACCCTGGCTGGCCTTCACCGGCTTCGTGGTATTGGGCGGCGTGCTGACCCTGCTGATCTTCGTCGGCGAGGCGGTGCGGGATGCCTTCGATCCGCGCAAGCTGCCGGGGGGCGGGCGATGAAGAAAGAAAGAACCGGGGAGAAGGTATTCTCCCCTGACCCCTCATCTATTTCTCCGATTCGGCAATCGCCACGCGGCGAATACCAACCCACAAAAATAGATGAGGGGGCCTGGGGGAGAATACTTTCTCCCCCAGCCTTCTTCGCATGACCCTGCTCCGCGTCGAAGACCTTTCGATCGCCTTCGGCCCCCGCACCGTCGTGCGCGGCGTCTCCTTCCACGTCGACGCCGGCGAGACCGTGGCCCTCGTCGGCGAATCCGGCAGCGGCAAATCCGTCACCGCGCTCTCCGTGCTGCGCCTGCTGCCGCCCGCCGGCAGCAACCCCAGCGGCCGCATCACCCTCGACGGCACCGACGTGCTCTCGGCCGACGCCGCCGCGCTGCACCGCCTCCGCGGCGGCACCGCCGGCATCGTCTTCCAGGAGCCGATGACCTCGCTCAACCCCCTCCACACCATCGCCCGCCAGGTGGGGGAGGCGATCACCCTGCACCAGCCGCTCCCGGGCGGCGCGCTGCGCGACCGCACGCTGCACCTGCTGCATCAGGCCGGGCTGGCAAATGCCGAGGAGAGGCTGAACGCCTATCCGCACCAGCTCTCCGGCGGCCAGCGCCAGCGGGTGATGATCGCGGCCGCGCTCGCCAACGACCCCAAGCTGCTGATCGCCGACGAGCCCACCACCGCGCTCGACGTCACCATCCAGGCGCAGATCCTGGAATTGCTCGGCGACCTCAAGCGGCGGCTCAACATGGCGATGCTGCTGATCACCCATGATCTCCAGATCGTCCGCCGCCACGCCGACCGCGTGGTGGTGATGAAGGACGGGGAGGCGGTGGAGCAGGGCGCGACCGCAGCGATCTTCGCCGACCCGCAACACCCCTATACCCGCATGCTGCTGGCGACCGAGCCGCGCGGCCGCCCCGCCCCCGTGCCCGCAGGCGCCGAACAGATCGTCGCCGCCGAGAGCATCAAGGTCCACTTCCCGATCCGCCGCGGCCTGCTGCGCCGCACCGTCGGCCAGGTGAAGGCGGTGGACGGCGTCAGCCTGACCATCCGCGAAGGCGAGACGGTCGGGCTGGTCGGCGAGAGCGGCAGCGGCAAGACCACGCTCGGCCTCGCTTTGCTGCGGCTGGAGGGCAGCGAGGGCGCCATCCGCTTCGAGGGCCGCGACATCCAGCCGCTGTCCCGCGCCGCGCTGCGGCCGCTGCGCCGGCGCATGCAGATCGTCTTCCAGGATCCCTACGGCTCGCTCTCCCCCCGCCTCAGCGCGGGGGAGATCATCGGCGAGGGGCTGGAGGTGCACGAGCCCGGCCTGACCCGCGCCGCCCGCGACGCGGCGGTGGCGCGGGCGCTGGAGGAAGTGGGGCTCGATCCCGCCGCCGCCGGCCGCTACCCGCACGAATTCAGCGGCGGCCAGCGCCAGCGCATCGCCATCGCCCGCGCCCTCGTCCTCAAGCCCCGGCTGGTGGTACTGGACGAGCCCACCAGCGCGCTGGATGTCTCCGTCCAGGCCCAGGTGGTGGAGCTGCTGCGCGACCTGCAGGCGCGGCACCGGCTGGCCTACCTGTTCATCAGCCACGATTTGCGGGTGGTGCGGGCGCTCGCCCACCGCATCATCGTGCTCAAGGACGGGGTGGTGGTGGAGGAAGGCGAGGCGGAGAGGCTTACCGCCGCGCCGACGCAGCCCTATACCCGCGCCCTCATGGCCGCCGCTTTCGATTTGCGGGCGGTGGAGGGGACGAACCGCACGTGACGACCGAGCTGGAGCGCCTGCGCGAGCTGCTGGATGCCGACAAGGCCAAGCTCGGCGTCCATATCCGCAAGATGAACAGCCCGGGGACGCCGGTCTACCGTTCGCTGGAGAACGTGGTGCCGCCGGGGGTGATCCTGGTGT
>JBMOJU010000494.1:0-3210 GCA_049315625.1 Paracraurococcus sp.
TGGCCTGGGTGCAGTTGCCGGCCACCGTCACGCCGATCCGCGCCGGGTCGATGCCGGCGCGGGCGATCGCCGCCCGCCCGGCATGGATGCCGAGATCGGTCGGCGAAACCAGCGCCAGCGACCCGTTGAAATCGACGAAGGGCGTCCGCGCCCCGGCCACCAGCGTGGCGTCGGCGAAGCTCTCCACCAGCGCGCCATCGGCATAGCGGGACCAGTCGGGCGTTGCGGCTTCCAGCGCGACATTCATGGCGTCATCACCTCCGGATCATTGTCATAGAGCCGCGCCAGCGCATCCGCCCGGCGCGTCAGGATGGCCCGCACGTTCAGCGAGCCCTTGTCCGTGACCTCCCCCGCATCCAGCGAGGGCGGCTCGGCCAGCACCATGGCACGGGCAACGTGGCGGGAGGAACCGCCCCCCGCCGCGGCATTGGCCGCGCGCAGCCCGTCCAGCAGCGCCGCCCGCCAAGCGGCGTCGGCGGCAGCGGGATCGGCCGGGAAGACCAGCAGCCCGACCTCGTCGCGGTCCGACCCCACCACCACCACGTCCCGCACCAGCGGGCCCAGCGCCGCCAGCACCCGCAGGCGCAGGTCCAGCGCGTTGATCCGCGTGCCGGAGGAGAGCTTGAAATCCTCCACCAGCCGGCCGTCGAAGCGCAGCCCCTGGTCCGGGTCCTCCGGGTCGATCCAGGCGACGGCATCGCCGGTGATGAAGAAGCCCTCCGCGTCGAAGGCGGCGGCATCGGCGGCCGGCTCCTCCAGGTAGCCGGGGAAGACGTTCGGCCCGCGCACCCGGATTTCGACCTTGCCGTCCACCGGCAGCAGCTTCAACTCGATCCCCGGCAGCGGCGTGCCGATCCCGCCCGGCGGCGCCGCCATGGTCAGCGTGATGCAGGCCGCCGGCGCCGTCTCCGTCAGCCCCCAGGCGGAGACGACGGGGACCGGCCGCGGCGCATGCCGAACGGCCAGCGCCTGCAGGCGGCGGTACTGCGGCTCTGGCAGCGATGCCGCGGCGCTGAAGACGATCCGCAGCCGGGCGAAGAAGCCGGCGGCCAGGCCCGCATTTGCCTCCAGCGCCGCCAGCAGCATGCCGTGCCCGCGCGGCACGTCGAAGCGGATGGTGGGGGAGACGTCGCGCAGGTTGGCCAGCGTACGGTCGAAGCCGCCCGGCATCGGCCTTCCGTCGTCGATCCACAGGGTGCCGCCGAAGCGCAGAACCATGTTCAGGTTGTGGCTGCCGCCGAAGACATGGCTCCAGGGCAGCCAGTCCAGCAGCACCGGCGGATCGTGGTCGAGGAAGGGCCAGACCTGGCGCATCTGCTGCTGGTTCGCCGCCATCATCCGGTGCGTCCCCAGCACGCCCTTGGGCACGCCGGTCGAGCCCGAGGTGAAGAGGATCTTTATGGGTGCGTCGGGATCGACGGCTTCGATCGCCGCCGCAATCGCCGGCGTCACCGGCGTGGCCAGCAGCGCATCCCAGTCGGCCGCCGAGACGACCTCGATCCCCCGCGCTTCCTCCACCGCCAGCGCCCGGGCGAAGGGTGCGATCTCCTCCGCGAACAGCAGCCCGGGGCGGAGCTTGCGCAGGATATGCCGCAGCTTGCCGAAATCGCCGCTATGCAGGCTGTAGGGCACCGAGACGGCGGTCACCGGCACGCCCACCGCCTGCGCCGCCAGGGACAGCAGCGCGTGCCGCACCGAATTGCCGGACAGGACTACGACAGGCCGGCGCGTCCCCAGCCCGCGCGCCAGCAGCGCCGCGCCGAGCGCGCGGACCTGCGCCGCGGCCTCGCCGAAGGACACGCCGCACCAGGCGCCGTCCGGGCCGCGCTCGCGCAGGAAGGGTCGCGTCGGCGCCGCGCTTTCCCATTCCCACAACGCATCGGTGATGCGCGGCGCATGCGGCGCCAGTGCCTGCTCCGCCCGCAGCAGCCAGCCGCCGCCGGGCAGCCCGATCCGCGCCATGCGCGGGGCGGCGAAAAGCGGCTGGTCCATCCGGATCGTTCCCCCCTGGCCTTGCCGGCATGAGACAGTGGGACCGCCTGCCCGGCAAGCCGCGCATGGCCTTGGATCGGCTGGAGCGGCGGTCCTATCCTGCCGGCAAACGGGGAGGCCAGACCATGACCGAGACCGCGCAAGGCAGGCGCGACGGGAACGCCGTCGCCTGGCTGCTCGACCGGCACGTCGCCGCCGGGCGCGGCAGCCACCCGGCCTTCGTCGATCCCTACCGGTCCCTGACCTATGCCGGGCTCGCCGCGGCCAGCGCCCGTTTCGCCGGCGGCCTCGCCGCCGCCGGAATCGGCCGGGAACGGCGGATGCTGATGTTGATGCTCGACACGGTGGATTTCCCCGTCGCCTTCCTCGGCGCCATCCGCGCCGACGTCGTGCCGGTGCCGGTCAATACGCTGCTGACTCCGGAACAGGTGGCCTACATGCTGGCCGACAGCCGGGCGGAGGCGCTGTGCATCTCCGCGCCGCTGCTGGCGACGTTGGGGGAGGTGGTGTTGGCCGCCCCCGGCCTCCGGCTGATCCTGGTGGCCGGGGTGGATGGCGTGCTGGCCGCCGAGTTGCCCGCCGGCACGTGCGATTTCGCCGGCTTCGTGGAGGCCTGGCCGCCGATGGCGGAACCGGTGCCGGCCAGCCCGGACGAGGTCGCCTTCTGGCTCTATTCCTCCGGCTCCACCGGCGCGCCGAAGGGGGCGAAGCACGTCCATGACAGCCTGCGGGCGACGGCGGAGACCTACGGCGCCCAGGTGTTGGGGATCCGGCCGGACGACGTGGTCTATTCCGCCGCCAAGCTGTTCTTCGCCTATGGCCTGGGCAATGCGCTGACCTTCCCGATGGCGGTCGGCGCCACCGCGGTGCTGCTGCCGGACCGGCCGACGCCGGACGCCGTGCTGGGCGTGATGCGGGCGCACCAGCCGACGCTGTTCGGCGGCGTGCCCACGCTCTATGCCGCGCTGCTGGCCAACCCGGCGCTCGGCCGCGGCGCGGGGTCGGACCGTCTGCGGCTCTGCATATCGGCCGGGGAGGCGCTGCCGGAGCATGTCGGCCAGCGCTGGGAGGAGCAGGTGGGGGCGCCGATCCTGGACGGGATCGGCAGCACGGAGATGCTGCACATTTTCCTCAGCAACCGGCCGGACGCGCTGCGCTACGGCACCAGCGGCATCGCCGTGCCAGGCTACGAGGTGCGGATCGTCGACGAGCATGACG
>JBMOJU010000113.1:0-14355 GCA_049315625.1 Paracraurococcus sp.
CGAGATAGCCGGTGAGGACGGTGACGGGGATCTGCGTGGTCTCGGACATGGGGAAGGGGGCTCCGCGGGGCGGGTCAGGGTTGGGGCGGAATATGGGGCGGGCGGGGCCAGGGGGCAAAGGGGGCGGGGTCAACGCCCCTTGGCCGGCAGGTGCCTGGCGATATCCATCGCGCCGTGCAGGACGCGCAGCACCTCGATCCGTCCCTCGGGTACGGCACGGTAGATCAGCAGATGCGGGGATGTCCGGCCGATCGGCAGCTTGCGCAGGTCAATCCGGTGCGGGTGCGCCACGCGGCTGCCGAGCGGAGCAGGGCCGGCGCGCAGGCTACGGATCGCGGCTTCGATCAGGCCGGCATAGACAGCTTCCTGGCCCTGGCCGAACTGGTCCCGCGTCCAGCGTAGGATCCCGCGCAGATCCTCCTGGGCCGGGCGGGTGACGACGACCCGCCAGGCCGGCGTTTGGGTCATTCCGTGCCCAGGGCGTGCATGAAGGCGGCGAGGTCCTCGTCGCTGCTGATCGTGACGAAGTCACCCACGAGGAGGGCGGCCTCCCCCTCTGCGATGGCCGTGTCGAAGGCCCTGAGGCGACGTTCCTGCAGGCCTTCCCGCGCCTCCACCAGCCGCAGCCCCTCCCGCAGCACCTCGCTCGCGTTCTGGTAGCGGCCCTCCGCGACCAGGCGTTCGACAAGCGCGGCTTGGTGGTCGGTGATGACGACGTTGCGGGTGGGCATCGGGGACACCTCCTCGGTGCTCCCACCCTACCGGAATTGGCAGATGATGCCAATCAAACGATCGGACGCCTCACGCCGCCTCCGCCCGGATCGCCGCGTCCAGCGTCCCGATCAGCCGGTCCACATGCGGCGTCTCGATGATCAGCGGCGGGGACAGCGCGACGATGTCGCCGGTCACCCGGACCAGCACGCCGGCATCGAAACAGCGGCGGAACACGTCCATCGCCCGCGCGCCCGGCTTGCCGGCGCGCGGCGCCAGCTCGATCCCGGCGATCAGCCCGCAATCGCGGATGTCGATCACGTTCGGCGCGTCCCGCAGGCTGTGCGCCGCCGCCTGCCAATAGGGCTCGATCGCCCGGGCCCGGCCCGGCAGGTCCTCCGCCCGGTGCAACTCCATCGTGGCGATCGCCGCGGCGGCGGCCAGCGGGTGGCCGGAATAGGTATAGCCGTGGAACAGCTCGATCCCGCCGGGCGCGCCGTCGACGATCGCGTCATAGACGCCGTTCCGCACCGCGACCGCGCCCATCGGCACCGCGGCATTGGTCAGGCCCTTGGCCATGGTCATGATGTCCGGCGTCACGCCCAGCCGCTCGGCGCCGAAATTCGTACCGATCCGGCCGAAGCCGGTGATCACCTCGTCGAAGATCAGCAGGATGCCGTGCTTGGTGCACAGCGCGCGGAGCCGCTCCAGGTAGCCCTGCGGCGGCACCAGCACGCCGGTGCTGCCCGCCACCGGCTCCACCATCACCGCCGCGATGGTCTCGGCGCCGTGCAGCGCCACCAGGTTCTCCAGCACGTCGGCCAGGTGGGCGCCGTGTTCCGGCTGGCCCTTGGCGAAGACGTTGCCGGCGATGCCATGGGTGTGCGGCAGGTGGTCCACATAGGGCAGCAGGGCACCGAACTGCTTGCGGTTGCCGCCGATGCCGCCGACCGACATGCCGCCGAAGCCGACGCCGTGATAGCCGCGCTCCCGGCCGACCAGCCGCACCCGCGAACTCTCGCCGCGCGCCTTGTGGTAGGCCAGCGCGATCTTCAACGCCGTATCCGCGCTTTCCGACCCGCTGTTGGTGAAAAAGACCTTGTCCATGCCCTCCGGCGTGATCTCGGCGATGCGCGCCGCCGCCTCGAAGGCGATGGGGTGGCCGAGCTGGAAGGTCGGCGCGTAGTCGAGGATGCCGGCCTGGTGCTGGATCGCCTCCTTGATCTCGCGGCGCCCATGGCCGGCGTTGCAGCACCAGAGCCCCGCCGTGCCGTCCAGGATCTCCCGCCCTTCGGGCGTGAAGTAGGACATGCCCTCGGCGCGGGCGATCATCCGCGGATTGGCCTTAAAGTACCGGTTGTCGGAGTAGGGCATCCAATAGGCGTCGAGGTTGTTCGGACGCGGTACGTTCAGCTCGTTCATCGGGGCGGCTCCGGCGGCAGCGGCCAAAAAACACCCGTGGCGGTCCCGGGGCAAGCCGCTGCTGCCGGGGGAGCGGCGGATATGCTACGCCCAGGGGGGAGAGGAGCCCGCCATGGACGGCACCCTGCACGACCGCGACTGCTACACCTGGACCCGCGAACAGGCCGCCGCGCTGCGTCGGCTGGCGGAGACGCGGGCCAACCTCGATGCCGCGCTCGACCTGCCCAACCTGATCGAGGCGGTGGAGGATTTGGGGAGCGAACAGGTCGAGAAGGTCCGCAGCCACCTTCTGTTGGTGCTGGAGCATGTGCTCCTGATCGCCCATGCGCCGCAATCGACCGCGGTGAATCATTGGCGGGGCGAGAGCCGGGTCTTCCGGCGGAATGCCTTGCGGCCCTATCGCCCCTCCATGCGCCGGCTGATCGAGCCTGAGCTGGACGGCGAATGGCGCGTCGCCGCGGAGGCCGCGGGCGACAAGCTCGGCCAGGCGCTGCGGGTCCCCGCCGCCTGCCCCTTCACCCTGGACGAGTTGCTGGATGAGTCCCTGACCCTGGACGCCCTGCTGAGCCGGGTCGTTCCCACGACCGCGAACCGGGAGGGCGCGCCCGATGCCTGACGGCACCCTGCACGACCGCGACTGCTACACCTGGACCCGCGAACAGGCCGCCGCGCTGCGTCGGCTGGCGGAGACGCGGGCCAACCTCGATGCCGCGCTCGACCTGCCCAACCTGATCGAGGCGGTGGAGGATTTGGGGTCCGAGCGACGCTACAGGGTGGAGAGCAACCTGCGGCGGATGCTGCAGCACCTGATCTACGTCGCAATCCAGCCGGAGGCGCGCTCGGTCCGGCATTGGCGGGGCGAGATCGTCGCCTCCCGAGACAACGCAGCCAGCCGCTACCTCGCCTCGATGCGGCGGGAACCTGAACCACGACTGGACCGAACCTGGCGCATGGCGGGCCGGGCCGTAGCTGAAAAGCTCGGCCAGGACCTCAAGCACCTCCCCACCCCCTGCCCCTTCACCCTGGACGAGCTGCTGGACGAGGACCTCCCCCTCGACACCCTGCTCGCCCGCCTGCCCGGGAACCCCTGAGACCATGCCCGACGGCCGCCTGCTCATCGGCAACAAGCGCTATTCCTCCTGGTCGCTGCGCGGCTGGCTGGCCGTGCACCTGGCCGGCCTGGACGTGGAGGAGGTGCTGATCCCCTTCGTCCGCGATGCCGGCCCGGTGACGCCGGCGATCCTCGCCGCCACCCCGGCCGGCCTGGTGCCCTACCTGGAGCACCGCGGCGCCAAGGTCTGGGAAAGCCTGTCGATCTGCGAATACTGCGCCGAACAGGCGCCCGGCCTCTGGCCGGAGGACCGCGCCGCCCGCGCCGCCGCGCGGTCGATCTCCGCCGAGATGGCGGCCGGCTTCCGCGGCCTGCGCCAGGCCATGTGGTTCAACGCCGGCGCCGATTTCAGCGGCCTCGGCCGCACGCCCGACGCGCTGAAGGACATCGCCCGGATCGAGGCCGCCTGGGCCGAGGCCCTGGCGGCGCATGGCGGCCCCTTCCTGTTCGGCCCGCGCTTCGGCATGGCGGACGTGATGTATGCGCCGGTCGTCGGCCGCTTCCTCACCTGGCAGCCGGTGCTGAGCGCGACGACCCGCGCCTACATGGACGCGGTGCGTGCCCACCCGCTGGTCGATCGCTGGTACCGCGAGGCACTGGCGGAACCCGCCGCCTGGCAGCTTCCCGGCTACGAAACCCCGCCGGCCGCGTGACCGCCGCAAGGGCCATCGGCCGGTCGCTGCGGACCTACTACGCGCCTGGCCGGGCGGCGCGGCTGGATGAATTCCACCGCCGCTTCCTCGCGCCCGGCGACCTCGCCTTCGACGTCGGCGCCCATGTCGGTGACCGCACCGCCAGCCTCCGCCGGCTTGGCGCCCGCGTGGTGGCGGTGGAGCCGCAGCCGCGCCTCGTCCGGCTGCTGCGGCTGCTCTTCGGCCGCGATTCCGGCGTCGCTCGGGTCGCCGCCCTGGTCGGCGCCGCGCCGGGGGAGGCGGTGCTGCGGCTCAACACCGCCAACCCGACGGTGGCCACCGCCAGCCCCGACTTCATCGCCGCCGCCGATGGTGCGCCGGGCTGGGAAGGGCAACGCTGGGACGCCGAGATCACGCTGCCGGTGACCACGCTGGATGCCCTGGCTGCCGCGCACGGCCGGCCGGCACTGATCAAGATCGACGTGGAAGGCTATGAGGCGGCGGCGCTGGCCGGCCTCACCTTCGCCCCGCGCACGCTGTCCTTCGAGTTCACCACCATCCAGCGCGAGGTGGCCTTCGCCGGACTCGACCGCCTCGCGGCCCTCGGCTTCCGTGCCTTCAACGCCTGCCTGGGCGAGAGCATGGAATTCGCCCATGCCGCACCGCTGGACGCCGCCGGCATGGCCGCCTGGATCGCCGCCCTGCCGGCCGCGGCGAACAGCGGCGATGTCTATGCCAGCCTCGACCCCGGCCGCATTGCCTGAACCCCCCGCCCGGGGTGTAGCCTGACCCCGCCAAAGGCGGCGCCAGTCGAGCAGCCGCCGGGTGGGAGGACCAAGCGATGACCCAGGCCTCGCGGCGTCGCGTGCTGGCGGCGGCGGGCGGCATCCTCGCCGCGCCCGCCCCCTTTCGAACCGTCCGGGCGGACGACTTCCCCAACCGCCCGGTCCGCTTCGTCCTGCCGGCCGGCCCTGGTTCCGGCGTCGACATCATGACCCGCCTGCTGGCCGAGGTGATGCAGCGGCAGACCGGCCGCGGCTTCGTCATCGACAACCGGGTCGGCGCCGCCGGGGCGATCGGCGCCCGGCACGCCGCGACCCAGCCGGCGGATGGCTACACGCTGTTCTATGGCGGGCCCAACTTCGTCATCCTGCCGGTGATGAACCGCGCCTTCGCGCGGGAGATCGATGTGCGGGCCGCCTTCGACCCCGTCACCATCGCCGGCAGCGGGCCCTTCGTGCTGGTCACCAACCCGAAGGTCCCGGCCCGCGACGTCGTCGAATTCGTCGCCTGGCTGAAGCAGAATCCGGGCGCCTGGAACGTCTCCACCTCCGGCGTCGGCGCCACCGTCCACCTGCTGTGCGAGCTGTTCCGGCTGCGCAGCGGCAGCCCGCCCGGCACCATGGTGCCCTATCGCGGCGACGGCGCGGCGGTGCAGGCGGTGGCGAACGGGGAGGCACATTGGACCATTGCCGTCTCCGGCAGCACCAAGCCCTTCGTCGATGCCGGCACGGTGCGCGCCATCGCCGTCACCGGCCCCAGCCGCATGGCCGGCCTGCCCGCGGTGCCCACGCTGGCCGAAACCGGCCTCGCGCCGGGGATCGAGACCACCGCCTGGCTGGCCTATTTCACGCCGGCCGGCACGCCGCCCGCCCGCATCGCGTGGCTGCAGCGGGCGATCGCCACCGCCATCCACGACCCCTCCATCCGCGAACGCCTGGACGTGCTCGGGTTCGAGCCGGTGGGGTCCGACCCCGAGGCGCTGCGCCGGGTGGTGGCACGCGACCTGGCAATGTGGACCCGGGTGGTCGAGGAGGCGGGCATTCAGCCGGAGTGACGCCTCACGGGCTGAAGATCAGCACCATGAACACGGCAAACAGCGTGATGTGCACCGCACCCTCCAGCATTGTGGTGCGCGGGCCGGAGAAGGTGAGGCCGCTGAGGATCAGGGTTGTCGCCAACAGGACCATGTTGGTCGGGGACAGGCCGAGCACCACGGTCTGCCCGGTCAGCAGCCCGATCATCAGCACCGCCGGTACCGTCAGCCCGAGCGTGGAGGTGGCGGCGCCGAGGCAGAGGTTGACCGCCCGTTGCAACTGGTTGGCGGCCACCGCCCGGAGCGCCGAGAGCCCTTCCGGCGTGAAGACCACCATGGCGATCAACACGCCGCCCAGGGCCGATGGCGCGCCGAGGACCGCGATCTCGTAGTCCAGGACCGCGGCCAGGCTTTTCGCCAGGATGACGATCGGCAGGATGGTGGCGAGCAGCAGCCCGACATGTGGCAGCACGGCGCCGCGCCGCTGCGGCGGCCCGGCCAGCCGCGGCGCCTCGACCTCCGTCGGGTCGATGAAGAAGCCGCTGTGCCGGCCGGTCTGCAGCCAGAGGAAGATGCCGTAGAGCAGGAGCGTGAACAGCGAGAAGAACCCCGCCTGCACCGGCGTCAGCGAGCCGTCGGGGGTGGAGGTGGTGAAATTCGGCAGCACCAGCGCGATCACCGACAGCGGGATCATCACGCCCAGATAGGCCGTTGCACCCTGCAGGTTGTAGGATTGTTCCCGGTGCCGCAGCCCGCCGACCAGCAGGCCAAGCCCGACCACGCCGTTCAGCACGATCATCAGCACCGCGAACATGGTGTCGCGGCCCAGCGTCGGCGCCTCCTTCGCCCCCAGCATCACCGCGCTGATCAGCGCCACCTCGATGATGACGATGGCGAGCGTGAGGATGAGCGTGCCGAACGGCTCGCCCAACCGGTGTGCCAGCTCCTCCGCCTCATGCACCACGCCGAAGGCGAGCCAGATGATGACGCCGAGCAGCCAGGCGAAGAGGCCGGCCGCGAGCAGCGGGCTGGACAGGCCGGCGAGCCAGCTGGCCCCGATGGTGAGGAAGGTGGCGACGCTGGCCCATCCGGCCGCGAGACGCAGCCAGGTCCCTGTCGTCATGATGCTGAGGCTCCCGCGTCCGTTGCGGCCAGGAACCTGCGTCGCCCGGCCCTGGCAAGGCCCTACGACATCACGCGCCGTAGAGCGAGGTCACCTCCGCGCCGTAGCCGGTCAGCGGCCGGGCGCGACGGTGCCGCACCGGGCGGGGCATGCCGGCGAGCGCCGCGGCCAGCCGCACCGCGGCCGCCGTGCCATCCACCAGCGGCACGCCGACCGAGGGTTGCAGCAACGCCGCCAGCCCGGCCAGCGCGCCGCCGGCCAGGATCACCGCCTCCGCCCCATCCAGCGCGATCGACTGGTCGATCAGCGCCAAAAGCTCCGCCTGTTCCGCCGCGCCGAGCTGGGCCGGGTAGCTGGCATCGACCGGACCCATGCGGAAGCCGGCGCAGCGGCTGCGCAGCCCATGATGGTCCAGGCAATCCTCGAACATCGGCCGCAGCGCCGCGGTGAAGGAGACGATGCCGAAGCGCCGCCCCAGCATGGCCGCCGCATGGAAGGCGGCCTCCGAGATGCCGATGACGGGGACGTCCAGCAGCAGCTTCGCCGCATCCAGCGCCGGGTCGCCGAAGACGGCGATCACCGCGGCGTCGTAGGTGCCGCGCTTCGCGGCCAGGGCTTCCAGGATCGGCGGGCCGGAGAGCAGCCAGTCGGCCCGGGTGACGATCAGCGGCAGGCCATAGGGCGCGGTCATTGCCTCCACCTGCACGCCTTCCGGCGCCGCGGCGCGGGCGGCCGCGGCGATGCGGTCGGTGACGGCCGCTGTGGTGTTGCCGTTGAGGACGAGGAGGCGGGTCATGCGGGAGGCTCCGGCGCGGGGCGCCAGGGTCGGCCGGCGCGCCGTTCAGGGGAAGGCCAGCTGGGACAGCAGGCAGGTGTCCACCCGGCGGCGCTCCACCGCCCGGCCATCGGCGAAGACCACCCGGATGTCGTTCAGGCATTGTCCGCCGGGCAGGCTGATGCGGGTGAAGCGGCCGGGGATCAGCACGTCCTGGCCCAGCCGGTCCGCGCCCCAGTTCCACCCGCCGCTGGGCGAGACGTAGATCTCGTGCATCGCGGCGGCGTCCCGGTTGACCAGGCGGAAGGAGGGATCCTGGGTGGTATTGGCGACCTGCTGTACCTGTGCGCACGCGGGCGCGGCGAGGAGGGGGAGGAGCAGGGCGAGCGGGGCAAGGCGGCGCATGGCGATCATCCTGCACCGGGCGGGGGGAGGGGGGCCCGGCGCCGGCACAGGATGCGTCCGGCGTGCGCCGGCGACGGTGCGCCGGCGCACACCGCGATCAGAGGTCCTTCAGCACCGCCCAGAGATTGCCCTTCTGCTCGAACCCGATCCCCGGCGCGTCCGGCATGGCGATCCGGCTGTCCCGCACCGGCGTGGCATCGGCGAAGCCGCCGAAGGGGGCGAAGACCTCTGGGTAGCTCTCGTTGCCGCCGAGGCCGAGGCCGATGGCGATGTTGAGCGCGAATTGGTGGCCGCCATGCGGGACGCAGCGGCGTGGCGACCAGCCGTGTTCCTGCAGCATAGCGAGCGTCCGCAGGTATTCGACCAGGCCGTAGGACAGCGCCGGGTCGAATTGCAGGATGTCGCGGTCCGGCCGCAGGCCGCCATGGCGGATCAGGTTGCGGGCATCGAGCATCGAGAACAGGTTCTCGCCGGTGGCGATCGGCCCGCTGTAATGCTCGGCGAGCGTGGCATGCGTGCTGTAGTCCAGCGGGTCCAGTGGCTCCTCGTACCAGCGCAGCTTGTAGGGCGAGAGCGCGGCGCCGTAGGCCAGCGCGGCATGCAGGCCGAAGCGGCCGTTGACGTCGACACACAGCCGCGACCCGTCGCCGCCGAGCAGCTTGAGCACGGCTTCGATCCGCTGCACGTCGAGCTTGAGGGCATCCCGCAGCGGCGTGCCCGGGGCGCCGCCGATCTTCATCTTCACCACGGAATAGCCGAGGTCGAGGTAGCGCTGCATCTCGGCGACCAGCTCGTCCAGCCCCTTGCCGGGGTAGTAGTAGCCGCCGGCGGCGTAGATCCAGGCGGTCTCGTCCGCCTCCCCGCCGCGGTAGCGGTCGGCGAGCAGCCGCCACAACGGCTTGTTCGCCAGCTTCGCCGCGGCATCCCACAGCGCCATGTCCAGCACGCCGACGGCGACGCTGCGGTCGCCATGGCCGCCCGGCTTCTCGTTCCGCATCATGCTGGCCCAGGCGCCGGCGGGTTCCAGCCCGCCATCGGCATGGACCAGCCCGGCTTCCGGCGTTTCCAGCAGGCGGGGGATGAAGCGTTCGCGCAGCAGGCCGGGCTGGGCGTAGCGGCCGTTGGAGTTGAAGCCGTAGCCGGTGGCGCGGCCGCCGGCGCCGTCCTCCACCGTCACCGCGACGACCGAGGCGGTCATCTTGGAGAAGTCGATATAGGCATTGGCGATGGCGGAGGCGATCGGCACCACGCCGTCGCGGACGGAGGCGATGCGCATCAGCCGATCACCCCATCCACCGCGATGCGCACGCCGGGCAGCGCGGCGGGTTCCAGCGTGTCGCCACGGGTGGCGTGGGTGATGGTCTGGTAGGCATCGTCCTTGGGGTCCCGGTACACTTCCACCACGCTATCTCCGATATTCACGATCCAGACCTCCGGCACGCCGTGGCGGGCGTAGAGGGGGAGTTTCACCTTGCGGTCGTAGGACAGGCTCGTCTGCGACACCTCGATGAGGAGCAGGACGTCGGCCGGAGTCGGATGGCCGTTGCGGTACCCATCGGCGCGCGGCGTCAGCAGCATGAAATCCGGCTGCGGTTCATTCGTATCGGAAAGGCGGAGCGGGTTCTGCGCCCAGACCAAGGCGCGCCCGGCGACGGACGCGGCCAGTCCCATGATCAGGGAACTGACCGCCGCGCTGTGTTCGCTGCCGATGGGGGCCATGTCGATGATCTCCCCCTCGATCAGCTCAACCCGCTCGCCATCCGCAAAGATACCCGCCTCACCCATCCGGTAGTAACCGTGCACATCCAGCTTGTGCCGCTTCACCCAGGGGGCCTGCTCCAGCAGGCCGGGCCGGTCGCCATCCATCGCCGCCTCCTTTCGCCGTCGCGCATCCTAGCCCCGCAAGGCCCCGCCATGCGAGCGCACCGCTTGCCCCTGCCGCACCGCGGCGGATAGCGTCGGCCCATGCCCGCCCCCCTGCCCATCGCCATGGCCGCCGGCGCCGAAGGCCCCTGGCGCATCACCGCCATCACCGCCCCGGCCGGCGCGCCGCTGCCGCTGGCCGAACGCCTGGCCGTGGCGGAAGCCGACGCCGCCCTGCCGCCCGGCGCCGCCTGGTGCCTGCGCGGCGTCACCAGCAACCTTCGCTACACGCGGGAGGTCGAGCGGCAGACCCTGGCCGGCGTGCAGCAGGGCCTCGGCCGGCCGCAGGCACGCCACGCCGCGCTGATCCCGATCCGCAAGTCGGAGGCCTGGTGGGACCTGGCGCAGGATGCCCGGCGTGCGATCCTCGAGGAAGGTTCCCGCCACATCGGCATCGGCCTGGACTACCTGCCCGCGGTGGCCCGCCGGCTGATCCACAGCCGCGACCTGGGCGAGCCCTTCGATTTCCTCACCTGGTTCGAGTTCGCCCCGGAACACGCCGCGGCCTTCGACGAATTGCTCGCCCGGCTGCGCGCCACCGACGAATGGCGCTACGTGGAGCGCGAGGTCGAGGTGCGGCTGGAACGCTAGACGGCCCCCTTCGCCCGCAGCGCCGCCAGCGTCGCGGCATCCACGCCGAACTCCGCCAGCACCTCCGCGGTATGCTCGCCGCGCTCCGGCGTCGGCCGCCGCGCGGGCGCGACGCCGTCGAGGTTCATCGGCGCCCGCACAAGGTTGACCGTGCCGAGCGCCGGGTGCTCCACCGGCCATTCCAGCCCGAGATGCCGCACCTGCGCATCGGCGAAGACCTGGTCCATGGCGTAGACCGGGCCGGCGGGCACGCCCGCCTTGTTCAGCCGGGCGATCCAGTTTTCGGACGTGTCGGTTTCCAGCACCGCTTGCAGCAGGGCGTTGGTCTTGGCGCGGTTCGCCGCGCGAGACTTGTCCGTGGCAAAATCGGGGTCCTGCGCCTGCTCGGCGATTCCCAGCGTCTCGACGATGCGGTTCCACATCTCCTGCCCGCCGGCGGCCAGGTTCATCAGCCCGTCGCTGGTGCGGAACAGCCCGGTCGGCACGGTGGTCGGGTGGTCGTTGCCGGCCTGTCCCGGGACCTCGTGCTTCATGGTCCAGCGGGTGGCCTGGAAATCCATCATCGCCACCATGGCTTCGAGCAGGGAGGTGTGGACCCAGCGGCCGCGGCCGGTCTGCTCGCGCTCCAGCAGCGCCACCAGGATGCCGATGGCGGTGTAGAGCCCGGCGGTCAGGTCGGCGACGGGAATGCCGACCCGCACCGGCCCCTGGCCGGGCAGGCCGGTCACGCTCATCAGCCCGCCCATCCCCTGGGCGATCTGGTCGAAGCCCGGCCGCTTGGCATAGGGCCCGGTCTGGCCGAAGCCGCTGATCGAGCCGAGCACGATCCCCGGATTGATCGCCGAAAGCGCCTCGAAGTTGATGCCCAGCCGGTCCTTCACGTCCGGGCGGTAATTCTCCACCACCACATCGGCCTTGGCGACCATGGTCCGGAACAGCGCCAGCCCGTCCGGGTGCTTCAGGTTCAGCGTGATGCCGCGCTTGTTGCGGTGCACCTGCTGGAAATCCGGCCCGTGCCGTTCGCCGCCCATGCCGCTGCTGCCGTCGATCTCCTCCGGCGCCTCGATCTTGATGACGTTGGCGCCCCAGTCGGCCAGCTGCCGCACGCAGGTGGGACCGGACCGCACGCGGGTGAGGTCGAGCACGGTGAAGCGGGACAGCGGCAGCATCGATCGTTCCTCCTGGCTCCGCCGGCTTGATACAAGTCCCCGCCCGCGCCACCAATGGGCCAAGCACCGGAGGACGCCGCATGGACGAGCTGCTGTATGAGATCCGCGACGGGGTCGGCTTCGTCACGCTCAACCGCCCGCAGGCGCGCAACGCCCTGACCTTCCCGATGTACGAAAAGCTCCGCCAGATCGCCCTGACGGCGGGGGACGACACCGCGCTCCGCGCCATCGTCATCACCGGCGCCGGGGAAAAGGCCTTCGCCGCCGGCACCGACATCTCCCAATTCACCGAATTCCGCACCCCTGAAGACGCCCTGGCCTATGAGGAGCGGATCGACGGCGTGCTGACCGCGCTGGAGGAATGCCCGAAGCCGACCATCGCGGCGATCGCCGGGGCGGCCACCGGCGGCGGCGCCGCCATTGCCGCGGTCTGCGATATGCGGCTGGGCGCCGCCAATGCGCGGATCGGTTTCCCCATCGCCAAGACGCTGGGCAACTGCCTGTCGATGGCGAATTACGGTCGGCTGGCGGCGCTGATCGGCCCGGCCCGGGTGATCGACCTCGTCTACACGGCGCGGCTGGTCGAGGCCGAAGAAGCGAAGTCCATCGGCCTGCTGTCGGAGATCCTGCCCGACCACGCAGCGCTGCAGGCGCGCGCCGAGTCGCTGGCGCGGATGCTGGCGGGCCATGCCCCGCTGACCCTGCGCGCGACGAAGGAGGCGATGCGCCGCCTCCGCCTCGCGGCGAGGCAGGTCAATGGCGACGACCTGGTCACCATGTGCTTCACCAGCAACGACTTCCGCGACGGCGTGCAGAACTTCCTCGCCAAGCGGCCAATGACCTGGACCGGCACCTGATGCTGCCCCGCCGGTCGCTGCTGGCCGCGGCGCTCGCCACGCCGGCCCTGGCGCAGGCCCGCTGGGAGCCGAACCGCCCCATCACCATCCTGGTCGGCTTCGCCCCCGGCGGCGGCACCGACATCATCGCGCGGCTGCTGTCGCCTGCCCTGTCGGCCGAACTCGGCCAGCCGGTGACGGTGGAGAACCGCCCCGGCGCCGGCGGCGTCATCGCCGCGACCGCCGGCGGCCGCGCCACGCCGGATGGCCACACCCTGTTCATGACCACGGTCAGCGCCTCCGCCGTCATCCCGCCGCTGCTGGTGCCGCCGCCCTTCGACATCTTCCGCGACCAGACCCCGGTGGTGCTGGCGGCCACCGTGCCGCTGGTGGCGGTTGTGCCGCTCAGCTCCCCGGCACGCGACCTGGCCGGCTTCATCGCCCATGCCAAGGCGCATCCGGGGGAGCTGAACTACTCCTCCTCCGGCGTCGCCACGCAGCAGCACCTGGCGGCCGAGTTGCTGTCCGCCCGGGCCGGCCTCCGCATGACCCATGTGCCCTTCCGCGGCACCGGCCAGGCGGTGACGGAAATCCTCGCCGGCCGCATCGACCTGGCGATCGACACGCTGCCGACCTACCTGCCGCATATCCGCGGGGAACGCGTGCGGGCGCTGGCGAGCACCATGCCACGGCGCATCCCCTGGCTGCCGGAGCTGCCGACCGTGGCGGAATCCGGCTTTCCCGGCTTCGATGCGAACGTCTGGTACATGCTGATGGGTCCCGCCGGCCTGCCGGAGCCGATCCGGGACCGGCTGGCCGGCGCGGTGAACCGGGCGCTGGCCGACCCGGTGCTCGGCCCCCGCGTGGCGGATAGCGGCTTCATCCCCGGCGGCGGCAGCAGCGCCGATGCGGCCGCGCTGCTGCGGGCCGATGCCGAACGCTATGCCGCGCTGATCCGCAACTCGGGCATCAGGATCGAGTAGGATCAGTCCCCCAGCGCGACGCCGTCCCGCCTTGGGTCGGCGCCGCCCTCGATCCCGCGCGGCGTGACGCGCAGCGCCTGCATGCCGGTATCCACCGGCACCAGGCGCGGCGCGTGGCCCAGCGCCTTGAGCGATGCCTCCAGCGCCGCCGCGGCACTGCCCTGCTCCAGGAAGGTCGCGCCGTTCTGCGCGCCGATCCGCGGCAGGGCGATGGCGTCCTGCGGCGCCGCGTCGCGCGCCAGCATGTCGGCCAGGCCGACCGCCACCGCATCGATGATCCAGGCGCCACCGCCGGCGCCGGCGACGATCTCCGGCCGGCCATCGGCGCCGAAGACGATGGTCGGCGCCATGGTCGTCGCCGGCCGCTTCCCCGGCGCCATGGCATTGGCGGCGGCGGGGTCGGAGGCGAAGTTGGACAGCCCGTTGTTCAAGGTGAAGCCCAGCGGCGCGACGCGGGCGCCGAAATTCAGGTTGTTGGTCACCGTCATCGCCACCGCATTGCCGGCGGCGTCGATCACGGCGACATGGCTGGTGCCGGCGAGGATGAGCGGATCGGCCTCCGGCCGCAGCGCGCCATGCCGGCGCGGCGGGTCGCCGGCCGGGGCCGCGGCCATGGCGTGGTCCGCCGCCACCAGCGCGGCGCGCGTATCGAGGTAGCCGGGATCCAGCAGCCCCGCCGCCGGCACATCCATTTGGTCCGGATCGGCGCCCCAGCGCCGGCGGTCGGCGGTGGCGAGCCGGCTCGCCTCCAGCAGCAGATGCGCCTCCTCGGCCGAGCCGGGCGCGGTACGGGCATAGCCCAGGCGTTCGAGCAGGCCGAGCTGCTGCAGCACGGCGATGCCGCCCGAGGCGGGCGGG
>JBMOJU010000495.1:0-3204 GCA_049315625.1 Paracraurococcus sp.
GACGCGCAGCGCCTCCAGCGGCAGCGGCAGGTCGGGGATGACCCTTGTGTCACGGGGTGGCGGCGGCGCAGGTGCGGCGGGCGCCGGGGCAGTGGCCGGCGGCTCCGGCAGTGCCAGCGCATCGAGGTCGATGCGGCGGGACGCCAGCGTGCCATGCACCCCCTGTCGCATGCCGATCACATAGGTCAGCTCGCCTTCCGCATCGCCGGCGGAGGAGGCGATGCGCAGCCCGGTGAGCACCGCCCCGCCGGAGAAGCCGAGGCCGCGCTCGGCGATGCTGGCGCCGGCCGTCAGGGTCTGCACCGCCGGCAGCGGCATGCCGGCCAGCGGCGACAGCGCGGCGAGGTCCGGCACGCCGAGGGCGGCCACCAGCGCCACGTCGCCGATCCGCCGCGGGTCGCCGATGCTGCCCTTCAGGGTCGCGGTGGCGCCGGCGGCGGTGGCGACCAGGTCGATGGGCATGCTTCCCGCCCGCACCGACCGCAGCAGCATGGGCGAGCCGGTGCTGCCGCGCAGCGTCACCGGCACGCCATGCAGCGTCCCGGCGGCATCGATCGCCAGCGTCGCGTCCGGCCCCGCCTGGGTCGCGCTGAACCGCGCCAGGGACAGGCCGGGCAGCAGCGGGTCGAGCGGGGAGGCGCCGATCGAGACCTCCAGCCCCGCCAGCGCCTGCTGCCCCGGCCCGGCATCCGCCAGCGCCACCTTGGCCCGGACGTCGCGCAGTGCCGGCAGCGGCACGTCCGGCAGCAGCGGCACCAGGGTCTGGGTGTTCGGCACCATGGCGGTCAGCGTGGCCGTCCAGCCGCGGCGCTCCTTCGGCCGGTCGATGCGGCCCTCCAGCACCGCGGTCGCCCCGGCGGCGGCCAGGCTGGCGCGGACCGGCCAAGGGGTGCCGGGCAGCGGATCGGTCAGGCCGAGCAGCGGGCCGGTCTCGGCCTCCAGCGCGATCGGCGTGCCGTCGAGGGTCAGGCTGCCGCGGCCGCGGACCGGGCCGCGGTCGCCCTCCGCCACCAATTCGAGCCCGGGGATGCCGAGGCTGCGGGTGGCGCCGGTCTGGCCATCCCGCCAGGTCACCGTGCCGTTCTCGATCGCCACCAGGGCGACCGAGAGGTTCAGCCGCGGCCCGGCCGCCGGCGCCGGCTCGGCTGGGCGAGGCTCCGGCGGCGCGGCGGCGGAGTCGGGGGGCGCGTTGGCAAAAACCCAGTTCGGCCGCCCCTCGGCATCCGTCTCCAGCAGGATGTCGGGCGCGACCAGGCGCAGCCGCCGCACCGCCACCTGGCGGGAGAGCAGCGGCAGCAGGGCCAATTCGAGTTCCACCCGCTGCACGGTGGCCATCTGCGGCCGGCTGCCGCCCGGCGCATTGGCCAGCGCCGCGCCATCCACCGTCAGGGTCGGCACCAGGGACAGCTTCAGGCCGATCGGGCCCGACAGCGTCAGCGCCCGCCCGGTCGCCTGCTGCACCGCCGCCTCGATCCGCGGCTTGTAGGCGTTGGGGTCGACGCGCAGCAGGAACAGCCCGCCCGCCAGCAGCGGCAGCCCGACCAGCCCGGCGACGACCCAGGGCCATTGCCGCCGCCGGCGGGGGCGGTCCGGCAGCGGATCGGGTTCAGGCTCGGGGAAGGCTGGGTCGCGGGGCATGCGCTCCCTAACGCCTGGAGACGGGCCCGAGGTGCCGCGGCGCCGGCGTGCGTGGCGCCTCGAAGCCGAAGAAGGTGAAGGTGTCCTTCATGTGGGGCGGCAGCGGCGCCGCGGCTTCCAGCGTCCCGCCTTCCGGATGCGGCAGGCGCAGCGCCCGGGCGTGCAGATGGAGCTGGTTCGGCAGGCCGTCCATGTGGGCGGCGATGCCGCCATACTTGCCGTCGCCGAGGATCGGCGTCCCCAGCCCCTCGGCGCAGTGGACGCGGAGCTGGTGGGTGCGGCCGGTATAGGGCTTGAGCTCCATCCAGGCGGCGCGCCGCTTGGCGGAATCCAGGGTGCGGAATTCGGTGATGGCGCGCTGGCCTTCCTCCGGGTTGTCGACCGCCACCATGCGTTCGCCGCGCGGCCCGCCGAGCTTGGCGAGCGCCAGCTCGATCCGCCCCTCGGCGACCTCCGGCTGCGGGACCACAACGGCCCAGTAGGTCTTCTCCACCTCCCGCCCGCGGAAGGCGCGGGCCAGCCAGGCGGCGGCCTGGGCGGTGCGGCCGAGCACCAGCACGCCGGAGGTATCGCGGTCTAGCCGGTGCACCAGGCGGGGGCGCTCATCCGCCTCGAATTGCAGGGCATCCAGCATGGCGTCGAGGTTGCGCAGGATCCCCGGGCCACCCTGCACCGCCAGGCCATGCGGCTTGTCGAGCACGAGCACGCTGGCATCGCGGTGGATGACCATCCGCTCCAGCTCCTTGGCGTCCTCCTCCGACACCGGGCGGCGGCCGGGTTCCGGCTTCGGGCCATCCGGCAGCGGCGGGATGCGGACCTCCTGGCCCTCGGCCAGGCGGGTATTCGCTTCGGCCCGCTTGCCGTCGACGCGGATCTGGCCGGTGCGCAGCATCTTCTGCAGCGCGCCCTGGGTGAGTTGCGGGAAATGGCGGCGGAACCAGCGGTCGAGCCGGGTATCGGCCTCGGCGGATGCGACGGTGCGGTGGGCGATTGTCATGATGCGGGCGGGTCTACCACCTTGCGGGCGCCGTTGCGAAACATGGCGTGCCGGGCGGCCGCGGCGCGGTCACGACGGCGTGGGCAGCGCGGGGAACCCCGGGGGGCGCCGTGCGTCAGGATGGGCATGGCAAAGATCGCATCCCTGCTGGCCGCGAGCGCGGCCGTCCTCGTCCTCGGCGCCGGCGCGCCCGGGGCACCGGAGGCCGCGGCGGCCGAGCCCACCGCGGCGGCGAAGCACGCGAAGCCGCAGCGCGGCAAGGCGAGCTACTACGCGGTGAAGTTCAACGGGCGCCGCATGGCCAATGGCGGGCGGTTCAACCCGAACGGCAACAACGCGGCACACAAGACGCTGCCGCTGGGCACCACGGCCAAGGTGACGAACCTGGAGAACGGCAGGACGGCCGAGGTGACTGTGGCGGATCGCGGGCCGTATGCGCATGGGCGGATCATGGATGTGAGCCCGCGGACGGCCGAGCAGCTGGACATGAAGAAGGACGGGACGGCGGCGGTGGTGGTGGAGCCTATCCGGGTGCCGGAGAAGGATCAGCGGGTGGCGGGAAGGTAGGG
>JBMOJU010000496.1:0-3194 GCA_049315625.1 Paracraurococcus sp.
TCGGCGATGTCGGCCTGGAAGCGGCGGAACAGTGCGAGGGCGGCGGCGCTATCCGGGGACAGGGTCGCGGGCGTCATGCCGCGGGTCCAACGCTGTCTGGCAGCGTGTCGGGGCGGCGCGCAGGCAGGAACAGCAGGAGCGACTGTGGCGCATCCGCGGCCAGGGCGCCCGCGCCGCCGGTCACACGCAGCGGCTCGCCCGGCAGAACGACGGCCGGCTCTGCCGCCACCCGGAGCAACAGCAGGCGCGAGGACGGCCCAAGGCCGATCGCGGGGTCCTCGGCGATCGCCGTTCGGGCGGCGCCGCGCGAGCGGGTCTCGGCCGCGGCCCGCATGCGGCTGTCTGAGGCGATGATGGCGGCCTGCAGCCAGGCCGCGACCCGCGTTGGGTCCTGCCCAGCGGCGAGGCGCGCGCCGATCACCAGCGAGGGCGCCAGCCAGTCCGGCTGCAGCGCGATAGCGAAGCGACCCTCGGCCTCACGCTGGAAGCGTAGAGCGCGGTAGGGCTCGCGCAGCGCGTCCAGCGCCGCCGCAATCCGGTCCAGGACCTGGCGAAAGCAGTCCAGCGGATCGAGGTGGTCATAGGCCGGCAGTTCGGGCGGCAGGGGCGTCGGTGCCAAACTGGCAAGCTCGGCCACGGCATCGCAGAGCCCGAGATAGAGATCGAGCGGATGCGCCTGGCCGCCCGCAGCCTGGACCTCCAGTCGGGGCAGCAGCCGGGTCATCACGGCCGCCGCCTGCCGGAGCTCCTGGGCCGGCGCGTCCTCCTCCTCGCGCCGCGCCTGCAGGCGGTCGGAGAGGGAGAGCACTTTGGCCCGGACCGCGCGCAGGATGCCGGTCACCCGCGCCTGCAGAGCCGTGCCCGGGGCGACGAGTGGCCGCGGCGGATCGTAGTCCGGATCGAGCGCCCAGCCTTGGTCGCCGACCAGGAGGCGAGCGAGCGGCAGTGAGACCAGCCGCTCGCCTGGCGGCAGATGCGGCCCGGCGGTGCCGAGGAGCAGAAGGTTCGGCCGCAAGCGTGGAATTTCGACCGGATCCTCGCCGGTATTCTCGTCGGCGACGGCCGGGCCACCCACCGAGCGGAACCGCGCCCGCCCGCCGCGCGCCGCGGCGGCCTGCCCGGCCCGCGCCACGGCGAGATGAACGGTCAGCGTGCCGGACGGTGCCTCGGGCAGGTCAAGGCTGAGCGGCCCGTCCAATCCCGCGCCCTGCTCGAATGCCACCGGCAGAGCGTCCGGCAGCACGGCCTGCAGCGCATCCACGCGGAAGACGCCGGCCGCCAAGGCGGTGGTCTCAATGACGAGGTGGCGGACGCCCCAGAACAGCGGCCGCGCGGTCGCCAGGTGGTAGGCCAGCAACGCCTCGGCCCGCTGCGCCGCCAACTGGAAATGCTGCGGCGAGAGCAGCATGCCCTCGTGCCACTGCACCGCGTCCGGCAGCGTCACCTCCGCCTCGTGCGGAGCGCGCGTCACGGCGAGACCCCGAAGCCGCTGGCGCCAAGCGCGACCTGCAGGCGCGCGGCAGTGCCGAGCTGCGCCCGATGCTCGCCGGGTGTCGCGTAATCTGCGAAGGCGAGGCTGCGGACGAGGTTGCAGGGCGGGCTCAGGCGCGCTTCCGGCACGCGCTGGCCCGGCGTTACTTCCCAGGAGTGAATGGTCAGCGCCTCGCGCCAGTCCCGGCGTAGCTGCTCGCGGCGGGCAAACCACTCACGAGCGGTCAGTCCAGCCACCTGGGCGGCGGCCTGCGCATTGGAGACGAAGACGATGTCGAGCGCGACCGCGCGGTGCCGGTTGGCATCCTCCGCCGCCTCGATGCTCACCTGACCCGGGCCGGCGGGGAACCAGCACAACCAGGACGGGGTCGTGCAGCCGCCGAGAAACACAGCGAGACCAAGGACAGAGCTGCGAAAGGAGACGCTGCCCCTACGCGACGATGCACGCGGCGGGTGGCCGCCGTACTCGGATACGGTGCGGGTCATTCGCCGGGATCCGGAGCGGTGGTGACAAGGCCAACAAGGCCTGTGGACGCCTGGATGGCCGCCGTCATGGCAAGAGCGGTACTCCGGTCGGGGTAGCGGCCAATTAGGAGAGCGAACCAAGTACGACCGTCAGCCGAGGGTCGTGGTGCGAGGAACGCGGCATAGCCGGCTTCCTCGGCAATCGAGGCCTTCTCCGCGGCCGGAGCAGGATCGAGGAAAAGGCCAAGCTGGACAGAGTAGCCGCCACGGCCCGGCGGGATCCGGCCCGGCGGTACTGCTGCATGAGGAACGCCGGCTGGGGCTGGCGCTACAATGCTCGCGGGCGTGGCGACAGGACGAACTGCGGCCGGGCTGGGCTGCAAGGCAGGGATGAGTGTTCGGGCCGGTGGCGGGCCAGCGGCGAGGACGACCAACACGACCGTCAGCGATATGGCGCTCGCCACCGTCGCAAGCAGCACCAGCCCCAGCCGCCACGCGCCAACCGTCTGTCGTCCCACCTTACGATCTCCGCGCGCCCGGGGTGCCGGCGTGTGGGCCCGGGACCGCTCCGGACCGTCACTCTCCCCAGTTCGCGAGCGTAGACGTAGGCGAATCGATTCGGCAAGGACAGCCCTTGCAACGAGAGTTGCCCCGCTGTTGGTTTCTTTTAAATCGGTCCTTCCTCACTCTGCGTGGGTCTTCCTCAATCGCTGTGATTGCAACGAGATACCGGTACCGGGAGCATCCGCGCGCGCAGCAGCGCGATGCCGGGTCTGCCGTACATGGCGCGCCCGAGGGTCTTCAGTCGGTTGACTTGACCTTCGACCTGGCCATTGCTCCAGAGCAAGCGGACGGCGTTCTCGACCGCGGCCAGGTCGAGCCGCAGGGTGCCGGCATACCGCCGCATGCCATGGATTCCGGACTGCGCGGCGTCCCGCAGCCAGCCATCGAGCTTGCAGGCATCATGGCCACGCAGGATCCCCCGGAACCGCATCGCAAGCTGGCGCATGGCGGCGAAATCAGCCGGAGTGACCTTCATCGTGTCGACCGTCTCTGCCTGTCGCGGCGTCGGCTGGCGGCGCGGCTTCATGCACAGCGCGGTAGCGAAGATCGGCGAGATGGCGGGTGCCATGTGGGTCGCCATCGCCGGTGCAGCGTCTCAGCCTGCTGCCTGGGCCGCCGCGGCGAAGTGCGCGCGGCGCCATCGGCTCAACAGTCGCTGCAGGTGCATGAGGCTG
>JBMOJU010000114.1:0-14102 GCA_049315625.1 Paracraurococcus sp.
GCTGCCGCAGGCCGAATGGCGTGCGGCAGCCCGGTTCGGCCGAAAGTCTATCGTAACCGGGCCATGTCCCGGTGCGGCCCGGCCGCCACGTGGCGTGGTTTCGCCGCACAGGCGGTGGGAGTGCCCCGGGCCGGCCCGACCGCCGGCCGTGATGCGGGACACGCCGGCGAGCCATATCGCCCCGCAAACGCGCGGTGTTTCCGGGGCGATCGGGCTGCCGGCCAGGTCGTCGCCAGTATGGCGTCCCCGAATGCCGGGACGTGTGGTCGGTACGTGGCCGCAGCGCGGGGCCCGACCGACCCTGCATGACCGAGAGGTGGGGCGGGCGCCGCACCGGCCCTTGCCGGGTGATGCGGCGCCTTGCCCCGTCCGCCCCGAAGGCGGGGGCGGCGTGCTTCGACTACTTCAGCACGATCTCGACGCGGCGGTTCTGCGGCTCGCGCAGGCCGTCGGCGGTCGGCACCAGCGGGCGGCTCTCGCCGAAGGCGGTGACGATGATGTCGCTCCGGTTGATGCCCTGGCGGACCAGCTCGGCGCCGACGCTCTCGGCGCGGCGCTGTGACAGGGCTTGGTTGTAGGCGGGCGTACCGGAACGGTCGGCATGGCCGGCCACCTCGATGCGGGTGTTGCTGACGCGCTTCGCGCCCTGCACCGCGTCGCCAACGACCTGGCGGGCGCGGTCGGTCAGGTCGGCACGATCCCAGTCGAAGAACACCAGGTAGGTGCGGGCGGCGGCCGGCGGGGCCACCGGGGCGACCGCGGCGGTAACGGGGGCGACAGGGGCCGCGCCGAATTCATAGCGCAGGCCGACGAGGAAGGTGTGGTTCTCCTGACTCGAATACCGGCTGTAGCCGCTGCCGCTACTGGTAAAGCCAGGGCCATTCGCGGGTGGGGTGGTCGGGACGGCCGTCAACCGATCCTTGATCTTGACGGTCTCGGGCATTGCCAGGAACCGATACTCTGCCGTCAGCGACAGCCCCGAGGTCCCTGGGATGGCGTAGCTTGCGCCGCCGATGGCTTGGTACGTGAAGCGCATCACCGCTTCCTGCGCCGTGTTCGTTATGTCGCTCAGCTGGCCCGGATTGACCGAGTTTCCCGCGAAGTACGGGTTGGCGAGGCTTTTGCGCGCCACGCCATCCCAGTCAAACAGAGTGGCGCCAAGTCCCACGCCAACATATGGGGTTACACCCCAGAAATTTGCGATATCCACATACGTATTTAGCATAAAGGAGTACTTATTTTCGGTACCACTATATTTCGCAGTTCCGAAAGAATAGGCATTGGTCAGAATGAAATTGTCCGGCTTGTTGTTGCGGTAGGAAAACTCAAGCTCGGTGCGGATCATCGGGGTAAGCCGGTAGCCAGCGGCGGCGGTGATCGCAAAGCCATCCTTGTAGGTGTTTGGCTTGTTCAGATTCAGGAACCTCACCCCCGGGGAAACGGCGTCAATGAGCAGCGTGTCCGGCACCAGATTGACGCCGCCGCTGAGGCTGACATAGGGGCCGGAAGCCGGCTGGGCGAAAGCGAGTGACGGCATTGCCAGTGCGGCAACAGTCGATAACAGAGCAGCGCGCGAGAGCATTACATTCCATCCTTGTTGATGCGGCGATTGTACCGCGCTACAGCGAAGGTCGCTGTATATTATAATATCTTTGGAAGTAACGACCAAAAATGTAAAAAATAGAAACCAAGTTTTTTCTAATTTGTTTGCATTGTAATTCATATTAATTATATGATTAATTCATGTTTAATTTCTGATAACTGTAAACAACAAACTACGATTTTGCCGTTTCGCCAGAACCAATAAGGTTTCGTGCGCCTGCAGCCGCCCCGCCTGCGATGCCCCGCCGCGGAAGCGGGACCGTCTCCAGCCGGGTAGCGGCGCCCGTGTCGGCGACGCCGTTGGCCGCCTTGGCCACGCCCCGCCCGACCAGTCCCGCCGCGGCGCCGGCCTTGCGCCGCACCTACCCGCTGCGGGGCATCTGCGTTACACCTCGGCTGCTCCGGCCGGCCAATGGCCGGGCTGCAACGGAGAGCGGTCCGCATGACCCATGCTGAAACCCTGGCCGACCTCGTCGCCGCCGCCCGCCGCGCCGGGGCCGATGCGGCCGATGCGGTGCTGATCAGCAACGCCTCGCTCTCCGTCTCCCGCCGGCTCGGCCGGATCGAGCAACTGGAGCGCTCGGAGGGCTTCGATCTCGGCCTCCGCGTCTTCCTCGGCCAGCGCCAGGCGATCGTCTCCTCCACCGACCCCGCGCCGAAGGGCTTCGCCGCGCTGGCCGAGCGCGCCGTCGCCATGGCGCGGGTGGTGCCGGAAGACCCCTTCGCCGGCCTGGCGGAGGCGCCGGACGGGCTGGTCGCGGTCGACCTCGACCTCGCCGATACCGCGGAGCCGAATGCCGAGGCGCTGATCGCCCGCGCCGCGGCGGCGGAGGATGCGGCGCTGGCCGTCGCCGGGGTGAATAATTCGGAAGGCGCCAGCGCCGGCTGGGGCCGCTACGCCGTCGCCATGGCGGCCAGCAACGGCTTCGCCGGCGAATATGCCCGGACCAGCCATTCGATCTCGGTCACCGCCCTGGCGGGGCAGGGGACCGGGATGGAGCGGGACTACGACTATTCCGGCACCGTCCACCTGGCCGATCTCGAGGATGCGGCGATGCTCGGCCGCCGTGCCGGGGAAAAGGCGGTGGCGCGACTCAACCCGTCCCGGCCGAAGACCGCGCGCATCCCCGTGGTCTACGACCCGCGCGTCGCCGCCTCCCTGCTCGGGCATCTCGCCGGCGCCATCAACGGCGCCGCGGTCGCCCGCCGCACCTCCTTCCTCGGCGACCGGCTGGGCCAGCGGGTCATGGCGGCGGGGCTGAGCGTGGTGGACGACCCGACCCGGCGGCGCGGTCTCCGCAGCCGGCCCTTCGACGGCGAAGGGATGCAGGGCAGGCGCCGCGCCATCGTCGAGGACGGGATACTCACCACCTGGATCCTCGACTGGCGCAGCGCCCGGCAGCTCGGCATGGCCAGCACCGGCCATGCCGGCCGCGGCACCGGCGGCCCGCCCTCGCCCTCCACCACCAATCTGTGGCTGGCGGCCGGGACGCTGACCCCGGCGGCGCTGATGGCCGATATCCGGGAAGGGCTCTACGTGACCGAGCTGATCGGCATGGGCGTCAACGGCGTGACCGGCGACTACAGCCGCGGCGCCGCCGGCTTCATGATCCGCGACGGCGCGCTGGCGGAACCCGTCAGCGAGATCACCATCGCCGGCAACGTGCGCGACATGCTGCTGCACCTGACCCCGGCCGACGACCTGCAATTCCGGCGCGGGACCGACAGCCCGACGGTGCGGGTCGAGGGCCTGACCATGGCGGGCGGCTGAGAGGAGGCGACCATGGCAATCGAGGATTGGCGCAAGCCGCGCGACGAGATGCAGCGGGAGGCGATCGCGGCGCTGGCCGCGCTGGCGACCGATGCCGCGGGCGGCCTGGAGCCGCTTGAGATGGCGCGCCTTGCCATCCTCGCCGCGCACCAGGTGCCCGAGCTGGTCGAGCTCGGCGCCTTCGAGACCGGCGATCTCGACGACGAGGCGATGAACGCCACCGCCGTGGTGGTCGACATCGCCTCCGGCTGGGACGATGAGGATGAGGACATCGCCGAGTACGTCGACAGCCTGGACGAGCACGACCTGACCCGGCTGGGCCGCACCGCGCGCGCCTGGGCGGCGGCGGTCTGGGACCAGATGGTCCCGCTCAGCGAGCCGGAGAAGGCGACGGTGCTGGCCTCGCTCCGGCGGCAGTAGCGGCGTCTCCGGCATCGCCCGACGGCGCGGGCAGTGTGGCTGCGTGGCGGCCGGTCGGGGATGCCACGCTGCCGGTGCCATTGTGCCGGCCGCGGTGGGTGATCCCGGTTCAGCCGGCCGGAGAGGGCTGCGCCAAAATGTGCGGCCGCGCCTTGCGGCGACGCACCCCCACCCTGGCCCTCCCCCGCGGGGGAGGCGATGCGGCCGCGGCGTTCATCCGCCTGCGGGCCGCATCAATCGATCCGGATCTCCCGGACCTGCACCTGGTTGTCCGCCCGGTGGGTCACGTTCACCCCCTGCCGCACCGCCCAGGGGATCATCATGTGGTAGAGCGGGATGTGGCCCAGCTCGGCATTGTGCAGCGCATGCGCCTGGCGGATCAGGCCGCGCCGGGCCTCGGCATCCGTTTCCGCCTCCACCCGCTTCACCAGCGCGTCGAACTCGGCGTTCGAATAGCCGCCGGCATTCCAGCTCGCGCTGCCGCCCATGGCGCGGGAGGCCATGACGGCGCGCAGCGTGTAGAGCGCATCGAAGGTCGGTACGCCCCAGGACAGCGCGTAGAACTGGCTCTCCCGCCGCTGGATGCGGCCGATGAACTGGCTGTTCGGCACCAGGTTGAGGCTGGCCTTGATGCCGATCTGCGCCAGCATCGCGGTGATCGCCTGGCAGGCCTCGTCATAGGTGCCGACCGGGCAGTCGAAGCCGATGGCGAAGCCGTTCGGGTAGCCGGCCTCGGCCAGCAGCGCCTTCGCGCGGTCGCGGTCGTAGGGCAGGCGCTTATCCGTTTCCGCCGTCCAGCCATTGACGAATTGCGTCCACATCGAGCCGGTCGGCACCGCCTGGCCGCGCAGGGTCCGGCGCTTCAGCGTCTCCACGTCGATCGCCAGCGCCACCGCCTGCCGGACGCGGAGATCCTTGAACGGGTTCTTCCCGCGGATGTCGGAGGAGGTGAGGTCGTCGGCCTCCTGGTTCATCGCCAGGAAGACGGTGCGGTTCTCCTGCCCCTCCAGCACCCGCAGCCTGGGGTCGCGCTTGATGCGCTCGATATCCTGGACCGGGACGACATGGACCATGTCGACCTCGCCCGAGAGCAGCGCGGCGACCCGCGTCGCGTCCGAATTCAGCACGATGTACTGGAGTTCGGTGACGTTGCCCGGCGCCACCTTGGCCTCATGGCCCCACCAGGCGGGGTTGCGGGCCATCACCGTGCGCTGGTCGACCTCCCGCCTTGTGATGACGAAGGGGCCGGTGCCGTTGGTGTTGCGGCTGGCGAAGGTCTCCTCCCGCTGGCCGAAATTCTGCGGCGTGGCGCTGCGGTTGGCCTCCGCCCAGCCTTTGTCCATCACCAGCACGCGGCTCATCTTGTCGGGGATGGTGGCGTCCGGCACGCGGGTGATGATGTCGAGCGTCAGCCGGTCCACCACTTCCGTCCCCGCCACCGTGTCGACGAAGATGCCGTAATTGCTGGTCGGCGCGCGGGCGCGGCCGAGGCTGAAGGCGGCGTCGTCGGCCTCGAAGCTCTCGCCGCCGCTGAATTTCACCCCGTCCCGCAGGTGGAAGCGCCAGCGGGTCGGCTCGACCTGTTCCCAGCGGACCGCGAGGCCCGGATGCAGCTTCAAATCATCGCCGCGATGGGTCAGCGGCTCATAGACCTGGGAGACGATGAGGTAGGTGAACAGCGCGTTGGTCGCGTGCGGGTCGAGCGTCGCCGCATCCGTGCTGGTGGCGAAGCGGAAAATTTTCGCCGGTTGCGCCCCGGCCTGCCCCGCCGCCAGCAGCACCGCCCCGCCCAGCGCCGCCGCCCTGATCCACTGCCTGCCCATCCGCTTGTCCCCCGGCCCGTATCGGCAGAGGGTGGCGCCTGATCGTCCCTGTCGCAATCGTCCAGGCGGCACCCTATATGGACGCATCGTAAGGTTTTGCCGGAGAGAACCCTGAACATGCGCCGTCCTGCCTTCCTGCTCGCGGCAATCGCCGCCGCGGCCCTCGCGCTCGCGCCGGCGATTGCCGATGCGCGGCCGGGTGGTGGCTCCTCGATGGGGAGCCGCGGTGCCCGCACCTCCAGCGCCCCGCCCTCGACCCAGACCGCGCCGGGCACCGCCCGGCCGATGGAGCGGACGATGACCGAGCCGGCCCGGCCGGGCATGCAGGCGGCGCAGCCGGCGCGGCCCTTCCAGCCCAACCCGGCGGGCGGGTTCTTCTCCCGCTCCCCCTTCATGGCCGGGCTGATGGGCGGGCTGATCGGCGCCGGCATCGGCGGGCTGCTGTTCGGCCATGGGCTGTTCGGCGGCTTCAGCGGCTTCGCCAGCTTCCTCGGCCTGCTGCTGCAGATCGGCCTGGTGGCGCTGGTGGTGACCTTGGCGGTCGGCTGGTTCCGCCGGCGCCAGGCCGCCTCGGCCCAGCCCGCCTTCGCCGGCATGGCGCGGCAGATGGACGATGACCGCACCCCGGCCCGCCCGGCCTTCGGCGGCGGCGGGACCGGCCCGGTCGAGGAGCCGATCCAGGTGACCCCGGCCGACTTCCAGGCCTTCGAGAACACCCTCAAGGTCGTCAACGCCGCCTGGTCGCGGCAGGACGAGCAGGGCATGCGCGCGGTCGCCACGCCGGAGATGATGCAGTATTTCGGCGGCGACCTGGCCGACCTCGCCCGCCGCGGCTGGCGCAACGAGACGCGCGACGTGGTGCTGGAGAAGGGCGACCTGGCCGAAGCCTGGCGCGAGGGCGCGCGGGAATTCGCCACGGTGGCGATGCGCTTCTCCCAGGTCGACGTCACCCGCCGGATCAGCGACGGCGCGGTGGTCGAAGGCGACCCGAACCGCCGCGTGACGGCGACGGAACTCTGGACCTTCGTCCGCACCCAGGGCGGCCCCTGGATGCTCTCGGCGATCCAGCAGACCACCTGAACCGGGTGCGGCGCTGCCGCTCCCTCTGCCGCTTTTCGGTCACATTCGCGCCGTCCGGGCCTCTGGCCCGGGCGGCGTACTCGCAATTGGGGTGGATCGGGGCCAAATGATGGCATGATCGTGGCAGAGTCGCTGTCGCGACGGTCATCGGAAGGAGCCTTCCCGCCATGGTTGCCCTGTGCTTCCTCGCCGTTCTGGCCGCGCTGGGTGGCCTTGCCTCGGTCGGGCTGGCGCTCGGCCCGGCCGCCGCTCTGGCCCCCGGGGCGCTGCTCGTGGCGCCGGCGCTCGGTGCCGTCTCGCTCGCCAGCGGCCTGGCGGCGGCGGCCGTCGCGCTGCGCCGGGCCGGGTAGGCCGGGGCCTGCTGCGGTCGCTTGCGCTCACGCCGCTTGCTCCAGCCATGGCTTGGTCGCGGGAGTCGGCGATGCCGCCGCAACGCATCCCGCTCTATGGCGCCCGGCCGCGGAATTCGTAGCGCAGCCCGACCAGCAGGGCGTGGTTGCTGTTGGTCGTCTCGATGCGCGCATCGCGGAAGCCGGCGCGGCCGACCCTGGCGCCGTGGTCCACCTGCTGGTCCAGCACCGCGAGGTAGCGGTATTCGGTGGTGAGGGAGAGGCCGGGCGTAACGGCGGAGAGGTCCCAGGCCAGTCCCAGGATGGCCTGATAGGCGAAGCGGCCATCGACGCCATAGGTCATCGACCCGGCATTGCCGCTGCGCATCAGCACCTGGTCATAGGCCGACCAGCCATAGCCGGCGCCGAGCCCGGCATAGGGGGCCACCGGCACGCCGGCGCGCCAGCCCAGCCCCTGGAGGTCATAGAGCAGGTTCGCCATCACCGCATGGGTGCTGGCCGAGCCCGAGAGCGTGGGATGCGCCGGGTAGCCGGTGACCGACAGCGACCCGACGGAGTTGCGCCGGTAGCCGAATTCCACCTCCGCCCGCAGCCCGTTTCCGAAGCCCCAGCCCAGGCTGCCGAGCGCGACCGGCCCAGCCCCGGCGAAGCCCAGCGTCCCGCTGGTGCCCACCCCGAGCGCCCGCGCGGCATCGGCGCCGGCACCCTGCAGGGTCAGGTCGGCCTGCTGGCGGAAATTCGCCCCGGCTGCGGCGGCGATATAGGGGCCGCTGACCTGGGCCCGGGCCGTGGCTGTGGCCATCGAGGCGGCCAGCCCGCCCAGGAACACGATTTTCGTGAAGGTCATGCGCTCGCCCGCGTGATTTTTTCGCGGGACGAAAGGTTCGGCCCGCCATGGGCGACCCTAAAAGCGCGCTGGAACTGCGATGGCTCACGAATGGAAGCGGGAGCTTCTACTCAGGGTATTGTTACGTGTATACTATTTTTACGTGCCCCGGTGCGAACAGGACGCCATTAATGAGAGATTATGAACGGGGAATTTCTATCCCTGATTATGTCCAACCTCACCCGGGCGCGACCGGACCATCTGCGGCAGCATGACCTGGATCGGCCCCGGCGAATCCGCCACCGTCACCGGCAGTGCCCCGGCCGGGTCGCCATCCGCCTGCACCGGCACCGTCGCCGGACCCTGCAGCACAACCTGCCGCGCCCAGCGCAGCTCCACCCCGGGCAGCCATGGCAGCAGGTCCAGCGGCAGCGCCGCGCCGTACAGCGCCGCCCGCGCCCGCGCCTCGATCGGCCCGCCGGCACGGAACAGCGCCACCTGGAACCCGGCCTCCCCCGGCACCGCGGCCGGCGCCAGCAGGTGCCGCCCGGCATAGAGCCGGCCCTTGGAGACGATGGCGCTGACCACCTGTTCCGCCTGCCCGTCCAGCACCGCGGTGAATTGCGGGAAGCGGTAGCGCGTCAGCTCGCGCAGGCCCTGCAGCACGTAGGCGCCCTTGCCCAGCCGCCGCTTCAGGCCGAGATCGAGCCGCGCCACCACCTGCGCGTCGTAGCCGGCGCCCAGCATCTGCACGAACAGCCGCTCCGTGCCGTCGCCGAAGCGGGCAAGCCCCGGCCGCAGCACCACCGCGCGTCCGCCGGCCAGCACCTCGGCCGCGGCTTCCGGCCGCGGCGGCAGGCCGAGTTCCCAGGCCAGCACGTTGGCCGTGCCGAAGGGCAGGATGCCGAGCCGCGCCGCCGTGCCGGCCAGCCCCGCCGCCACCTCGGCGATCGTCCCGTCGCCGCCGGCGGCGACCACGATCGGCACGCCATCCCCCGCCGCCTCGCGCGCCAGCTGCGTGGCGTGGCCGGGGTGCAGCGTCTCCGTCACCCGCGCCAGGATGCCGGCGCTGGCGAGTGTGCCGAGGGCCCGGGCGAGGCGCCGGCGGCGCCGCGCGCCCGCGGCGGGGTTGAACACGATGAGCATGCGGCTCCTGCCGATAGGGTGGGCGGGGTCGCCCGGGCGGCAGATGGTGACGGACAAGGGTAGCTTCCGCTACCGCGCCGCGACAGTATCGTGGCATCGCCGTGACATTTGCCGCCGTAACCGCCGCTTCCCGGACCCGTCACGCAAGATTCACGACCAGCGGCGTCACCCTGCGTTACTGGCACCGCGCGCAACGGCCGGCGACTCGCCGCGAACTTCCTTCCGCGGAGAAGCCGGCGTCCGAAGGCAGGTGCGATGCAGACCACGGATTCGAAACGCCGCTACCGCGCGATCTTCCTGTCGGACGTGCATCTCGGCACCCGCGGGTGCCGGGCGGATTTCCTGCTGGATTTCCTCAAGCGGGTCGAATGCGACCAGCTCTATCTGGTCGGTGACATCTTCGACGGCTGGCGGCTGCGCAAATCCTGGTACTGGACCGCCGAGTTCGACGAGGTGCTGCGGCAGATCCTCGGCATGGCGAGGCGGGGGGTCGAGGTGACCTACATCCCCGGCAACCATGATGAGATGTTCCGCGACTGGATCGGCTTCGGCTTCGAGGTCGCCGGCGTGAAGATGGCGCGGGAGGCCGTGCACGACGGCGCCGATGGCCGCCGCTACCTGGTCATCCATGGCGACGAGTTCGACGGCGTCATCCGCTACGCCAAATTCCTCGCCCATCTGGGCGACTGGGCCTATGACTGGGCGCTGACGCTGAATCGCGTATTCAACTCGGTCCGCCGGCGGCTCGGCTACCCCTACTGGTCGCTGTCGCAGTGGTTGAAGCGCCAGGTGAAGGAAGCGGTGAAGGCGATCGACCGCTTCGAGGGCGCGCTGGCCGGGGAGGCCAAGCGCCGCGGCCTGGACGGCGTGGTCTGCGGCCACATCCACCATGCCGAGATGCGCATGGTGCAGGGCGTGATGTATATGAACGACGGCGACTGGGTGGAAAGCTGCACCGCCCTGGTCGAACACGATGATGGCCGCTTCGAGTTGGTGGACTGGGCGGCGGAAAACAGGCTTTCTTTCTGGCGGCGGCTGGAACGCCCCGCCGTTGCGGCGGCCTGATCGGGCTGCGGCCCGGGAGACTCGATGTACCTTGAAGTGGATGCCGCGCCCGACGGCGCGGTCACGGTGCTGCCCGATGCGGACATGCTGCGGCTGTTGATGGTCACCGACGCCTGGCACCCGCAGGTGAACGGCGTCGTGCGCACCCTCGCCACCATCGCGACGACGCTGGAGCGCCAGGGCGACACGGTGGAGGTGATCGGCCCCGACCGGTTCCGCACCATGGCGATGCCGAGCTATCCGGAGATCCGCCTGGCGCTGCGGCCGCGCCGCGGCCTGCGGGCGATGGTCGACGCCTTCCAGCCGACCGCGGTGCATATCGCCACCGAGGGCCCGCTCGGCTGGGCGATGCGGGCGCTGTGCCTCAAGCGGCGCTGGCCCTTCACCACCAGCTTCCACACCAAATTCCCGGAATACCTGCAGGCCCGCACCGGCCTGCCGCCGCGCCTCGCCTGGGCGGTGCTGCGCCGCTTCCATGAGGCCGGCGCCGGCACCTTCGCCGCCACGCCCTCGCTGCGGGCGGAATTGGCCGAGCGCGGCTTCACCAAGGTGCGCCCCTGGACCCGCGGCGTCGACCTCGACCAGTTCACTCTGGAGCCGCGCGAGCCCTGGCCCGAGCTGCCGCGGCCGATCTTCCTCTATGCCGGCCGGGTCGCCGTCGAGAAGAACATCGAGGCCTTCCTGTCGCTCGACCTGCCGGGATCGAAGGTGGTGGTCGGCGACGGGCCGCAGCGGGAGGCGCTGGCGCGCAAATTCCCGAAGACCCATTTCGCCGGCTGGAAGCAGGGCGAGGCACTGGCCCGCTGCTATGCCGGCGCCGATGTCTTCGTCTTCCCCTCGCGCACCGACACCTTCGGCCTGGTGATCCTGGAGGCGATGGCCTGCGGCACGCCGGTCGCGGCCTATCCGGTGACCGGGCCGCTGGATGTCATCCCCGGCTCCGGCGCCGGGGTGCTGGACACCGACCTGCGCCGTGCCGCGCTGGCGGCGTTGGATTGCGACCGGGCGGCAGCGCGGCGGCATGCCGAGCGCTATTCCTGGGAGGCCTGCGCGGCCAGCTTCCGACGGCAATTGGTGCCGATGGGGTAGCGGGTAGGCGGGTCGCCCGGGGCGGCCCCGCCTGTTCCGCCGCGCCCGCCCGTGCTACCCGCGCTTCCTCGATATGCGCGCGCATCCATGTTCCGGCGGCTGATCCGCTCCGCCGCCGCCCAGGCGGCCTTCGCCTGGCTGCTCGGCCTGTACCTGGCCTGCGTCTATCGCACCACGCGCTGGACCCTGCTGGGGGAGGCGCCGCTGCGCGCCGCCTTCCGCGACCCCGCCGGCGCCCCGCGCAGCGTCATCGCCGCCTTCTGGCACGAACGCCTGCCGATGATGCCCATGCTCTGGCAGCAGGCCCGGCAGCGCCTGCCCGAGATGGCCGGGATGAAGGCCCATGTCCTCGTCTCCCGCCACCGCGACGGCCGCTTCATCGGCGAGGTGGTGCGCCGCTTCGAGCTCGACATGGTGCATGCCTCCACCAGTAAGGGCGGCGCCACCGGCATGCGGGTGCTGCTGCGCATGCTGGCGGCGGGCGACATGGTGGCGATCACCCCGGACGGCCCGCGCGGCCCGCGCCGGGTCGCCGCCCCGGGCGTGGCGCAGCTCGCCGCCGTCTCCGGCCTGCCGGTGCTGCCCTGCGCCGCCCGCACCAGCCGCGCCCGCGTGCTGCCGAGCTGGGACCGCATGGTCCTGCCGCTGCCCTTCGGCCGCGGCGTGCTGGTGGTGTGCCCGGCCGTCGCGGTGGACCGGGCCGATCCGCTGGCCGCGCTGCCGGCGATCGAGGCCGGGCTGACCGAGGCCTGCGAGGCCGCCGATGCCTGGGTCTCCGCCCCGGCCGCGGCCCGCGCCGGGATGGCATGAGCGTCGGTCTCGCGCTCTGGCGGCTGGCCGCCGGCGCCGCCGCGCCGCTGCTGCCGCTGCACCTCCGCCGCCGCGCCCGGCGCGGCAAGGAGATCGCCGCCCGGCTCGGCGAGCGCCGCGGCGAGGGCGCTGCCCGCCCGCCCGGCCGGCTGCTCTGGCTGCATGCCGCGAGCGTCGGGGAGACGCTGTCGATCGTCCCGCTGCTGGAGGCGCTGGCGGCCCGCGCGCCCGACCTGTGCCTGCTGGTCACCACCGGCACCGTCACCGCGGCGGAGATGCTTGCGCAGCGGCTGCCGGATGGCCTGGGCGGCCGGCTGCGCCACCGCTTCGTGCCGCTCGACGTGCCGCGCTGGGTGGCGCGCTTCCTCGATGGCTGGCGGCCGGATGCCGTGGCGCTGGTGGAATCCGAGCTCTGGCCGAACCTGATCGCCGCGCTGTCCGCCCGCGGCGTGCCGCTCGCCCTGGTGAATGCCCGCTTCAGCGCCCGCTCCGCCCGGCGCTGGCGGCTGCTGGCGCCGGGGCTTGGGCGGCGGCTGCTCGGCGCCTTTCGCGTCGTCACGGCGCAGAGCGCGGCCGATGCGGACCGGCTGCGGGCCCTGGGCGCCGCCGCGGTGCTCACCCCCGGCAACCTCAAGGATGCCGCGCCGCCACTGCCGGCGGATGCCGCGGCGCTGGCGGCGCTGCGCGCGGCGGTGGGCACCCGCCCGGTCTTCCTCGCTGCCAGTACCCAGCCGGGGGAGGAGGCGATCATCGCCGCCGCGCATGCCCTGCTGGCGGCGGCGCAGCCTGGCCTGCTGACCGTCATCGTCCCCCGCCATCCGGAGCGCGGCGCGGCGATCGCCGCCGGCCTGGCGCCGCTCGCCGTGGCGCGACGCGCGACCGGGGCGCTGCCGGGGCCGGCGACCGCGGTCTATGTCGCCGACACGCTGGGCGAGCTCGGGCTGTTCTACCGTCTCGCCGCCGTCGCCCTCGTCGGCGGCTCGCTGGTGCCGCATGGTGGGCAGAACCCGCGCGAGCCGGCACGGCTCGGCTGTCCCATCCTGCTCGGCCCGCATACCTGGAATTTCGCCGACCCGGTGGCCGGGCTGCTGGCCGCCGGCGGCGCGCTGCGGGTGGCGCCCGAGGCGGCGGCGCTGGCGGCGGCGGCCGGGGCCGTGCTATCCGATCCGGACCGCGGCAGAGCCATGGCGAATGCCGCCGCCGCGGCCCTGGCGTCGGAGGCCGGCTTGCCGGACCGCCTCGCGGGGATGCTGATCGACCTGCTTCCCGGCGCCGGGCCGGAGGATCGGGGAACGACGCCCAGCCAGGCCGTGCCCGCGCCAGCGCCGGGCCGGCCAACCCATGCAGGCGGGGGGCGTTGAGGGCTGGGCCGCGGCCCCGACCGGCAGCGCCGGGGCGGGGCGACGGCCCGGGATCGAAGCCGACGGTGAGCCGGCCCGGGGTGTGCCCCAGGTGGAACGAGGACTGGTCGAGGCCTGATGCGCGCGCCCGATTTCTGGACCGGGGATGGCGGGGGAGTCCTGCCCCTGCTGCTCGCCCCCGCCGCGGCCATCTACGGCGCCGCCACCGCGCGGCGCATGCGCCGGCCGGGTTGGACCGCCCCGGTCCCGGTCATCTGCTGCGGCAATGCCACCGCCGGCGGCGCCGGCAAGACCACCGTCGCCCTCGATCTCGGGCAGCGCCTGGCCAACCGGGGCGTCGGCCTGCATTTCCTGCTGCGTGGCTATGGCGGCCAGCTCAAGGGCCCGCTGCGGGTCGATCCGCGGCAGCATGACAGCCGGGGCGTCGGCGACGAGGCGCTGCTGCTGGCGGCCGAGCGGCCGGCCTGGATCTCGGCCGACCGCGCCGCCGGGGCGCGGGCGGCGGTCGCCGCCGGGGCGCAGTGCATCGTCATGGATGACGGGCTGCAGAACCCGACCCTGGTGAAGGACCTGTCGCTGCTGATCATCGACGGCACCTATGGCTTCGGCAATGGCCGCATGATCCCGGCCGGCCCGCTGCGGGAGCCTGCGGCGGCGGCGGCCGCCCGCTGCCGCGCCGCCGTGCTGATCGGCGAGGACGCGACCGGCGCGCTGGGCCAGTTGCCGCCGCGCCTGCCGGTGCTGCGGGCGCGGCTGGTG
>JBMOJU010000497.1:0-3146 GCA_049315625.1 Paracraurococcus sp.
GATGAACGTGAATCGCGCGACCAGAACAGGAGCGCGATCGTTCGAGGTATCCAGGAGATGAACGTGAATCGCGCGACCAAAACAGGAGCGCGATCGGTCTAGGCCGCCAGCCGATGAACATGTATCGCGCGACCAAAAAGCAGGGGCACGGATGATGATCGAAAGCCCACTCACAGCACGGCAGCTTTGGGCGGCGTTGCAGGCCGCGCCGACGCGGCGCCGCTTCGGCTTCGGCCGGCGCGCCGCCCTCATCAATGTCGACCTGCAGCGCGCCTATACCGACACCGCCGCCTTCCCCGCCACGGCTTATGAGACCGATCCGCGCCAGGCGGAACACGTGAACCGCCTCGCCACGCTGTGCCGTGGCCGCGGCTTCCCCGTGGTCTGGACACATGTCGCCTATCTGGCGGATGGCTCCGATTGCGGGGTCTGGGGCACCCGCAGCGACACGCCGGACAGCCTGCAGAACATCAAGGCAGGCTCGCCGCGCGCCGAACTCGACCCGCGGCTGGACGTCGCCGCCACCGATGTCGTCATCCGCAAGCGCATGGCCTCCGCCTTCTTCGAGACCAATCTCCGCTCCCTGCTGACCTTTCACGGCGTGGACACCATCGTCGTCACTGGCGGCTCGACCTCCGGCTGCGTGCGCGCCACGGCGGTGGAGGGCCTGTCCTGCGGCTACCGCGTCATTGTCCCCATCGAATGCGTCGCTGACCGGCATGAGGGCCCGCATTTCGCCAATCTCTACGACATGGCCGTGAAATACGCGGATGTGCTGCCGGTGGAGGAGGTCATGGCCGGCCTCGCCACCATGCCCGCCGCCTGAGGAGGAAACCATGGAACCCTGGCAACTCACCGCCACCGCGGCGGCCACGAAGCTGCGCGACGGCACGCTGACCGCCGAGGCACTGACCCGCTCCTGCCTGGAACGCATTGCCGAGCGCGAGCCGGTGACCAAGGCCTTCAGCTATCTCGACCCGGTCCTGGCGCTGGCGAATGCCCGCAAGGTCGACAAGGCCTACACCAAGGGCGTGCTGCACGGCCTGCCGCTCGGCGTGAAGGACATGATCGACACGGCCGACATGCCGACCAGCCACAATTCCCCGATCTATGAAGGCCTGCGGCAGGGGCGCGATGCCGCCTGCGTCGCGGTGGCGCGGGGCGAGGGCGCGGTCATCCTCGGCAAGACGGATACGGTGGAATTCGCCGCCGGCGGCCGGCGGGCCCTGACGCGCAACCCGCATGACCCGACGCGGACGCCGGGCGGTTCCTCCTCCGGCTCCGGCGCCGCGGTTGCCGATGGCATGCTGCCGCTGGCCTTCGGCACGCAGACCGGCGGCAGCCTGATCCGCCCGGCCTCCTTCAACGGCGTCTACGGCATGAAGCCGACGCATGGCGTGGTGAATTCGGAAGGCGCCAAGCGCTATTCCCATACGCTGGACACCATCGGCTGGTATGGCCGGGCGCCGGAGGATCTGCGGCTGGTGGCGGAGGCCTTCCGGCTGTTCGGCCTCGATGTGCCGCTCGGCAAGTCGCTGAAGCAGCTCCGCATCGGCCTCTGCCGCGGCCCGAACTGGGCCGTTGCCGCGCCGGAATCGCAGGCGGCGCTGCTGCTGGCCGGCCAGCGGCTGGAGGCCGCCGGCGTGGCGGTGGAGGAGTTGGAGCTACCCGCCCCCTTCCTCGACATCACCGAGGCGCAACGCATCATCCTGCTGGGCGAGGGGCGCGGCGCCTTCCTGGCGGAATACCTGGCCGCGCATGCCCTGCTGCACCAGGATTTCCGGGAGCGGGTGGAGAACGCCGCCGGCATCACCCCCGCCGCGCAGGTCGCCGCCTATGACCTGGCCGGCGACTGCCGCAAGCTGTTCGACGGCCTCTTCCCCGGCTTCGACGCCGTGCTCTCCCCGGCCGCGGCCGGCGAGGCTCCGGTCGGCCGGCAGGATACCGGCAACCCGGTCTTCAACAGCATGTGGACGCTGCTGCACGTGCCCTGCATCGGCATCCCCTGCACCACGGGGCCGAACAAGATGCCGGTCGGCGTGCAGATCATCGGCCCGCGCTTCGGCGATGCGGCGCTGCTGGATGTCGCGGCGCTGGTCGCGCCGGTGATCGACCCCGCACGCTGAGTTGTAACGCGGGCGCCTCGCCTGCAACGCCCGCGGGGCTCACCCTTCTCCCGCCAAACGACCGGCCCCGCGATCTGGCCATGTCGGCAGGTCGTTGCGGGATTTCCGGTTGTGCGGCAAGGTTCATAGGCCCGCAAGGGTGTGGGAGGAACGTAGCGGACGATTTGGTACCGAGGCCAGTTCAGAGGCCAGGCACCTTGCCGTCCGTCCGACGTCCACGCTGCAACGATCCCCGTAATGAGGGAACTGTCCGCTTGAAGCCGACCGACATCCGTAATCCGGACTACTTCCACAAGGTCGTCGACTGCCAGTGGGCCTGCCCCGCCCACACCCCGGTTCCCGAATACATTCGGATGATCGCCGCCGGGCGGTACAGCGACGCCTATATGGTCAACTGGCACTCCAACGTCTTCCCCGGCATCCTCGGGCGCACCTGCGACCGGCCCTGCGAGCCGGCCTGCCGCCGCAGCCGGGTGGAGGACGAGCCGGTGGCGATCTGCCGCCTGAAGCGCGTGGCGGCCGACAACAAGGCGGATATCCGCGGCCGGCTGACCCCGATCCCGGCCGAGAGGAACGGCAAGCGGATCGCCTGCATCGGCGCCGGCCCATCCAGCCTGACCGTCGCCCGCGACCTCGCCCCGCTGGGCTACGAGGTCCATGTCTATGACGGGGAGAAGCAGGGCGGCGGCTTCATCCGCAGCCAGATCCCCCGTTTCCGCCTGCCCTCCGAGGTGATCGACGAGGAGGTCGGCTACATCACCGACCGCGGCGGCGTCACCACCCATTACGGCCAGCGGGTCGAAAGCCTGAAGGGCCTGCTGGCCGAGGGCTATGACGCGATCTTCATCGGCTCCGGCGCCCCGCGCGGGCGGGAGCTGGACGTGCCGGGCCGCACCGAGGCGGCGGCGAACATCCATATCGGCATCGACTGGCTCTCCTCCGTCTCCTTCGGTCACATCAAGGAGGTCGGCAAGCGGGTCATCGTGCTCGGCGGCGGCAATACGGCGATGGACTGCTGCC
>JBMOJU010000498.1:0-3104 GCA_049315625.1 Paracraurococcus sp.
GGCTGGAAGGCCATTGGTCGGGCCTGACCGCTGTCGCGGCCGGCGCCGATGTGGAGCAGCTGCATCCGACCGCGGTGCCGCTGGAGACGCTGCGCGAGGTTGGCACCGCGCTGTCGCAGGTGCCGGCCGAGTTCGGCGTCAACCCGAAGATCGCCCGGCAGCTGGAGGCGAAGCGGCAGGCGATCGAGACCGGCGAGGGCATCGACTGGGCGACCGGCGAGGCGCTGGGCTTCGGCACCCTGCTGCTGGAAGGCCACCGCGTCCGGCTTTCCGGGGAGGACGTGCAGCGCGGCACCTTCAGCCATCGCCACGCCGTGCTGGTCGACCAGGTGACCCAGGCGGAATACGTGCCGCTGAACAACATCCGCGACCACCAGCCGCGCTTCGAGGCCTTCAACAGCCTGCTGAGCGAGTTCGGCGTGCTCGGCTACGATTACGGCTATTCGCTGGCCGATCCGCACACGCTGGTGCTGTGGGAGGCGCAGTTCGGCGACTTCGCCAATGGCGCGCAGGTCATCATCGACCAGTTCATCGCCTCCGGCGAGACCAAGTGGCTGCGCATGAGCGGCCTGGTGATGCTGCTGCCGCATGGCTTCGAGGGCCAGGGGCCGGAACACAGCTCCGCCCGGCTGGAGCGCTATCTGCAGCTGTGCGCCGAGCGCAACATGCGGGTCTGCAACTTCACCACGCCGGCCAACTACTTCCACGCGCTGCGCCGGCAGCTGAAGTCGAACTACCGCAAGCCGCTGGTGGTGATGACGCCGAAATCGCTGCTGCGGCACAAGCTGGCGGTCAGCAGCCTGGCCGATTTCGGCCCGGGCAGCGGCTTCAAATACGTCATCCCCGAGAGCGACGCGATCGCGCCGGAGGAGGCGGTGCGGCGCGTCGTGCTCTGCACCGGCAAGGTCTACTACGACCTGCTGCAGGCGCGGCGCGACCAGGGCATCAAGGACGTGGCGATCATCCGGCTGGAACAGCTGCACCCCTTCCCGGTGAACAGCCTGAAGACCGCGCTGGCCCCGTACCGGAATGCCGAGGTGGTGTGGTGCCAGGAGGAGCCGGAGAACATGGGCGCCTGGACCTTCCTCGACCGGCGGCTGGAGAAGGTCCTCAAGGACCTCGACATCAAGGCGAAGCGGCCCGATTACGTCGGCCGCAAGGAAGCGGCGAGCCCGGCCACCGGCCTCGCCAAGGTGCATGCGGCGGAACAGGACACCCTGGTGCGCGAAGCGCTCCAATGATCCTGGCATCGATCCCCGGGCACCCAGCAGGAAGGCGATAGACGACCATGGCGACCGAGATCCTGGTGCCCACCCTGGGCGAGAGCGTGTCCACCGCGACCGTGGCGCGCTGGCTGAAGAAGGCCGGCGAGGCCGTGGCGGTGGATGAGCCGCTGGTGGAGCTGGAGACCGACAAGGTCACGGTGGAGGTCAATGCCCCGGCCGCCGGCGTGATCGAATCGATCAGCGCGAACGAGGGCGCCGAGGTCGAGCCGGGCGCGGTGCTCGGCAGCATCGCCGCGGGCGCCGCCGCACCCATCCCGGCCGCCAGGCCGCATCCGCCGGAGCCGGTGGCCCCGGTCGCGGCGCAGCCGAAGGTGGAGGAGCCGCGCCTGCCGCCCGGCCCCGTCGCCATCCCCGGCAGCCATGCGCCGCTGCCCGCCGCCGCCAAGCTGATGGCGGAGAACAACCTCACCGCCGAGCAGCTCGGCGCCGGCAGCGCCAAGGATGGCCGCATCGCCAAGGGCGACGTGCTGGACTTCCTCTCCCGCCCGGTCGCGGCGCCTGCCGCCGCCAAGCCGGCCGTGCAGCGGCCGCTGGAGGAAGGTGAGGAGCGGGTCAAGATGACCCGCCTGCGCATCACCATCGCCCGCCGGTTGAAGGAAGCGCAGAACAACGCCGCCATGCTGACCACCTTCAACGAGGTGGACATGGGCGCGGCGATGGCGCTGCGCACCGAATACCGCGACGCCTTCGAGAAGCGGCACGGCGTCCGGCTCGGCTTCATGTCCTTCTTCGTGAAGGCCTGCGTCGCCGCGCTGAAGGAATACCCGGCGGTGAACGCCGAGATCCAGGGCGACGAGCTGATCTACAAGAACTTCGTCCATATGGGCGTCGCCGTCGGCGGGCCGAACGGCCTGGTCGTGCCGGTGGTGCGCCACGCCGACCGCATGGGCTTCGCCGAGATCGAGAAGACGATCGGCGATTTCGGCAAGCGCGTCCGCGACGGCCAGCTGAAGCTGGAGGAGATGGCGGGCGGCAGCTTCACCATCACCAATGGCGGCGTCTACGGCAGCCTGATGTCCACCCCGATCCTCAACCCGCCGCAGAGCGGCATCCTGGGCATGCACAAGATCCAGGACCGGCCGATGGCGGTCGGCGGCAAGGTCGAAATCCGGCCGATGATGTACATCGCGCTGAGCTACGACCACCGCATCGTCGACGGCAAGGAAGCGGTCAGCTTCCTGGTCCGCGTCAAGGAAAGCATCGAGGATCCGCGCCGGTTGATGCTGGATATCTGAGCCCGCCTGGTTGACCGGCGCGGGGACCCCGCGCCGGCCTTGCGCATTTCCCCGGTATCCGTCGCCGGCTTTGGGTTGTTCGCGGGCTTCAGCGTTCACGGCGATTCCGCCGCACCGCATCCCGCTCTAGAATGGGTGAAAAGGGCCGCCGCATGCCGGCCCACCCGGGAGAAGTCACATGCGTTCCTTCGATGGCCAGTTCTCCGACAACCGCCCGCTGAAGCGCACGCGGGAGGAGAAGGTGCGTCTCCTCGCCGAGTTGAAGGAGACGATCCGCTCGATGAAGCCGCACACCTCGCCTGAGCTGCGGACCTCCATCATCGGCAAGATCAAGGAGCTGGAGGTCGACCTGGCCGCCCCGCCGCCGCCGCCGCGCGAGCGCCGGCTGCCGTCGCACCAGCAGGACCAGTTCGGCACCGGCCCGCGCACGCCCCGCCGGCCGCGGCCGCCGCGGGAGGGGTTCTAGGGTCCAGGCCGGGTCGCGCGGCAGTCCGTTCTGCGCAGCGCCCCGACACGCCGTTCGGGACGCGGATAACTTGCCTGGCCGGTTCCCGCCGTCAGATCAGTGGACGAGCTTTATGAA
>JBMOJU010000115.1:0-14091 GCA_049315625.1 Paracraurococcus sp.
AGGACAGGTTCCTTGCCTTCGTCGCGGGCGCGGGCCTCGCGGGCGAAGGCTCGGCCGCCAAGCGCGGACCACTGCTCGACCTGCTTCTTGGTGTCGGCGTTGTCGCGCAGCGATAGGAGGGCGCCGTAGAGGGCGTTGACCTCGAGATCGAGGAGGCTGGCCTTCTCGACGAGGGCGCCGGCCTCGATCAGGCGCTTGGTGCGGGCCTTGCGCTCGGCGAGCCTGATCTTGGCTTCCTGCTCGGCGAGACGGGCCTTCTGCTGTTCATGGGCACGCTGACGGTCGGCAAGCGATCGAGCCATGGGCTGCCTGAAATTCCCTCTCCGTTGGCAGCGACGCTATGGAGACAGGGAGGGAGCGGCAACCAGCAGGACGTGACCCTTACACAAGCGTGGCCATGACGAAGCCGCGAGAGCGAAAGGCAGCAGCCGTGCTACTAATTCAACAGGGCTGACGGCAAGGCCAAGCGCGTCAGTTTCCAGCCGAAATCACGAAACTCGAAGATCACCGTGATATGGCGACTTGGCGGATCATCACGCGCTCCGAGGACGACCTTGAAGGTCGTCAAGCCCGATGGTGCCGCCCAACGGACGCCGCCCCAGTTGAGGCGGCGACTCACCTGCGCAGCAATCGGCTGCGCCGCACCTTGAGCGGATGGCCATCGAGACGTTGGCTGCGGCGCCGCCAGTGAAAGCCGGCGCGCGGAGGCGAGCATCTGCGCTGTGACCAGGTTGTCGATCATCGGCCCTATCAAGGCGCCGGCCAAAGCAGCACCGAAGGCTTCTGCGCCGCTTGGTGCCCCACGGCCTGACCGCATCGCTTCCGTTGCGACCTTTGCCGTCAGGATCTCGCGGACCTGGATGCGGATCGCCGGCCAGTCGACCAACTCCTGCAGGACGATCTCATCGCCGCGGTCGACGGCGTCTACCAACCGATAAAGGGTGACGTAGGGCCAGCACAGCCAGGCTGCTGCCACCAGCAGCACCAGGACGATCGGAAAGCCGCGTCGCCTGTGCGGGTCCCTCCGCTGCTCGGAGTCCGAAGGCGTGTACCTGACATCCGGAGAAGCCCTCAGGCGCTGATCCGACATGGGCTCCTTTGGCGCGACAACGGCTTCTCAGCTGAATTCGAAGGCCGGCACACAATATCACGGCTTCGATAGGGCGTTCCAGGCGCCGTCATTTCGGCATGCATCGACGGAGGCTTGAATCCCAGGACATGCCTGAGCCCGCGCCGCAGGTTCTGCACCCGCGAGGCGAAGCCGAGCGAGGCTTGCGTGCAGACGCAATATGCGTTGCTGACACAACGCGGCTTGCGGTCGGCGGCAGGAAGATTCAGGCTCCCGGCGTGGCCATCGCCTTTGCCCGTGCGCGCTATCTGTCCCGCAGCTCCGGCGGTAACGCGGTGCGCTCGGCCGCCTACAACGCGCGCGAGAGCCTGGCCGCGGAGCGCACCGGCGAGGTCTTCCACTTCCGCCACCGTGGCGCGCCGGAGCACCACGTGGTCCTGCTGCCCGACGGTGCCGACCCGCGGCTCGGGGAGGCCGGAGCGCTGTGGAACGGGGCTGAGGCGGCCGAGCGGCGCAAGGATGCCCAGGTCGCGCGCGAGCTGGTGCTGGCCCTGCCGGCCGACCACGAACTGGCCACCGAGGACCGGATCGAGCTGGCGCGCAGCTTCGCCGCCGAGCACTTCGTCTCGAAGGGCTTGGCGGTGCAGCTCGACGTGCACGCGCCGCATGACGGCGCCGGGGAAGGCGCGGAAGGCGAGCGGGCCAACTGGCACGCCCACCTCCTCGTCACGACGCGCCGGGTGGAGGGTGCGGGGTTCGCGGCGAAGAAGGCGCGCGACCTCGACCCCGAGGTGCGGCGGGCCGGCGGGCGCGCCGTGGTGGCGGAGGGCGACGCCTGGGGCGCGCTGTGGCGGGACCACCAGGACCGGTACTTCCAGCAGCACGGCATTGCGGTGCGGGTGGACGCGACGGCGGCGCATCCGGGCGAGCACATCGGGCCGGTGCGCATGCGCCGGGCCGGGTCGGCGGCAGCGGAGCGAGCCGAGGCGCTGCGCGAGGCCAACCAGGACGCGGCGCGCGACCCGCGGCAGGTGCTGGCGGCGCTGACGCGGAACAACGCGACCTTCGACGGGCGGGACCTCGACCGCTACCTCGCCAAGCATCTCGGCGGGGAGGGGGATCCGGCGGCGGACGGCGAGCGCCAGGCGGTACGGGCGGCGGTGCTGGGGCACCGCGACGTGCTGGCGTTGCACGACCGGGACACGGGCGCGGCGACCGGGCGCTACACGACGCGGGAGGTGCGGGAGCAGGAGCGCCAGGTGCTGGCCGAAGGCGCCGCCGTAGCCGGGGCGCGGCACCACCAGGGCGTGAAAGCCCGATACCTCGACGCGGCGATCGCCGGCCGCACGCTGCGCGACGACCAGCGGGCCGCAGTCGAGCACGCCGCCGGCGCCGGAGGGCTGAAGCTGATCGAGGGCCGGGCCGGCACGGGCAAGAGCTACGCCCTGGCGGCGGTGCGCGACGCGCACCAGGCGGCCGGCCACCGGGTGGTCGGGCTGGCACCGACCAACGCCGTCGCCCAGGACCTGAAGCGCGACGGCTTCGCCGAGGCGGGGACGGTGCATGCGGCGCTCTTTGCCCTGAAGAACGGCCGGGCGGCCTGGGACCGCGGCACTGTCGCCGTGGTGGACGAGGCGGCGATGCTCGACACCCGGGTGTTGGGCGAGCTGCTGGGCGAGGCGCGGCGGGCCGGGGCCAAGGTGATCCTCGCCGGCGACGACCGGCAGCTGGCCTCGATCGAGCGCGGCGGGCTGTTCGCCGAGCTGCGGGCGGCGCACGGCTCGGCCGAGATCACCGAGGTGACGCGGCAGCGGCAGGGCTGGCAGCGGGAAGCAGCGCGCGACTTGGCCGAGGGGCGCTTCGGGCAGGCGGTGGCGGCCTTCGACCGGGAAGGGGCGATCACCTGGTCGGCGGACGGGGAGGCGGCGCGGGCGGCACTCGTCGCGGCCTGGACGCGGGACACCGCGGCCGAGCCGGCGGCCTCGCGCTTCGTGTTCGCCTACACCAATGCCGACGTCGACCGGCTGAACGCCAACCTGCGCCAGGTACGGCGCGACCGCGGCGAGCTGGACTCGCCGGACCACCGCTTCGGGACCAAGCATGGGCACGCCGACTTCGCGGTCGGCGACCGGGTGCCCGGCACGCGGTACGGGTCGAAACCATTAGCAACGTGCAGGTCGGGCAGGTGATCCGGCTTTAGGTCGACACGACCGCCATCTCCGATGCACCAGGCCACCCGCTGCCTGTGTTGCCCGTCCGTTCGCTCGAGCCGGGCACTCAGAGTATTTTCGTGTCCTGACCCCTGGTCGACGGCCTGCCCACGGGCGACGCGGCCGAGAGCGCCACAGGCAGACTTGGCGAGAATGCTTGTCATCGCCATCATGCAGTCGATGATCTCCGACTTGATCCATCCATCGCTTTCTACTGTTGCGCGAGAGGGCGCATTGCTTCTCATCACAGCCATGGCGATTGTCGCTGCCGATGCGTCCGCTGCCCGGGCGGAGCAGCAGGCTGGCGCCAAGCTCTACGCCGTCGAATGCGCGAGTTGCCATGGTGCGAAGCTCGAAGGCCAGTCGCGGTGGTGGCAGGGAAATGAACATGGGCGCCTGCCCGCGCCGCCCTTGGATGCCAGCGGGCATGCCTGGCAGCATTCCGATGCGGAACTTGGCGACATGATCGCCAATGCGATGGTGAACGTCGCCGGACCCGACTATCGCACCGACATGCCGGCCTTCGCGCCGCGGCTGTCCGACGCCGAGATCCGCGCAGTGTTGGAATTCATCAAGGCGCAGTGGCCGGAGGGTGTGCGAGCCGCGCAGTCGGCGCTCAACCCGGATGGCGGGCAGGCGCTCGCCGGCATGCTGGAAAATGACGGTGACTGGACCTTCCCGCCGGATTGCCTGACGCCGATGCAGCGCGCCGCCGCCGCGGCCCGCGGCGGTCCTCCGCTACCGGGTCCCCTCAGGCGATAGGTCGAGCGCGACCTCGCCGGTCAACAATTCGAAGTCGCCGATCAGCAATTCGAGCCGGACCGTCCAGCGTCCTGGTGCGATCAGCGTCACGGCATCAAGCGCGAATCCGCCCCGGGCATCGGGCTCAAGCCGGCGGCGCAGTGGTCCGATGCCGAGCGCCGGCTGCTCCAGTTCCACCCAGGCCTCGGCAGGTGCGGGATTGCCGGTCGCCAGCGTGATGCGGTTTGCGCCGACCTCGCCAGGCGCCAGGACCAGCAACACGGAGCGGCCTTGCAACTCGGTGGCAACGGCGATGTCGCGGACTTGGGTCGTGTGCCCTGAATGATGGTCGGCCGCCCCTGGCGGTGGCGTACGGACCAGGACCGCCGTGGTGCCAAGCACCAAGGTGGCAATCGCCATCTCTACCAGGATGCTGCGCCGAAGGCGGCGCTCAGCGCCGGGCTTCTGGCCGGTCAGCGCCGGCGTCAGCCATTGTCGGTTCCAGACGGCGAGGGCGAGCAGCAGGGCAACCCCCAGGGCCTTCACCAGGATCAGCCGGCCATAGTCGCTGGCGAGGACTGCGGCCCAACTCGGCAGCCGCAGCGTCGCCAGGGTGATCCCGGCGGCAAGCAGCATCGGCACTGCGAGCAGCGCGCCGCGCGAGAATCGCATCAGCACGACCGTCGCGCTTCCGCCGCGCTCGACGAGTAGTGCCCGGAGTGGCCAGAAGGCTCCGAGCCAGAAGGCGATGGCCAGCACATGCGCCACCAGTGCCGCAACCGCGAGCCGGTGCTGCTCCGCCGTGGCGGCGTGCCCGGCCAAGGGGAAACCCAGTGCCGCGACAACGGCGCCGGCCGCCCCGAGAAGCCGTGCCGCTCGCCCCAATCGCAGCATCGACACGCCGCAGACCGCCAGCCCGATCGCCGAGACCCCAAGGCTGGTGGCGAAGGACGTGCCCAGCCCTATCCGCCATGTCACGGCCAACAGCAATGCGCCCCATTGTCCTTCAGTGAACAGGCCGCCCAGACAACCGATCGAGGCCACGACGCAAGCGATGCCGATTCCTGCGATGATCGCCAGGCCCCGCCGGACGTGACGCGGCGGTTCGGCGATGAGCGCACGGAACAGCGCCCCGCCAGCCACGACCGCGAAGGCGAGGGTGAAGGCGAAGCGCAGGGTCAGCAGGGCGCGATCCCAATTCGCCATGGCTGAAGCGTCGGGCATGGCGGCGGGCACCGCGGCGCGACCGACCCCAAAGGCTAAGGCCCCGGCCACCGGGTGACCATCGGCTGACGTCACCCGCCAGCTCACGACATAGACGCCCTCGCCGAGGCCTGGCGGCAGCCCAACCCGCAGCGTTTTGCCTGGCGCGGGGAGCGGCACTGCGCCCAGCCCCGGCCCGGCGAGCCGCAGCGCAAGCGGCGTCACCGGTTCGTCGAAGCGGAGGATGACTGCCGCCGGGGCCGCTGCGAGGCTGGCGCCATCCGCCGGCTCGCTCGCCAGGAGGGCCGCATGTGCCCATACCGCCGGCGACCAACCGAGCAGCAAGCTGGCCAGGAGCGCGGCGAGGAGACGCCGCACGTTGCCCTGTCCTAGGACTTGGGCACCAGGCGGAGCCGGTAGGCGGGCCAGCGGGAGATCGGCTCACCTGGCTCCCGGCGCTCGATCCAGCGATTGACCGCGTTGCCCTCGCATTCCTGGATGAAGGGGAACCACAAGGCCTCGCCCGGTGTGGCCGGCGTGCGGACCATGAAGAGGAATTCCTCGTACTGGTCGTCCGGCAGGGACCCGCCGCGCCAGGCGATCTCCTTTACCGTGGAAGCGGGCGCGCCATGCTCGCCGCGACCCGGGGCCGGCTCACCGGGCACGATGGTCAGTGTCCAGCCGGCCTTGGGCGATGGCTTCACCGAGGTCAGGCCGGCCGGGACGGCCAGGCGGATGCCGGTGGTCGCGGCACCGGCGCAGCCGTGCGGCACGCGGATGGCAAGCCGGACATAGCTGTCGCTTGGCGCTTCCGCCTGATCGAGCGTCACATGCGCAGCGGCAGGAACGGCGGCGAGGAACAGGCTGGCGAAAGCCGCCTTGGCGATGGGGTGCATGTCGCTCTCCTTAGTGACGCGGTGCCGGGGCCGTGGCTCCGTGGCCTTGCATGCTGCCCATGTCGCCGCCCATGGCTCCGGCACCCTGGATCGGCAGGCTGACGGCAACCTGCCCGGCGCGTTCAAAGGTCAGGGTCAGCGGCACCTGCTCACCTTGGGTCAGTGCCTTGTTCAAGCCGATCAGCATGACGTGCAGCCCACCTGGCTGGAGTTGCACGGTGCCATGCGCCGGCACCTCAATCGCAGTCACCGGGCGCATCCGCATCACGTCGCCGTCGCGAATCGTGGTGTGCAACTCGACCGTACGGGCGACGGGGCTGGACGCTGAGACGAGGCGGTCAGGCGCGGTGCCGCCATTCTCGATCTTCATGAAGGCGCCGCCGACGCCGCCCTGCATGGCGGCGCGCGACCAGGGCTGCTGTACCGTGATGTCGGCAGCGCGTGCCGGCAGGACACCACAAGCCGCGGTGAAGGCCGCGGCCAGGAATGTGGCACGGGTCAAAGTAAGTTTCGGCATGGATGGGGTCTCCCGTTCGGGTCAGGCGAGCCGCCGGCGGAGCGCCGTGGCGAGGTCTTCGGCCGTTGTGCCGGCCCGGAAGAGGGCGCGCACCGCGCCATCCGGGTCGAGCAGGTAGATGAAAGACGAATGGTCCATCAGGTAGTCGGTGCTGCCTTCGGCCCGGGACCGGGCGTAGTAGACCCGGAAGGCGCGCGCGGCCTGCGCGACCTGCTCGGGTGTGCCGGTCAGGCCGATCAGGCGCGGATCGAACAGCGTGACGTAACTGGCCAGCCGCGTTGCGGTGTCGCGCTCCGGGTCGATGGTGGCAAAGACCGGGCGGACACGCGCGGCGAGGTCGGGCGCCAGCATCCCCAACGCTGCGGACATGGTCTGCAACTCCGTCGGGCAGACATCGGGGCAGGACGTGTAGCCGAAGTAGAGCAGGGTCCAGCCGCCGTGCAGATCGTGGTCGGTGAAGCGGTTGCCCAGGTGGTCGGTCAGCGTGAAGGGGCCGCCGAGGCGGATGCCGAGTGGCAGGGCGGGCTCGCCAGCCACCGAGGGACCGCTCCCGGGTGCCTGGGCGGCACCGTGCAGCCAGGCGGCGGCACCCACGGCCGCAAGAACCCCAAGCCCGGCCACGCCCAGCGCACGGCGATAGAGACGTCCTTGCATCGACCTGCCTCCTCAGCCCGGCATCCGTAGGGCCGCTGACTGGGCGATGCGCCGGGCCTCCGCCATGAAAGGGGCGAACATCTCGGTGATCATCTTGGTCGTCGCGGCCGGCGCCTTAGATGGGCTGCCGGCAGCGAAGGGCGGCGCCGGGTCGTATTCGGCGACCAACTGCACTGCGCGGGCATAGTCGTCGTCGCGCAGCGCCGCCACCATCGACAGGCCGAAATCAATTCCCGCCGTCACCCCGCCGCCGGTTGCCCGGTTGCGGTCTACCACCACCCGCTCGGCCACCGGCGTGGCGCCGAATTCGGACAGGATGTCCCGCGTCACCCAATGCGAGGTGGCACGATAGCCACGCAGCAGCCCGGCCGCGCCCAGCACCAGGCTCCCGGTGCAGACGCCCGTCACCCAGGTGGCCGCCCGGCCGCGGCTGGCGAGAAACTCCAGCGTTTCCGCATCCTGCATGGCGGCCAGCGTGCCTTCCGTGCCGCCGGGCACACAGATCAGGGTCAAGTTTTCGGGGCATTCGGTGAAGGTCGTATCCGGCAGCACCGTCAGCCGCGTATCGGTGACGATCGGGTCGCGTGTCTTCGCCACCAAACGCACCGTAGCGCCCATCAGGCCGCGCAGCATGTTGTGCGGGCCGACGAAGTCGAGCGCGGTGCAGCCGGGATAGAGCAGGAAGGCAATATCCTCCGGTCCCTTCGGCTGCGCCAAACCGGCCTCCATGGCGGCGTGGTCATGTTGCTGGGCCGCCGCATCCGCGACGGCCCCGACGGCCAGCAGCGCCGCGATCGCGGCGCGCCGGGTGGTGTTGTCCTGCATCAGGCTATCTCCTCAGAACCGCAGCGAGGCGGTCAGGTAGACTTCCCGCGGGGCGCCCGGGGCGACCGCGTTGTTGAAGTAGGAGAACGGGATGACATAGCGGCGATCCCCGAGGTTGCGTCCGGTCAGGGCCAGCCGCAGCGGCCCGACATCGTAGCCGATCTGCGCATCGAAGGTCGTGTAGCCCTTGGTCCAGACCGGCGCAGCGCTGTCCGAAGTGGGGGCACCGGCGACCGCGGTGAAGCCGGCACCGATGACCAGCCCGTCCAGCCATTCCGGCCCGGCGCCGGCGCCGGCGAAACGGTAGGCGGCCCAGCCTCGCGCGGCGTTGCGCGGCACCAGACGCAGCGGGGAGCCCTTGGCGATGATGCTGTCCTGCACCGTCTCGGCGACCGTATGCGCGAAGCTGCCGAGCACCGACATGTTGCGGTCAGGCTGCCACAGCAGGTCGAGGTCGACGCCGCGCGACCGCTGCTCGCCGATCTGGCGGTTGCCGCCGGCGGCCAGATCGAAATAGGCCACGTTGCGGCGGTCGATGTCGAAATACGCAACATTGCCGGTGATACCGAACGGGAGTTCGACCTTCACGCCGGCTTCCAGTTGCTCGCTCTCCTCCGGCCGCGGCCGCTGGAGGAAGCCGTTGAAGCTGTAGCCGCCGGGTGAGCGGATGCCGGTGCCCCAACCGATGAAGGGCGTAACACCGGGCACGACGTCAACCGCTAGGCCAAGCCGTGGGGTTGCACGGGTGGTGTCGACGCTGCTGCGCGCACTGCCCTCGGGCTGGGTCGAGATGTCGAGGTTGGTGAGACGCACCGCGGCGAGCAAATGTACGCGGTCCCAGGCGGTGACCTGGTCCTGCACGAAGCCGGCGACGGTGCGATAGGTGTTCCTGGTCTGTGGGATGGACAGCGGCGAGGGGCCGCTCGGGAGCACGAAAGGCGTATTGGCCGGCGCGGCGAAGTCGAAAAGAGAGTAATCGCCGATGTCCATCCGCCCGTTATCTGTGGTCTGGTCGAATTCCACTCCCGCAAGCGCCGTGTGGCGCACCGGGCCGGTGGCGAAGCGGGCCTGGAGCGTGGGCAGTACCGTAAACTGCGTCAGCTCCTGTCCCAGGAAGGCGTTGTACCGGACATAGGTGGTATCATTGGCCGGCAGGCCGTAACTCTGTGCCGAACCGAACTGGAACTGGGCGGGCTGGCTGAGGCGGTTCGATGTATACTGGCTCGCAAAGCGCAGCGTGAAGACTTCGTCGATCTTATGCTCGAACGAGGCCCGGACACCGTTCCGATTGGTGACGGTGCGCGGCACGTTGGCCCCATTGGCATTGACGAAGCGGTCGAAGCCGAAGCGCGTACCCTGCATCAGCTCCGGTGGCAGGCCTGGATAATCGTTGGCCCGGCGCTCGGAAAAGAAACCCTGAATGGTCAGGTTGGTCCGATCGTTGCGGATGGTGAGGGCAGGCTGGATGTTGAAGCCATCGGTGGTCACGTCGGAGATGTAGCTGCGGCTATGCAACTGCTCCCCCTGAAGTCGCACGATGTACTGCGTGCCATCAACCGTGGCGGCGACTTGGTTCACGTCGAAGAAGAAGTTCCGGTAGCCATACGGACCGAGCCTGACGCCGGTCTCGTAGCTGTTCGCCGCTGCCGGCTGGCGCGAGATGATGTTGACCACGCCGCCAAGGCCGCCACCGAGGCCGCCGCCAAACAGCGAGCCGCTCGGTCCCTTGATCACCTCTACCCGTTCCACGCCGAGCAGGCTCTGCGCGAGCCCCAGTTCGAGGTAGCTCTGCAATCCGTCGCGGTAGATCTCTGCCTGGAACCCGCGCACCAGGGTGTTCAGGTTCTGGTTGAGGAAGAGCGGGCTTTCCGGGACCACGCCCGGCGCGTTGCGCAGCGCGTCCTCCAGCGTGCGGGCGCCCTGCTCATCGAGCAGCTTGCGCGGCAGCACGGTGACGGATTGCGGGATCTCGCGCAGCGGCGTGTCGGTGCGGGTGGCGGAGGAGGAGGTGAGCGCCTGGTAGCCGCGGACCGGGCCGACCTGGTCGCGGTCTTCCGGTCGCTGTCCGTAGACGACTACGGGCGGCACCTCGGAAGCTGGTTGCGACAGGGCAGGCGTGGACAGGCCCGCCGCAGCGGCGAGCAACGCGCCGCCAAGGGCGCGTGAGGGCAAAGGCATGGAAGTTCTCCTGAGGACACGGTTGAACGCGTGCCCGGATGGGCGCGCGGGCGGGTCTCAGGAGATCGGCGGTGCCCTGGGTTGTTGCGGCGGAGCGCGCGGCGGCGAGGGCGGTAGCCCCGCCGGCGATCGGGGCGTGGGAACGGCGTAGGCCACCCGCACCGGCTCGACCACGCGTGGCCCTGGCTCCGGTGCCATGCTTCCCGCGCAGAAGGGGCAGGCGACATGCCCGGCCGGCGGGTTGCCCTTCGCTGTGCCCTCGAAGTCCAGATGGATCGTGCGGAAGCCTTCCGCCGTGCAAACCTCGATGCTGGTTTTTCCCAGGGCTGCGGCAGTGCGCAGGCAATGGGCCATCGCCGTGCCCCACTGCAGCAGCAGCAACAGGGCGATCAGCCGGATCGCTACCGGCGAGGTGGCGCGGAGCCGCCTCATTCGGCGGAAGGCGGCCCGAGGCCGCGCAGGAACGCCTCGACATAGGCGTCGAAGCCGGAATCCAACGGGGCGTCAGCGCCGCTGCGCCAGCGCAGAATGAAGCCGCGGTTCAGCAACACCGGCAGGTGGGTCGCGACCATCGGGTAGGCGGCCGGGTCCACACCCTCGACCCGCGCCCGCAGCAACCGCTCCCAGGCCGCCGGGTCCTCGGCCGGCATGGCCGCGAATTCCAGCGTCGTGAAGCCCAGCATGGCAGCAACGGTCGCGTTGTAGGCATCGGCCAGTGCCTGGTTGCGGAAGCCGGCGAGCGACAGGGTGGCAAGCAACGCCTCGACCAGGCCCAGATCGACCCCGGCATTGCTGACCAGTTGGCTGCCGAGCACGGGGGCTGCCCGTGGGTGCCGGCGGACGGCAGCGCGGTAGCGGTGGAACAGGGCACGGAGCCAATCCCGCCAGTCCTCGGGGCCCTTGGCGGCCGGTGGGACTAGGTCCGTCAGCACGGCGCCCGCGGCAGCCGCCAGCAACACGTCCCGGCCGCCACCCATGTGCCAGTAGAGCGATGCGGGATAGACCTCCAGTCGCCGCGCGACCTCGCGGAGGCTGAAACCCTCGGCTCCGGTATCGTCGAGCACGCCAAGCGCCGTTGCGACGATCCGCTCCCGCGTCAGTCGCGACGGTGCCCGCTCATGCAGAGCCGCCGGGCTGGCAGAAAGGGAGCGCTTCGACGCCATCGATCCCGGGTAGCTGGGGCGGTCGCTTTCTGCAACCAGTTTGTTGTCCACTGTTCAAGAGCGGCCAATTGCCGCCTCCGCCGCGAGGCTTTCAGCCTGGCCCTCCCGTGTTCGCACCCGGCCTTCAAGGTCCTGCCTGTGCCTCGACCGCAAACAGCCCCTCGGCCCTCATGGCCTCGGCATACCGTTCGGTCGCCGGCAGCCGGTTCCATCCCAAAATGGTCGGCAGCCACTCATCCGCGATGCTGTAGCGCAAGGTCTCGCCGCTCTTGCGGTTGCGCAGGATGATGACCGCCATCAGGCCGGGTGGTGCCCGCTCGGGAGCGAGCTCGACCGTTCCCTGCCCTGGGCTGGACTGGGTTGCCAACATCACGCCATCAAGGATGCAGGGACAGGGCGCCTTCGCACCCTGATAGTAGAGGACCGATGTGCCGCGAGGGTCGGCTCTGAGGCGCGCTTTCGCGTCGAGCCCGATGCGGATGCCTACCGGGATGAAGCCGCCGAAGGCGCCGTGCAGTCGCGTGCCGAGCTGCACCCACTCCTCGGGGGTTTCGGCCCTGGCGCCGTCCGCCGGCGCCGCCAGCAACAGCAGACCGAGCAGGACGGTCCGCTGCCGCAGCTTCGGCGCAATGATCATGGATGCCCGGCAGTGCCGTGCGCCGCCTGCTCGTCCATCATCATGACGCCATCGAAGCTGGCGAGCAGTGCCAGCCGCGCGGGTGGCAGCTTGGCCTCTGCCCGGGCCAGGTCGGCAGTGAGCCGCGCCGCATCCGCCGCCGGCACCCCGGCACGCAGCATGAGGTCCGCTCCCTTCAGCGCATCGCCGGCGCAGAGCGCGATGGCCCACTTGCCGTGGTGGCGTCGCAGCAGGGCGCGCCCGCCACGTCCCTCCTGCGACCAGCCGGCGATGGCATGGTCGTGCGCCACCACGACGGGATCGATGGTCAGAGGCGCTTCCGGCCGGTCGAAGGTGGCATGCAGCAAATGGCGGATCGTGCCGGCCTCGCCGGCCGGGGCGGCCAAGGCCGGATTGGCGAGCAAGGTCAGCGCGAAGGCGGTACGACGTGCGATCATGACGAGCTTTCCTCAGATCGGCTTGACCCACGGCGCACGGTAGAGCGCCGGCGCCACCGGCTGGCTACCACGCACCGATCGCCGGACCAGGAAGCCGATATCGGTGAAAAGCCGCCAAGTACCGCCCCGCAGGTCGATCCCGGGAGTGAACAGCAGTCCGAACAATGCGCCGGGTGCGTTCACACGGACGGCGTTATCATGCAGAGGTGCGTTACGGAAGCGTCCCCCGCCGGCCAGTGTCCCATTGCACGGACCGGGCAGTCCTGCCGCACAATTTGGCTCAGCATGCTACGCATCGCCTGCGTGGCACGCGTCCCGCCGGTCCTGGCATCCCCCTTGGTACCGGTTTGCCGATCGCTCAACGAGCTTCCCCACCATTGAAGCGCTTCGACCAATCGGAGAACCGTCAGAATGCTGCCTCGCAGACTGGCCCTTGCTGGCCTCGCCGGCGTCGTCGGCGCCCAGTCCGCTCGCGCGACCAGTTTTCCGCAACGTCTGGTGCGCATCCTTGTGCCGGTGCCAGCCGGTAGCGTGCCCGATATCCTTGCGAGGCTGATCGCTGAGCGTGCTGCATCCGAATGGGGTTTTCCGGTGGTGGTCGAGAACCGTCCCGGTGCGGGTGGCGCCATCGGTGTCGAGGCCGGTGTGCGGAGCCCGAGTGACGGACATACTCTGCTGCTCGGCAGTAGCGGTCCCATCGCTATCCTACCGGCAGTGAACCGGCGTCTGTCCTACCACCCCCTGCGCGATCTGCTGCCGATCGCGCGTGTCGCCGACTTCCCGCTTGTCGTGCTGGCGTCGCGGGACAGCGGCCTTCGTAGCTTCGCTGAGTTCCTTGCCCGTGCTCGGAGCACGGCCGATACGCTGGACTATGCCGGCGGTGATATCGGCTCGACGCAGCACCTCGCCGGGGCGCTACTCGCGGTCCGCGCTGGGCTTCGGCTCAATCACGTGCCCTATCGCGGCGGCGGGCTGGCCCAGGCCGACCTGATCGCTGGTCGGATCCCGGTCATGGTGGATAGTCTCTCCGCCGTGCTCAGGACGATCCAGGACGCCAAGGCCACACCGCTCGCGGTCTGCGGCCTGCGGCGATCCGCGCAACTGTCCGAAGTGCCGACTGTGCAGGAGGCCGGCGTGCCGGATTACGAGGCGACTGGCTGGATGGGGCTGTTCGTGCCGGCCGCGACGCCGTTCGATATTGTCGCTGCGCTCACCGCTGCGTTGATGCCGGTGCTTACTGAGCCTGCCCTGGCGTCGCGGGTTGCCGCTATCGGGTCTGATGCGACGGTGCAGGATGGTCTGGTCTTCACACGCTTCGTCGCGGACGAGCTGACGAAATGGAAGCGCCTCGCGGAGGTCGCCGGGATCATGTTGGATTAATTTTTGTTCCTTTCGTCCATCAGACTAATCACGCATGATAACCTCCTTTATCATGCGTAACCGCTTGCCCCGGCGGCGCCACCTCGGATAGGCTCCGGACCCAGGAGGCAGCCCATGCCCGACACGGTCCCCGTGACCATCGATGTGGCGCCCGAAGTGGCCGCCGCGCTCGAAGACCCCG
>JBMOJU010000499.1:0-3124 GCA_049315625.1 Paracraurococcus sp.
TGCGCGACTTCGACACGACGGATGCGCTGCGGAAGGCGCCGGGCTTCGCCGGGGTGCGCTGAGCCTTCAGGTGATCAGCCGGGTGCCGAGCGCGATGCCGGCATCGATGATCCAGGAGATGATGTTGCCGCGGCGCTTCTCGATCTGGTCGCGCACCTCCGCGCCGATGCCCTTGCGTTCCGCGAGGCCGAGCAGCGCCTGACCCAGCTCGGCGCCGCCGGCATCATCGTCCAGCCGCAGATCGAAGGCCTGCTGGAGGATGCGGTTGAACTCCGGATCCTTCACTGCGAGCGTTGTCCGCAACTCGTCGAGTATCTCGATCCGCTGCGCGTCGAGCGTCGTCGACAGCAGCGCATAGCGCGCCGGCTCCAGTATGCCGAGGTCGCGCTGCTTGCGGAGGTCGGCCAGCGTGGCCTGCAGCGCGATGGCCCTTGCCCTCAGGGTGCGCAGGGTCTTGTCGTTGTTCTCTCTCATGTCCCGGCCTCCAGCATCCGCAGTTCCTGCGCGGCGATCTCCAGCTTCCGGCGGCTCGAGGCCACCAACAGGGCATATTGGCCGACCTCGATCTGGCCTTCGCTCTGCGACTTCTCGATCACGTCGAGCGCCGCCGAGAGCCCGACGATCTCGGCCTGCTTCTGTTCGACCGCCCGCCGCTTGGCGTCGTCCGCACGGCGGTCGCCGACCGGCAGCGACGCCATGCCGGAGGGGTCCGGCAGCGGCAGGCCGGGCTTCGGCAGCGCGAAGCCCAGCAGCACGCTGGCAGGACCCGCGCGACGCGGCAGCAGCCGGACTTCGGCGGCGCGGTCCGGCAGGCCGAGCCGGGTGAAGACACGGGCGGCCTCCTCGGCCATCTGTTCCAGCGCGAAGCCGAAGGCCTCCGGCGCGCCCGTCATCCGGTCGCGCAGGACCAGCACCTGGTATTCGGCGGCAAGCGCGCGGACGTAGTCGCCCCAGCGCGCCTCGCCCTGGGCCTCGAAGGCGCGGGCGGCATCCTCCAGGGCGGTGGCCGCAGCCTTGGGGTTGCCGGTGCCGCCGCCGGGATCGAGTTCCAGCTCGAACAGCATCCGCCCCTTGCAGTAGCTTGCCGAGGCCCGCAGCAGCGAACGGATGCGCGCCTCGTCCTGCGCGGTGACCGCCCTTTCGTACAATTCGAGGAAGATCGCCTGCGCGGCGACGAAGCGTTCCGCCGCGCCCTGGTGGCGGGTCTGCTGCGCCTGCTCCTCGGCATGGGCGAGCTCGACCCGCGCATCGCAGTATCGCACGCGGAGGTCGCAGATCGTCGCCTGCCGACCGGGGTTCGCGGCGTCGCCAGTGCCGCTGCTGCCGGCGTCCGCGGCGGCTTGGCGTCATTGTTCGGCGGCGCGCAGCATGAACGCCTTGGCGTCGCCGTAGTGGCGCCGCGCCTCGGCGAACCGGCCGCCGATCAGCGCCGTGTCGCCGCGGTTGAGCTCCGCCATGGCGGCGAAGTACTCGGCCCGCGCCTCGTTCGCCGAAACCCGGCGCGACAGCGCATCCGTCTGCGCCGCGGCCGCGATGACGGTTGCCAGCAGCTGCATGATGCGGCGGCCGATCGCCCGCTCCAGCCGCCCGGCCGCCTCATAGAAGCCGGAGGCGCTGGCATACCGGCCCTCGGTCTCCGCCTGCTTCGCCTGGACCAGCGCGTCCAGCATCTCCGGCGCGTCGAGCAGCGACTGGGTTTGCTCGAGTCCAGCGACCATGTAGGTCCGCAAGGCCCGCAGGTCCGGTGCCTCCTCGGGCGGCGCGGTCTGCAATGCCTTGTCGAGTTCCTCGATCTGCGGCGCGATCGCGTCACGCGTGACCTGGCTGGCCGCCTCCGCCAGCGACTGTGCGAGGGCGACGGCGTCGCTGGCGCCGGGATAATCCGCCTCCTCGTATCTCCAGACGGCCTGCGACAGGGTCAGCATCAGCATCTGCGAGGTACGCAGGATCGGCTCCGGCTCCAGCGTGGCGCGGGCGGTCAGCCGGTTGACCTCGACGACCGATTCGCGCCGCAGCGCGTCGCGCTTCGCAGTATCGTCCTCCAGCCGCGCCTGCATCCGGGCCGCCCGAGGGCCGTGCAGCGCCAGCATGCGCAGCAGCACGGCCTGCTCGGGCGGGAGCTGGTCGGCTGCAACCTCCAGCCGGCGCAACTCCTGCCGCGCCTTGCCGAGCCGCTGCGCCTGGACCTTGACCGGTGCCCGGCTGTCGATGGCGACCATCAGGCGCAGGTTGGCGCTCAGCGACAGGATCAGCACCCGCAACTCGCCGAAGATGGCGAAGCGTTCGATCGGGTAGCGCTCGTAGCTGTCCATCAGCGCGTCGATCGCGGCGATCTGCGCCGGGTCTGGGGCCTGCCGCTCGCTGAGCAGGCGGCGGAATGTGGTTGCGGCGCAGCCCATGACCCGGGCGGTGTCGGCGATGAAAGGCTCGCCGAAGCGATCGAACATCGCCGCCGCGGCGACGTAGCGGTCGGCATCGAACAGGGCGGCGGAGATCCGTTGCATCTCCGACTGCGTCGCCACCTCCATCGGTGCCCGCGGGGCGCCGAGGAACCTGACGTTCACCAGCATCTGCGCCGGCGGCAGCAGCCGCAGCACCGCGGGGCCGTCGGCGAAGAAGCGGGCCAGACCGTCCTCGCCGAGCACCGCCTCCAGGTCGGGCTCGACCAGCGCGGGCTCGTCCGCCACCCCCGGCTCGTCCTCCACCGCCTTGATCGCTACGCCGAGGCCCGTGAGCAGCGCGGAGAAGCTGGCCGCCTGCGGTGACGGGAGCGCGGCCTGGTCGACCAGCCCGTCGACGGTGTCGGCGTCGAGGGCGAAGCCGCCCAGGTCGACCAGCAGGTGAAGCGCCGGCGACTCCCGCAGCAGCGCCAGCACCCCGGCCATCGCGGGCGCCGCCGCGACCGCCGCCACCCGCGCGCAAAGCCCGGCGTCGCCGAGCACCTGCCGGGCGGCGGTGTGGATGCCGGCCCCCACCACGGCAAGGGCAACCTGCTCGGGCCCCAGCTCGATGCCGAGTTCCCGCGTCGCCAGCGTCGCGGCCCGCACGTCCAATGCACTGGAGCCGTCCATGTCCACGCCTCCCCGGCCGGGCCAGGCGCCGGCGGGAGGAGGCTAGGACGGCA
>JBMOJU010000500.1:0-3117 GCA_049315625.1 Paracraurococcus sp.
GGCGCTGCTCGGCCCGCGCGGCCTGTTGACCGACCCTGCCGACCTGGAGCCGCATCTGGCCGATTGGCGTGCGCTGTATCGCGGCAGCACGCCCTTCGTGGTCCGCCCCGGCTCGGTCGAGGAGCTGGCAGCGGCGGTGAAACTGTGCGCCGCCGCCGGGGCGCCGCTGGTGCCGCAGGGCGGCAATACCTCGATGGTCGGCGGCGCCACGCCGGATGAGGGCGGGCGGCAGGTGGTCGTCTCGCTCGCCCGGCTGAACCGGGTGCGCGACATCGACCCGCTGGACATGACGATGACCGCCGAGGCCGGCGTCGTGCTGAAGGCGGCGCAGGAGGCCGCCGCCGGTGTCGGGTGCCTGTTCCCGCTTTCGCTCGGCGCCGAGGGGTCGGCGACGATCGGCGGCGTGCTGTCCACCAATGCCGGCGGCAACACCACGGTGCGCTACGGCAATGCCCGCGACCTGATGCTGGGGCTGGAGGTCGTGCTGCCGGACGGGCAGGTCTGGCACGGCCTGCGGCGCTTGCGGAAGGACAATACCGGCTACGCGTTGCGCCACCTGTTCGTCGGCGCCGAGGGCACCTTGGGCTTCATCACCGCCGCCGTGCTGCGGCTGTTCCCCCGGGCGCGGGAGAACGAGCTCGGCTTCTGCGCGGTGCGCGACGAGGACGCGGCGCTGGCGCTGTTCCGCCGCTTCCGCGACCGCGACGAGGGCGCGGTGCGCGCCTTCGAATACATGTCGGGCGAGGGCGTCGGCTTCTACGCGAAGCACATCGAGGGCGGCACGGTGCCGCTGCCCGGCCATGCGCATTACGTGCTGGTGGACCTTGCCTCCTCCCGCCCTGATGCCGGCCTCCGCACCCTGCTGGAGGCGGTGCTGGAGGAGGCGATGGAGGCCGGCGAGGTGCTGGACGCCACCATCGGCGGGAGCGAGGCGCAGCGCGCCGCGCTGTGGCGCATCCGCGAGGAGCACCCGGAGGCGCAGAAGCGCGAGGGGGCGAGCGTGAAGAACGACGTCTCCGTTCCGGTGAGCCGGACGCCGGAGCTGATCCGCCGGTCGTCGGAGGCCTGCCGGGCGCTGATCCCCGGCATCCGCCCGGTGCCCTTCGGCCATATGGGCGACGGCAACATCCACATGAACCTGGAGCAGCCGCCCGGCATGGACCCGGCCAAATTCCTCGCCCGCAGCCACGACATCATGGACACGGTGAATGCGGTCGTCCGAGACCTGGGGGGCAGCTTCTCGGCCGAGCACGGGATCGGCCGGCTCAAGACCGACATGATGGCGGATTGGCGCGGCGGGGCGGAGCTCGACCTGATGCAGCGGATCAAGGCGGCGGTCGATCCGCACGGCCTGATGAACCCGGGAAAGGTGCTGCCCTAGCGGCGGGCACCACCTATATTCATTGGCGGAGGGCCGAGCCTTGACCGCTGTCCCGCAACCGAAGCCGCCCCGCATGACGGCCGACGAGTTCATCGAATGGGCGGTCCGCACCGGTTTCCGTGGCGAGCTCGTCGCCGGTGAGGCTGTCGCCATGTCTCCCGAGCGGTACGAGCATGGCCGGATCAAGGGCGCCGCCTTCATCGCCCTGCGCGCCGCGATCCGGCGGGCCGGCCTGCCCTGCCAGGCGATCGTCGACAGCGTCGCCGTCCGCGTCGATGCCGGGACGATCTACCAGCCCGATGTCCTGCTGCGCTGCGGACCGCGCCTGCCCGGTGATACCGTCGTCGTGCCCGACCCGGTCATCCTGGTCGAGGTCCTGTCGCCATCGACAGCCGGAACCGACGCCGGCGCCAAGCTGGAAGACTATTTCCGCATCCCGTCCGTCATGCATTACCTGATGCTGCGGCCCGCCCGCGGAACGGTCATCCACCATGCCCGCGATATCGCGGACGGCATCAGCACCAGGATTCTGCGGCACGGCAGCCTGACGCTCGACCCGCCGGGTCTCACGGTGGAGGTCGCCGCCCTGTTCGAGGACGATCCGCCCGCCTGATCCCTTCCCCTCCGCTCGGTCGCTTCGGCCACACCTGCGGCATCGGCGCAACATCACCCCCAGCCGGCGCTTTCCCCGCTCCCCCGCCGCCGCTAGGGTGCCGCCCACCCCATGACCCGGCTCGACCGTTACATCTTCCGCCAGCTTGCCGTCGCTCTCCTCGCCGTGACCATCGGGCTCGCGGCGCTGGTCTGGCTGACGCAGTCGCTGCGCTTCATCGAGCTGGTGCTTGACCGCGGGTTGTCGTTCCTGGTTTTTATCGAACTGACCGGCCTCCTGCTGCCGAGCTTCTTTGCCGTCATCCTGCCGATCACCACCTTCGTCGTGACGCTGTTCGTCTATGTCCGGCTGTCGTCGGACCGCGAACTGGTGGTGATGCGCGCCGCCGGCCTGTCGCAATGGGCGCTGGCCCGCCCGGCGCTCGGCCTGGCGGCGATATCGGTCGGCATCTGCTACGCGCTGAACCTCTGGCTGGTCCCCGCCAGCCAATTCGCCTTCCGCGCCTGGCAGTATGAGATCCGCAACCAGCTCGCCGCCATCCTGGTGCAGGAAGGCGTCTTCTCCTCGGTCGGGGACGACCTGACGGTCTATGCCCGCTACCGCGACCGCGACGGCACGCTGCGCGGCATCCTGGTGCATGACGCGCGCGAACGCGGCGCGCCGGTGACCATCCTGGCGGAGGCAGGCCGCATCACCCCCGGACCGAACGGCCCCCGCGTCACGTTGGAGAACGGCGAGCGCCAGCAGGTCGAACGCGTCCCGCCGCCGCCCAACGCCCCGGCGGGCACGCCGCCCAGCACCCGCCTGTCGGTGCTCTCCTTCACCGAGAACAGCGTCGACCTGGCGCGGACCAGCCGCGGCGGCGGGGAGGGCGGCAAGCGCTACCGCAACGCGCAGGAGCGGACGATCGACGAGCTGCTGCATCCCGACCCGGCCGACCACGTCCCCGCCCGCGACCTGCGGCGTTTCCAGGCGGAGGCGCATCAGCGCCTCGCCTCGCCGCTCAATGCGCTCGGCTTCGGGCTGGTGGCGCTGGCGACGGCGCTGACCGGCGAGTTCCGCCGCCATGGCGGCGGCTTCCGGCTGTTCGCCGGCATCGTCGTGGTGGTGGCGCTGCTGGCGA
>JBMOJU010000501.1:0-3116 GCA_049315625.1 Paracraurococcus sp.
CGCAGGAATTGTATGACGAGCCCGCCAGCCTCGATGTCGCGCGCTTCGTCGGCTCGCCGCCGATGAACGCGCTTGCCGCGACGGTGGATGATGACGGGGCGCTGGTGGTCGAGGGCGCCCGGCTGCCCTGGCGCAGCACGGCGCGTGGCCCGGTCACGCTCGGCGTGCGGCCGGAAGGGTGGGAGCCGGCCCGGCACGGCATTCCCGTGACCCTGGACCGCACCGAGCATCTGGGGGCGGAGACGCTGTGCCACCTTGCCGGCGGCGCGGTGCTGCGCCTCACGCCCGAAGCCGCACGCGGCCTGGCGCCTGGACAGCCGATGACCCTCGCGCTGACCCGAGCGGTGCTGTTCGGCGCCGATGGCGCGCGCCTGCCGCTGGAAGCCGCGCAGCGCGAGGCCGCCCATGTCTAATCCGCGCCGGTCCGAGGCAATTGCCGGCACGCTGCTGGCGCTGCCCGCCTTCATCCTGATGTGGCTCATGCTCCTGGGGCCGGCCGTGGCGGTGGGCCTGCTCTCGCTCACCGATTGGAATTTCGGCGAGCCGCGCATCGGCTTCGCCGGCCTCGAGAATTACGAGGAACTGTGGGACGACCGCGTTTTCTGGATCAGCCTGCGCAACACGGTCATCTATGTGGGCTTCTCGGTGCCGGTGACCGTGCTGCTGGGCCTGCTGGCGGCGATTGCGATCGAAAGCGTGGGGCGCGGCCGCGGCTTCTATCGCGCGGCCTTTTTCTTGCCCGTGGCGAGTACGCTGCTGGCCATGGCGCTAGTCTGGGAATTCATGCTGCACCCCACCGTGGGCTTCGTGAACCAGGCCTTCCGCACCCTGGGGCTCCCCACCACCGACTGGTTGCAAAACCCCGATACGGCGCTGTTCGCGCTGGCGGTGATCGGCGTGTGGCAGAATCTGGGGCTCGCCATGGTGCTGTTCATGGCGGGCCTGAAGGCGATCCCGGCCGATCTGTACGAGGCGTTGGCGATGGATGGCGCCGATGGCCCGTGGGAGAGGTTTCGCCGCGTCACCTGGCCCATGCTCGGGCCGGCGCTGGTCTTCGTCGTCGCCATCACCGCCATCCGCAGCTTCCAGGTTTTCGACACGGTGCAGGTGCTGACCGAGGGCGGGCCAAGCAAATCCACTGAGGTGCTGCTCTTCACCATGGTGCAGCAGGGTTTTACCTTCCTCCGCTCCGCCTATGGTGCGGCGATCACCATGGTGTTCCTGGTGCTCACGCTCGCGATCACGCTGGCACAGACCACCATCCTCGATCGGCGCGCGCATTATGGTTAGGCGGCTCGCCCTCCATGCCGCGCTGATCGGCGGCGCCGCGATCATGATCGCGCCCTTCGTCATCATGCTCTCGATCTCGCTCAAGCCGCCGGGTGAGGTCTTTTCGCCGCAGTTTTCGCTGCTGCCGACGCAATGGCACGCCGTCGAAAACTATACCGTCGCCTTCACCAAGGTGCCGCTGGCGCGGTTCCTGCTGAACGGCTTCTTCATCACGCTGTGCATCTTCGCGGCCCAGGCCATCACCGCACTGCCGATGGCCTATGCCCTGGCAAAACTGCGCTGGCGCGGGCGGGAGACGAGCTTCGCGCTGGTTGTGCTCGCGCTGCTCATCCCGCCGCAGGTGCCGGCGATCCCGCTCTATATCGGGCTCTGGCAACTCGGGCTGCTCAACACCTATGCCGCGATCATCCTGCCGTCGACCATCTCGGTCTTCGGCATTTTCCTCATGCGGCAATTCTTCCGCACCGTGCCCGATGACCTGATCGCGGCGGCGCGGATGGATGGGCTGTCCGAATGGGCGATCGTGTGGCGCATCATGCTGCCGACCGCGGCACCCGCTGTCGCCTCCTTCGCCTGCCTGTCCTTCATCTGGAATTGGAACGAGTTCTTCTGGCCGCTGATCGCGGTGCAGGAAGAACACCTGATGACCCCGCCGCTGGGCATCGCCTTCTTCTCCAACGCCGAAGCCGGCACTGCCTTCGGGCCGCTGATGGCCGCGGCGACGGTCGTCACCGCACCGCTGGCCATCGCTTTCCTGTTCGCCCAGCGCGCCTTCATCGCGGGCGTGACAATGACCGGGGTGAAGTGATGACGCGGATCGGCCTGCTCTCCGACATTCACCTCTCCCGCGCGCGGCCGTGGTTCCACGCCAATTGGGAGTTGCTGCTGCGCGCCCTGGACGCCGCGCCGCCGCCCGACCTGGTCATCATCACCGGCGATTGCGCCCTGGACGCGCCGGTGCGCGAGGATGATCTCGCCTTCGCACGCGCGCAATTCGACCGCCTGCCGGCACCCTGGCACGCGCTGCCGGGCAACCATGACATCGGCGCCTGCCACCCGAATGGCGGCGGTGAGATGCTGGTGGATGAGGCGCTGCTGGCCGCCTGGGGGCGGCATTTCGGCGCCGATCACTGGGTCGTCGATGTGCCCGGCTGGCGGCTCATCGGGCTCAACATCCTCACCCCCGGCTCCGGCCTTGCGGCCGAACAGGGGCAGGCGGCGTTCTTGAACGCCAGCATCGCCGATGCCGGGGCGCGTCGCATCGCGATCCTCACCCACAAGCCGCTATGCATCCATCATGAGCAGGAGACCGCGGCCTTGGCGTCGTCCTGGCGGCCGGAGACGCGCGAACTCATCCTCCGCCACACCCGCGCCGGGCGGATCGACCTCATCATCAGCGGCCATCTGCATGAGGCGCGCGACCGTATCATCGCCGGCGCGCGGCACCTGTGGCTGCCGGGCCTCGCCTTCGTCATCGACATCGCGGGCGAGTGGCAGCCCGCCTTCGGCGGCCGCAAGCGCGTGGGCTACGTTATGGCCGAGTTCGGCGCGACGGCGTCCTTCACCCACGTTGAGCCACCCGCGCTGCTGAACACGGATATCGGCAATTGGCTGCGCGGCGGCGGCATCGGCCTCTACGCACCGCTCGCGGGCGAGGACGCCCCCTACCCCTATCCCCCGACACTCGGAGAACCCGCATGACGATCAACCGCCGTACCTTCCTGGGCGCCGCCGCGGCGCTGCCCGCCCTCGCGGCGCCCGCGCTGGCGCAGACCGCGCCGACGGAAATCTCGTTCCAGTATTCCATCCCGGAGCTGTTCCGCGGC
>JBMOJU010000502.1:0-3106 GCA_049315625.1 Paracraurococcus sp.
ACCACGGCGCATTCGGCGACGTCGGGGTGCCCCGCCAGCACCTCCTCCATCGCGCCCGTGCTGAGGCGGTGCCCGGCGACGTTGATGATGTCGTCGGTGCGCGACATGACGGAGACGTAGCCCTCCGTGTCCACCACCCCAGCGTCGGAGGTGTTGTACCAGCCGGGAAAGGTCTCGAGGTAGGATTCGCGGAATCGGTCGTCGGCCTGCCACAGCGTCGGCAGGCAGCCCGGCGGCAGCGGCAGCTTGATCGCCAGCGTGCCGCTCTCGCCCAGCGGCAGCCGGTGCCCCGCCTCGTCCAGCGCCGCCACGTCGTAGCCGGGGGAGGGCTTGCCGCCGCTCCCGAAGCGCGCCGGGAACAGGCCGAGGCCGCGGAAATTGCCGCTGATCGGCCAGCCCGTCTCGGTCTGCCACCAATGGTCGATCACCGGCTTCTTGAGCAGCGCGGCTGACCATTCGGCTGTCGGCGGGTCGCAGCGCTCACCGGCTAGGAACAGTGCCTCCAGCTTCGACAGGTCGTACTGTGCCAGCAACTTGCCATCGGGGTCGTCGCGCTTGATGGCGCGGATCGCTGTGGGCGCGGTGAACATCGCCTTCACGCCGTGCTGCGCGCAGACCCGCCAGAAGGTGCCGGCATCCGGTGTGCCGACTGGCTTGCCCTCGAACAGTACCGTCGTCGCGCCGGTCAGCAGCGGCGCATAGACGATGTAGGAATGCCCCACCACCCAGCCGACGTCGGAGGCGGTGAACATCACCTCGCCCGGGCCGACGCCGTAGAGCATGTCCATCGAATTGCGCAGCGCGACCGCGTGCCCGCCATTGTCCCGCACCACGCCCTTCGGCTTCCCCGTCGTGCCGCTGGTGTAGAGGATGTAGAGCGAATCGGTCGCCGCGACGGCGACGCAGGCCGCGGGTGTGGCGGCGGCTTCGGCCTCCAGCCAATCCTCGTCGCGGCCCGCGGTCAGCGCCGCCACCGCCTGCTCCCGCTGCAGCACAAGCACCGCATCCGGCTTGTGCGGCGAGAGCGCGATGGCGGCATCCAGCAGCGGCTTGTAGGCGACGACCCGCCCCGGCTCCAACCCGCAGGAGGCGGCGAGGATCACCTTCGGCTTCGCATCGGCAATGCGCGCCGCTAACTCCGCCGCTGCGAAGCCGCCGAACACCACGGAATGCACGGCGCCCAGCCGGGCGCAGGCCAGCATGCCGATGGCCGCTTCGGTGACCATCGGCATGTAGATCACCACCCGGTCGCCGGCGGCGATGCCGCGCGCGGCCAGCGCCCCGGCAAGTTTCGAGACGCGGACCAGCAGCGTCTCATAGGTCAGGGTCTCGATGCGGCCGGTCATCGGGCTGTCCCAGATGATCGCAGCCTGCGCGCCGCGGCCGGCGGCGACATGGCGGTCCACCGCGTTGTGGCAGGTGTTCAGCCGCGCATCGGGGAACCAGCGGCCATAGGGGCCGGAAGCGGGGTCTAAGATGCGTCCTGGAGCAAGGTCCCAGTCGATCCGCCGCGCGGCCTCCGCCCAATAGGCCTCTGGGTCGGCCTGCCAGGCGGCGTAGGTGGCGGCATAGTGGCTCGTGCCGGCGCTGGATTGCATTGTCGCCTCCCGGAGTGTCCTGCGCGAAGGTGGCAAGGCCCGGGTCGGGCGGCAAGCCGTCGCGGTGGTGTGACGCGTGCGCCCCCGACCGATGCCGGAGTGGTGCGCGTCAGGATTGCCGGGTCGGCGGGGCCGATCCGTGTCGCCTTGCGCTGGATCAATCCGCCGCCGCATGGGGATGCCTAGGTTGCGGCGCACCCAACTCACCGCGCGGGAGGACACGTCGTGGCAGCATCCGACCAGGAACGCATCCTGGACCACCCCAAATTCCAGGAACTCGTGCGCAGCCGGTCCGGCTTTGCCTGGACGCTCGCCGCCATCATGCTGGCGATCTACCTCAGCTTCATCTTCCTCGTGGCGTTCGCGCCTGGCCTGATGGCGGTGAAGATCGCCGGCGGCGCCACCTCGGTCGGCATCGTCCTCGGCCTCGTTGTCATTGTCTCGGCCTTCCTCCTCGTCGGCATCTACGTCCAGCGTGCCAATGGCCGCTATGACGACCTGACGCGCGACCTCCAGAAGGACATCGCCTGATGCGCCGCATCTCGCTTGCGCTGGGGGCCGGCATGGTCGGCTTCCTCGGCACCCATGCCGCGGCCTGGGCGGCCGGCGCGGTCGACGGCGCGGTCGAAAAGCAGGGGCTGAACATCGCGGCCATCGCCATGTTCTTCCTGTTTGTCCTCGGCACGCTGGTCATCACCTACCGTGCGGCGATGTCGTCCAAGTCGGCCGCGGATTTCTACGCCGCGGGCGGCGGCATCACCGGCTTCCAGAACGGCCTGGCGATCGCCGGCGACTACATGAGCGCCGCCTCCTTCCTCGGCATCTCGGGCCTCGTCTTCGCCTCCGGGTTCGACGGGCTGATCTACTCGATCGGCTTCCTGGTCGGCTGGCCGATCGTGCTGTTCCTGGTCGCGGAACGCCTGCGCAACCTCGGCAAGTTCACCTTCGCCGATGTCGCCAGCTTCCGGCTGGACCAGACGCAGATCCGCATCCTGTCGGCCACGGGCACGCTTGTCGTGGTGGCCTTCTACCTGATCGCGCAAATGGTCGGCGCGGGGAAGCTAATCCAGTTGCTGTTCGGGCTCGACTACCTCTATGCCGTCGTCATCGTCGGTGCGCTGATGATCGTCTACGTCGCCTTCGGCGGCATGAAGGCGACCACCTGGGTGCAGATCATCAAGGCCTGCCTGCTGCTGTGCGGTGCGACCTTCATGGCGCTGGCCGTGCTGTGGCGCTTCGGCTTCAACCCGGAAGCGATGTTCGCCGAAGCGGTGCGCATCCACCCGAAGCATGACGCCATCATGGCGCCCGGCGGCTTCGTCGCCGACCCGGTCTCCACCATCTCGCTCGGCCTCGCGCTGATGTTCGGTACCGCCGGCCTGCCGCATATCCTGATGCGCTTCTTCACCGTCTCGGATGCCAAGGCGGCGCGGAAGTCGGTATTCTACGCCACCGGCTTCATCGCCTATTTCTACATCCTGACCTTCATCATCGGCTTCGGCGCCATC
>JBMOJU010000503.1:0-3100 GCA_049315625.1 Paracraurococcus sp.
TGACGCCCGATCACCTCGCGGCGCTCGACCGCTACGAGGGGCCGCACACCTATGCCCGGCGGGAGATCGGCCTGCCGGATGGCCGCCTTGCCTGGATCTACCTGGAGCTGGTGCACCGCCCCGGCCCGCCGGCCGCGGCCTATGTGGCGCGGCTGCGGCAGGGCTATGTCGAGTTCGGCTTCGACCCGGCGCCGCTGGAGCGCGCGCTGGCGGCCGCCGGCTGAGCCGCCACGCCCGCGCCCTGCCTGGACAGCCATGCCGCATCCCCATCCCCGATGCGATCCAGCCTGCGGTGGTGCGATTCGTGCGGCAAGCGGGGTCGCTGCGCGCCAGACACGACGCCGGCGCATGGCCGAAGGGTGACTTGCCTTGCCACGGTCGGCGGGGACATAGGAGTTACGCGGATGTTTTCCCGCGCGATTCAGGCTTCTCGGCGATTCCGCCTCAAGCCATCGCGTTCTGGTGGTGTTGTCACGCGATTCAGGCTTTTCGGCGCTTCCGCCTCAAGCCATCGCGTTCTGGTGGTTTTGTCACGCGATTCAGGCTTTTCGGCGATTCCGCCTCAAGCCATCGCGCTCCAGGAGTGGGATGGACGAAGACGCCGCGCCACTGATCCTGACGCTCGGCCTGGATGCGGCGACGCAGGCCTGGCTGGAAGCGATGCGCCGGGCGCATTTCCCGCCGGCGCGCAACCTGGTCCCGGCGCATGTCACGCTGTTCCATGCCCTGCCGGCTGAGCAGGCGGCCGCGGTCGCCGCATCGCTGGCGGCCGAGGCGGTGGCGCTGCCGCCGTCCCGCGTGCGCCTCGGGCCGCCGAGCTCGCTTGGCCGCGGCGTGGCGCTGGAGGTCGGCGCGCCGGTGGTGGCAGCGCTGCGGGAGCGGCTGGCCGAACGCTGGCGGCCCTGGCTGACGGCGCAGGACCGGCAGCGTTGGCGGCCGCATGCCACCATCCAGAACAAGGTCGCGCCGGAGCAGGCACGGGCGCTGCTGCTGGCGCTGGAGGCGACGCTGCCGGTGGCGGAGGCACGCGCCGAGGCGCTGCTGCTGTGGCGCTACCGCGGCGGCCCGTGGGAGGCGGTGGCGCGCTTCGCCTTCACCGCGGAGGCCTATCCGCGCGAGAGCATCGTCTGATGCCGAGCGCCTGAAGGGTCCACCGTCGTGCGCCAGGCATCACGGCCCCGGCTCAGACGGCCGCCTCCGCTGCCGCCTCGGTCAGCCGCCGCATCAGCCATTGCCGCAGCAGGTTGATCAGCGCGAAGGCCGATTGCAGCACCACGGTGAAGAACAGCATCACCAGGCCGAACAGCATGACCCGGTCGATCACGTGCGGCATGCGCTCGGCCTCCCGCAGTGTGGCGAAGATCGCCTCCGGCATGCCGACCGCGGCGGCGGTGGCGGAGGACATGACCAGCACGAAGAAGGCGCGCGCCAGGTTGGGCAGGAACAGCACCGCGGTCGCCGCATCGCCCTGCCGCAGCGCCCGCAGGGCGACCGAGCCGTTGTCGGCGACATAGGCGATGGCGTAGATCGCCTGCGCCAGCACCACCGAGGTCAGCGGGCTGAGCTGGAAGCGCAGGCCGAGGACGGTGAAGTCGCGCGGCAGCACGTTCAGCAGGAAGAACATCACCACGAAGGTCGGCGCCGCCCGCAGCATGGCGACCACACTGCCCGCCGCCAGGGAAGCGGCCCGGCCGCTCAGCAGCAGCATGACCAGCGGCGCGCCGAGCACGAGGCCGAGCAGCAGCGAGAGCAGCGCGATCTCGAAGTTCAACGCCACGCCGGCGAAGAAGCGCGGCAGGAATTCCGGCAGGGCGGCGATCATGCCGCGGCCCCCGCGCCATCCAGGCGCCGCTGCAGCACGCGGGTCAGCCAGACCACCAGCATGACCAGCGTGGCGTAGAACCCGAGCAGCAGCGAATAGGTCATGATGCGCTCACTGGTGAAGGAGGTGATGTCGGTCAGCGCGTTCAGCAGCTCCGGCACGCCGATCATGCTGGCGATGGCGCTGCCCTTGGTGGCATTGACCAGGAAGGACATGAGCTGGACCGAGGCGCCGCGCACCGCCTGGCGCAGCAGCGGCGTCCCCGGCGGATGCCGCAGGGCCAGCGCCGCATGCGTCTCGGCGATGGCGTGGGAGGCGTAGCTGGCGTTGTAGATGCCGATCATCAGGATCGCCAGGATCAGCGCCAGCCCGGCCGAATAGGTCAGCAGCGTGCTGGCGACGGCGTAGGCGAAGAACATCAGCAGCACCAGCGGCGAGCATTGCAGCACGGTGGTGAGGCCGCGCGTCGCCAGCCGGACCGGCCGCGCCCGGGCGCAGAGGGCGGCGCCGAACAGCACGGAGAAGCCGAGCGTGGAGACCAGCGCGCCGGCGACCAGGATCAGCGAGAAGACGATTCCCTTGGCAAAGAGCCGCCAGGCCTGCTGCGTCTTCAGCATCGGCAGTTCGAGGCGCAGCCCGATCCGGGCCTCCACCCAATCCTCGAAGAGCTCGACCTGATGCGCGAAGCGCGTGCCGGGCATGGTGGTGTCGGCCGGCGGCAGCAGGCAGTCCGGCCTGGCCCGGCCCTCGGCGTCGAGGCAGCTGGCCTCAAGCCAGGTGAGGCGCTGCTCGGCGAGGAAGCCGAGCCCGATGCCGTGGCGCTTCGCCATCTCCAGGAAGCGGCCATCGGCATGCCAGGCGATGCTGAGCGCCTGCAGCAGCTGGCTCAGCCGGTCGCCGGCGGCGGTCGCCATGCCCCAGGGCAGCGTCGCCACCTCAAGCTTGGTCTCGAAGCGCGCGGCGAAGTCGGGGTCGGTGAAGGCCTGGCTGAAGAAGGTGTCGTCATGCGCCGCCAGGCTGCAGATCTCGAGGCGGAGCGAATCGATGATCTGCTGCGGGTTGTCGAAGATCAGCAGGTTTGCGCCGTAGGAGGCGATGAAGGCGCTGTTGGAATTGGCGATCGGGACGCAGATGGTGCGGCCCCGCAGCCGCTCCAGCGTATCGACCGCGAGCCGCCGGTCGTCGACCACCACGGTGCGCGACTGGTAGTAGTGCGGCCGGATGAAATTCACCTGCCCGTCGCGCTGCAGCGTATGGCCCATGGTGGCCAGCACGAGG
>JBMOJU010000504.1:0-3092 GCA_049315625.1 Paracraurococcus sp.
CTTGGTCTTGCGCTTACCGGCCATGGTGGTTCTCCCCGTTGCGACGCCCCCAGCGGCGATTGGCTTCGTTGGTGATGGCCTGGCGGAGCCAGTCGTCCGTGATGTCGGCGACAGGCAGCGCCGCCACGCCGTGCCGATGCCAGGCAGCGGCGCGCATGGCGTTCACCTCGCTCTCGTTGATTGGGCTGCGCGTGCCGCGGTCGAGGCAGGAGCGGGGCGGGAGTGGTGCGCCGTGCATGCTCATGCGCGGCCTCCCGTGGGGTCGGTCGCCCAAAGCAGCAGGGCGATGGCATCTGCCTCGTTGTCGTCGGCTGGCGCAAAGCCGCGGGCTCGGATGGCGGCGACCATCTTCGCCTTGTCGGCGTTGCCCTTGCCGGTGGCGAAGCGCTTGATCGTGCCGACCGGAACGCCCTCGTAGGGGACGTCGTGTTCCTCGCACCAAGCGGTGAGCACGCCGAGGAAACCGCCGTAGATGTGCGCCGCGTCCGTCCCGGCATGGGCGCGGACTTCCTCGAACACGATCCGCGCCACGCCACCGGACAGGGCGGCGACCTCGGCGAGCCACCCGCGGAAGCGCAGGAAGCGCATCCCGCCGCCCTCGAAGCGGCTGGGGCGGAACGTCATGGTGCCCGAGGTGATGCCGCCGTCCTGGCCGCGCAGTGCCCAGCCGGTGGTGGTGCCGAGATCCAGGGCAAGCACGGCGTGGTGCGCCAGGCTGATCGCGGGCGGGAGGGCGATGGGCGGGCCGCTTGCATGGGCGGCGGGCATGGTGAGAGTCGCGGGTGCCATGGTGGTCTCCGAGAGGGGATGATCCTGGTGAGGGCGGCGACGGCGCGGTTCTTGGCGGAGCTCGTCGTCGCTGCCCGGCCTGGGTGGGATGAGCCGGGCCGGGGGTGGTCCACGGACCCGAACCAGGGCTCCCCGGGTGTGGTGTGCGTGCGCTGTTGAGGCGCACACGCACACCCCCCGTAGGGGGGAGGAAAAAAACCGAAACTGCCAAACTGCTCCAACCCATTGAGATAAAACGAGAAAAAGCAGTTTCGGAGCAGTTTCGGCGAATTCGTTACGCGAAACTGCTTTCGGCTGGAAGCCATTGATCTGATTGATGAAAAGAAGTTTGGTAGTTTCGGCGGGAGAGCAGTTTCGGCCCGAAACTGGGCAGTTTCGGGAGCAGTTTTGGTCAGTGCGATTACGGTACGTCATCGTCAGGTGCCCCCATCTTCGGGGTCGTGCAGCACCCAGACTTCGGGGTTCTCCACCTCGAGGAGCGCCCCGCTCTGGGGGCATTGGAAGTGGCTTGGCAGGACACGGACAGTGACTGGCAGGACCTCGCCAGTGTCCTCGTCGATCCGCTCCTCAGACGTGGCGAGGTGCATGTCCTGGACCACGAGGTAGCCGTGCTTCGATGTGGTGGCGGTGTGGCCGAGGTCACGGACGTCGCGCCGGAACTTGATGTAGCCCTTGGTGGCGAGGACGCTGATCCGCTCGCGGATGGTGTCCTTGCCGCCGAGCCCACGCTTGTTCTCGTACCGCGACGCCAAGGTGTTGGCGGTGCAGAGCTTGCCGCCCTCTGCTTCCTCGGCGATGAGGCGCAGGATTACATCGTGCCGCCGGTTGCGCTCGGCATCGAGCTTGCGGCCAAGTTCCTGGCGGACCAGGCGTTCCTCGCCACGGTTCAGTTCGACCCAGCGCCCGCCGACCTTGTCCACCAGCATCGGCGGCAGCCCAGGGCCATTGCGCAGCTCGACATGCAACTCGCGCGGCGTCTGCTCCTCGTCGGGACGGAACAGGATCATCCCGGAGGTGTAGAAGCTGCGCAGCGCGCTGGCGCCCGACAGCGCCAGGAAGGGATCGTCCTTCACCTGCGGCTTGCTGAGCTTCTTCGTGTGGTGGGCGAGGATGATGCCCGCTTCGGGGGCGACCAGGTCGCGCAGCCCTTCGACCCGGCTCTGCAGGAAAAACATCATCGCGCTGTTGTCGTTCTCTCCCTCGCCGCCGGTCCCGCCATCGAAGAGATTGCGGATGGGATCGATGCAGATGATGTCGGGCGGTGCGTCGGGGAATGCGGCGCGGATGGCTGTAGCGACGAGGGGCACACCCTGGTCATCGAGCAGCATGCGCAGCTTAGGGGTGACGACGAGAGTGTCGCGGGCGCGGGCGACGACCGCGGGGTCAAGCCTGAGCTGCTGGAGGCGCTCGCGCAGGTAGTGATACTGGATCTCTGCCTGGAGATAGAACACCCGCAGCGGGCGCGGTGCGGTGAATCGCAGGAAGGGTGCGCCGGCGGCAGCGTGCACCAGCAGGCTGATCAGGAAGTCGGATTTGCCGACCTTCGGCGCGCCGCCGAGGACCAGCATCCCGCCCGGAGTCAGCAGGCGCGGCCCGATCAGATCGTCGGGCATCGGGGAGGTGTCGTCGAGCAGTTGGCCGAGGGTGTGCGCGGGGATGGCGCTGGGCGGCGCTGCCGCGGCGCGGAGCAGGGGCGGCCCGTTGCGGTCGACATGCAGGGCCCAGATCGCATCGGCCTCCACCTTGAGGCGGTCCAGCGGCCATTCCGGGCGGAGGCACGCGGCGTTGTACTGGCAGATCGCCTCCCAGCCTTCGTCGCCGGTTATGCGGCCCTCGTGGACCATGCGGACAAAGTGACCGATGGCCGCGCTGGCGCCCTGGAAGCGAGTCCAGGCATCCTGGCTGCCCTCGCGCACCGGGGTGGTGAGGACGGCATCAAGCCCTGGCCGATTGGCGCCCGCGGCGGCGGTGGCCGCGGCCAGGCCCGGCATGGTGGGCATGGAGGCGACCGCCGCGGCGAAGTTGGGAAGTTCCACTTCGACCAGCGGATGATGCTCACGAATGTTGACCAGCCGGTGCAAGCCACGCTTGTGGTAGACGGTGCCTGGGACCCGGATCGGCTGGTGGGCGGAGCGGAAGTGCAGGTCGCCGCCGACCTTCTCGGCGATTTCACCGCGCACGGCGCAGAGGCGAGCAAGATCCGGCCCCTCGGCCGGCTCAGAGAGCCGCCACCAGACGTGCAGCTTGGCGACGCCGTCGGCGGTGCGGCCGCCGCTCTCGACCAGCAGGGTGGGTGCGCCGAG
>JBMOJU010000505.1:0-3090 GCA_049315625.1 Paracraurococcus sp.
GGCCCCGGCCCGCGCGATGACCACAGCATCGGACTCTCCCCCAACCCCCGAACCTGCGGCATGGCGCCCGCTCGGCAGGTCCGGGTCAATCGCGGCCGGGGTCACGATGCCGTTCCCCGGCCGGCGCCCGGTGTCAGTTGCCGCGGTAGCCCGGCGGCGGGGCGCCACCGCCGGCGCGCTGGACCTCGGCATTGCTGATCCCGCCCATGATCTGGCCGGTGCCCGGCTTGATCGGCGCCTGCACGCCCGGGCCCGGGGTGGTGCGCTGGACTTCGGCATTGCTGATGCCGCCCATGATCCGGCCGGTGCCCGGGACGATCGGCGCCTGGGCGCCGCTGCCCTGGGCGGTGCGCTGGATGTCGGCGTTGCTCGACCCGCCCATGATGCGGGCGGTGCCGGGGACGACCGGCGCCGCGGCGCTGGCGCCCGGCTGCGGGACAGCAGTCGGCGTGGAGGTCTGGCAGGCGGCAAGGAGGGCAAGGCTCACCGCCATGGCGGCGCATCGGGTCCTGGTCATGTCGCTGTTCCCTGTCTCGCGGCCGGGCAAACGGGAAGGCTGCACCCGACCGCCAGCGGCAACGCGCGGGACGGCGAAGATTTCCGCCCTGTCATGCCGTGGGCAGGTTACTTCACCGTGGCGACCCGCAATGCATTGGTGGTGCCCGGCATGCCGAAGGGGACGCCCGCGGTCACCACCACCTCCTGCCCCGCCTGGGCGAAGCCCTCCTGTTGTCCGGCCCGCAGCGCCTTGCTGACCATGTCGCCCATGCTGTGCGGCTCCTGCGTCAGCAGCGGGTGGACGCCCCAGACCACGGCGAGTCGCCGGGCACTCTCCATGCTGGCGGTCAGGCCGAGGATCGGGCAGTCGGGCCGCTCGCGCGCCACGCGCAGCGTGGTGCTGCCGGTGGAGGTGAAGGTGGCGATGACCTGCGCCTTGATGGTGTGCGCCACCTGCCGCGCCGCGGCGGCGATGGCGCCGGCGCTGTTCGGCTCAGGCTCCGGCCGGGCGGTATCGGTCTGCCGGCGCCAGTCGGGGTCCTGCTCCACCCGCGCGACGATGCGGTCCATCATGTTGACGGCTTCGTAAGGGTATTGCCCGGCGGCGGTCTCGGCCGAGAGCATCACCGCATCCGCCCCGTCGAACACCGCGGTGGCGACGTCGGAGGCCTCGGCCCGGGTGGGGGAGGGCGAGGAGATCATGCTCTCCAGCATCTGCGTCGCCACCACGACGGGCTTGCCTGCGGCGCGGGCGGCGCGGACGATGCGCTTCTGGATCAGCGGCACTTCCTCGGGCGGGCATTCGACGCCGAGGTCGCCGCGGGCGACCATGACGCAATCGGTCAGGGCGATGATGGCGTCGAGGTTCTCGACCGCCTGCGGCTTCTCCATCTTCACCATGATCAGCGCCCGGCCGGCGGCGATCGCCTTGGCCTCGGCCACGTCCTCCGGCCGCTGGACGAAGCTCAGGCCGATATAGTCGATCCCCAGCGGCAGGACGAAATCGAGGTCCTCGCGATCCTTCACCGTCAGTGCCGGGATCGGTAGCGCGACGTCGGGGACGTTGACACCCTTGCGGTCCGACAGCGCGCCGCCGACCACCACCTCCGTCTCCAGGTGGTCGCCGCGGACCCGGGTGACCCGCAGGCGCAGCTTGCCGTCATCGAGCAGCAGGGAGGTGCCGATCTGCGCCGCCTGGATGATCTCCGGATGCGGCAGCTGGACGCGGCTGACATTGCCGGGCGTGGGATTGAGGTCGAGCCGGAAGGCCTGGCCAGTCTGCAACTGGACCCGGCCGCCCTGGAAGCGGCCGACCCGGAGCTTCGGGCCCTGGACGTCGGCCAGGATGCCGATGGGGCGGCCGGTCTTCTCCTCCAGCGCGCGGATGGTGGCGATGCGCTCGGCGTGGTCGGCGTGGCTGCCGTGGCTGAAGTTCAGGCGAAAGACATCGGCGCCCGCGCGGAACAGCCGCTCGATCACCTCCGCCGAGGAGGAGGCGGGGCCGAGGGTGGCGACGATCTTGGTGCGGCGGCGGCGGCGGAGCGGGATGCGTGGGGCCATGCGGAGCTTGCCTTCCGGCGGCGGAAACAGGTCGGGGCGAAGCTGGTGCACCGGCATGTCCAGCAGCCGGGCCAGTTCGGTCACGCGGTCGGCCGGTATGCGCTGCCATTGCGACACGGCGGCGGGGGTGATGCCGAGGGCGGAGGCGATCTTCGCCCCGGTGCCGCGGCGGTTCAGCAGGTCGTCGAGGATTGCGTCTCTCATGCCCGGCAGCTTATGCGGGTTAAGTCGGGCCGCCCAGACTTAATTAAAAGCTTAAAAATTAACGTTAAGGAGTGGTGCCTCGGGCCGTGCCTAGCGACATCAAGCTTGCTCGCCGGCGAACGCGAAGGTCGTGGCCGGGAGTGCTTAACCTTTCCCGGAAACCTGCGTCCCGTTCAGCTGATGAGCACGGCCCGCACGTCGTTTACATTGGTCAGGGTCGGCCCGGTCACCACCAGATCGCCAAGGGCACGGAACAGGCCGGTGCTGTCGTGCCCGGCCAGCGCGGCGCGCGGGTCAAGGCCCAGCGCCCGCGCCCGGGCCAGCGTATCCGGCGTGGCGATGGCGCCGGCGGCGTCCGACTTGCCGTCGATGCCGTCCGTGTCGCAGCAGAGCGCCCAGACCCCCGGCGCGCCGCCCAGCGCCAGCGCCAGCCCGAGCAGGCATTCGGTGCCCCGGCCGCCCTCGCCGGCCGGGCCATCGATGGTCACCGTCGTCTCGCCGCCCGAGAGCAGCACCGCCGGCCGCGCCACCGGCAGCCCGTGCGTGGCCGCCGAGAGCGCGATGCCGCCCAGCGCCCGGCCCAGCTCCCGTGCCTCGCCTTCCAGCGCATCGCCGAGGATGAGGGGGGTGAGGCCGAGCGCCTGCGCTTCCGCCGCCATCGCCCGCAGCGCGGCCATGGGCGTGGCGATCATGCGGAGCTCGGTATTGGCCAGGCGCGGGTCGCCGGGCTTCGGCGTCTCCTCCTCCCCCACCTGCAGGTGGCGCAGCGCGGCCTCCGGCAGCGCCATGCGGTAATGCGCCACCAGGGCCAGGGCATCGGCGAAGGTG
>JBMOJU010000506.1:0-3089 GCA_049315625.1 Paracraurococcus sp.
GCGACCGGCGTCTGGCGCTACGCGCTCGACAACACCGCCGCCAATGTCCAGGCGCTGGCCGCCGGCCAGGCGGTGACCGACCGCCTCACCGTGTCCAGCCTGGACGGCACGGCGAGCGCGACGATTGCGGTCACCGTCAGCGGGGCCAACGACCCCGCCAGCATCGGCGGTGTCCTGGCCGGCGCGGTCAAGGAGGACACGACGCTGGCGACCGCCGGCACCGTGACGGTGGCCGATATCGATGCCGGGCAATCCGCCTTCCAGGCCCCCGCCGCCGCGGCGCTGGTCGGCACCTATGGCCGCTTCGCCTTCAATGCCGCGACCGGCGCCTGGACCTACGCGCTCGACAACGCCTCCCAGCTCGTGCAGCGGCTGATCGAGGGCCAGGTGGTCAACGACCGGCTCACCGTCACCTCGCTGGACGGCACCGCCAGCCGGACGATCGTCGTCGACGTGGTCGGCACCCGCGACGCGGCGGAGATTTCCGGCACCATCGCCGGCATGGTGACCGAGGATGCGGTCCTCGGCACCGGCGGCACGCTGATCATCCACGACCAGGATGCCGGCCAGTCGCTGTTCCGGGCGGTCGCCGGGGGCGACCTCATCGGCCGCTACGGCAGCTTCGCCTTCGATCCGGTCGCCGGCGTCTGGAGCTACGCGCTCGACAATACGGCGCCCATGGTGCAGGCGCTGCGTGGCGGCCAGCGCGTCGCCGACACGCTCACGGTCTGGTCGAACGACGGCTCGGCCTCGCAACTCCTCACCGTCACCATCCTCGGCGGCACCGAGCCGCTGCCGTTGGCCGGACTCGGCACCGGCGGCCTGCGGATTCTCGGCGAGGCGGCCTACGACAATGCCGGCATCGCCGTCGCCGGGCTGGGCGACGTGAACGGCGACGGCCGGCCGGACCTGCTGGTGACCGCGCCGGGCAGCAACGGCTACGCCGGTGCCGCCTATGTCGTGTTCGGCAAGGCCGGCGGCGGCACCGTCCCGCTGGCCGACGTCGCGGCGGGGACCGGTGGCTACCGCATCACCGGCGAGGCGGCCTTCGGCTCGACCGGCGAGGCGGCGGCGGCGGCCGGCGACGTCAACGGCGACGGCCGGCCAGACCTGCTGCTCGGCGCACCCTATGACGGTCCGGACGGCAGCCCGGCCGGCGCCGCCTATGTGGTGTTCGGCAAGGCCGGCGGCGCGGCGGTCAGCCTCGGCGATGTCGCCGCCGGCAGCGGCGGCTTCAAGATCACCGGGGAGGCCGGGTCCGGCCTCGCCGGCAGCAGCCTGGCCGGCATCGGCGACCTGAACGGCGATGGCCGCGCCGATGTGCTGGTCGGCGCGCCGGGGACCGGGGCGGGGACGGCCTATGTGGTGTTCGGCAAGGCTTCCGGCACGCCGGTGAGCCTGGCCGCGGTCGGCGCCGGCAATGGCGGCTTCAAGGTCACCGGCGAGGCGACCGGCGACGCGGCGGGCAGCGCCGTCGCCGCGATCGGCGATGTCAACGGCGACGGAAGGCCGGACCTGCTGATCGGCGCACCGCTGAACGACCAGGGCGGCGACCAGGCCGGCGCCGCCTATGTGGTCTTCGGCAAGGCCACCGGCAGCGCAGTCAGCCTGGCCGCGGTGGCCGCCGGCTCCGGCGGCTTCAAGATCGCCGGCGAAGCGGCCTACGACCATGCCGGCGCCGCGCTGGCCGGGATCGGCGACCTGAACGGCGACGGCCGGCCGGACATGCTCATCGCCGCGCCGGACAATGACCCGACGGGCAACCTGGCAGGCGCGGTCTACGTGGTCTGGGGCAAGGCGTCCGGCACGCCGGTGAACCTGGCCGATGTCGCCGCCGGCAGCGGGGGCTTCAAGATCACCGGGGCCGCGGCCTACGACCTGGCGGGCTGGTCGGTCTCCGGCATCGGCGACCTGAACGGCGACGGGCGGCCCGAATTGCTGATCGGCGCGCCCTTCGCCAGTGGGCTGAGCGGCGCGGCCTGGCTGGTCTGGGGCAAGGCGGACGGCGCGCCGGTCTCGCTCGCCGACGTCACCGCCGGCCATGGCGGCCTGCTGATTGCGGGCGATCCGGCGGAGCAGGGCCGGGCCGGCTATGCGCTCGCGGCGCTGGGCGACCAGAACGGCGACGGCAGGCCGGAGATCCTGGTCAGCGCCAGCAATGCCGGCGCGGCCGGCGACGGTGCCGGCGCGGCCTGGGTGGTCTATTCGCCGCCGGACTGGCTGGGGCTCGCCTGACGTGTCCTCAGGCCAACGCCGCGCGGCGGCCGCCCTGGCGCAGCGCCAGCCCGGCCAGGATCACCAGCGCCGCCAGGTTGGTGGCGATGCCGACCTGCCAGGCCAGCGCATAGCTGCCGAAGCGGTCATAGAGCCACCCCGCCAGCCAGGCCCCGGCCGCCATGCCCGACAGGCTGAGGAAGAGCAGGCAGGGCACCCGCCAGGCCGCCTCGGCGGCCGGGAACAGCGCCCGCACCGTCAGCACATAGGCCGGCACGATGCCGCTGAAGCCGAGGCCGAAGAGGCCGGCGACGAGGAAGAGCCCGGCCTCCTCCTGGGTCGTCAGGAAGCGGCCATGCCGATGGTCTGGCAGACATTGCCGGCCAGCACGCTGTTCAGGCCGCCGATCCGGTCGGCCACCCAGCCCCAGCCCTGCCGCGCCAGGAAGGCGGCGGTCAGCAGCAGGGACAGCATCAGCGCCCCCTGCTGCCCGGCGATGCCGAGGTCGCCGCAGAAGGCCACCAGATGCGCCGCCGGCATCGCCATCGGGATGCAGCAGAGGAAGGAGGCGACGGCCAGCAGCAACAGCGCCAGATCAGGCGGCAGGCCGAGCACCCGCGCGCCCGGTGCCGGCCCTGCCGCGGCGCTGCCGGGCGCCGGCAGGGCCGGCGGCGGCCGCAGCCGGGCCGCGACGGGCAGGATCACCGCCGCCGCCAGCACCCCGTAGCCCAGCATGGTCCGCTGCCAGCCGAAGGCCGCCACCGCGCGCTCGAACAGGCTGGGCCAGAGCGCGCCGGCGACATACTGGCCGGAGGAGACGAGGGCGAGCGCGGTGCCGCGGCGGCGGTCGAACCAGTGCGAGACATGCGTCATCA
>JBMOJU010000116.1:0-13791 GCA_049315625.1 Paracraurococcus sp.
GGTGCAGTCGGCGCATCTGCCGGAATACCGGGCGGCGCTCGACCGGCTGGCGGGGCTGGGGCTGCTGTACCCGTGCTTCTGCACACGGGCGGAGATCGCGCGGGAGATCGCGGCCTCCGGCCACGCGCCGCACGGGTTGGACGGGCCGCGCTACCCGGGGACCTGCCGCCGGCTCGGGGCGGCAGAGCGGGCGGCGCGGGTGGCGGACGGGGTGCCGCATGCGCTGCGGCTGGACATGGCGGCGGCGCTGGCTGCGGCGCCGGCGGGGTTGAGTTTCCACGAGCTGGGCGAGGGGCGGCTGCGCTGCAACCCGGCACCCTTCGGCGACGTGGTGCTGGCGCGGAAGGATGCGCCGGCGAGCTACCATTTGTGCGTCACGCATGACGATGCAGTGCAGGGGGTGACGCTGGTGACGCGCGGGGCGGATTTGAAGCCGGCGACGCAGTTGCACCGGCTGCTGCAGGCGCTGCTGGGGTGGCCGGAGCCGGAGTATGCGCATCATCCGCTGCTGGTCGGCGTGGATGGGAAAAGGCTGGCGAAGCGGGATGGGGCGCCGACGATCCGGGGGTTGCGGGAGGCGGGGGCCGGCGCGGCGGAGGTGCTGCGCATGGCGGGGTGGTAAAGGTCGAGACAGAACAGGCCAAATTTGTCCTGGGACGTGATTTGCCGGGTTGCGTCCGCGAAGCCTCTGGACCGCCCCGAATTTCCCGTCACCTTCCCTCGCCATGCCCCCCGCAACCCACACCCGCCGCCACGGCCTCGCCCTCCTCGCCGTCGCGGTCATCGGCTGGGGCAGCAACTGGCCACCCCTGAAGCTCCTCCTCGCCGAACTCCCGCCCATGGCCGCCCGCGCCTGGCCCGGCCTGCTCGCCGCCGCCCTCCTCGCCGCCATCGTCCGCGCCAGCGGCACCCCGCTCCGCGTCCCGCCCGGGCTCTGGCCGCGGCTCTGGCTCGCCGCCCTGCTCAACATCACCGCCTGGATGGGCCTCGCCACCCTCTCCCTCGGCTGGCTGAGCGCGTCGGAGGGCGCGATCGTCGCCTACACCATGCCGGTCTGGGCCGCGCTCCTCGCCTGGCCGGTGCTGGGGGAGGTGCCGACGCCGAAGCGCCTCGCCGCGCTCGCCCTCAGCATGGCCGGCGTCGCGCTCGTCATCGCCGGCAAGGGGATCGATATCGGCCTCGCCAAGCTGCCGGGCGTCGCCTTCTCCCTGGCGGGCTGCTCGCTGTTCGCGCTCGGCACGGTGATGACCAAGCGCTGGCCGCTGGCCATGCCACCGGGTGCCGCGGTGGCCTGGCAGGTCGGGCTCGGCATGGTCCCGCTGGTGCTGGCGACCCTTGCGTTCGAGGCACCGGACTGGGCCGGTGTCTCCACCCGCGGCTGGGTCTCGATGGCCTACATGGCCGCGCTGCCGCTGTGCCTGTGTTACCTCGCCTGGTTCGCCGCGCTGCGGCGGCTGCCGGCCGGGCTGGCGACGCAGGGCACGCTGCTGGCGCCGGTGGTCAGCGTCGCCGGCGCCGCGCTCTTCCTCGGCGAGCCCTTCGGACTCAGGGAAGTCGCCTCGCTGGCGCTGGTGCTCGGCGGCGTGGTGCTGGCGGTGCGCGGGTAGCCTGCCGTTGCACCGCCCGCCGCCCCGCCCTATCGCCGCTGCATGACCGAGCCCCATCAGCTGCTCCGCCTGCTGCCGCGCCACGACCAGCGGGTGAAGGCCGGCCACCCCTGGGCCTTCTCCAACGAGATCGCCATGACCCCGGCCGCCCGCGCCCTGCCGCCCGGCGGCGCCATCCGCCTGGAAGGCGACGACGGCTGGCGCCACGGCACCTGGAGCTTCAACCCGCACAGCCTGATCGCCGCCCGCCGCCTGGACCGCGACCCGGATGCGGTGCTGGACCTCGATTGGGTGAAGCGCCGCCTCGGCACCGCGCTGGCGCTGCGCGAAAGGCTCTACGACACCCCCTATTACCGCCTGGTCCATGCCGAGGCCGACGGCCTGCCCGGCCTGGTGATCGACCGCTATGGCGATGCGCTGGCCTTGCAGGCCAATACCGCGGGGATGGAGGTGCTGACGCCGCTGCTGGTGGCGGCGCTGCGCGACCTGATCGCGCCCCGCCTCGTCATCGGCCGCAACGACGCCGCGGTGCGGACGCTGGAGGGGCTGGCCGAAAGCGTCGCGCCCTTGCTCGGCACCGACAGCGCCGCGCGGGTCGAGGAAGGCGGCCTCGGCTTTTCCGTCGACCTGCTGGGCGGGCAGAAGACGGGTTGGTTCTACGACCAGCGGGAGAACCGCGACCGCGTCGCCCGCCTCGCCCGTGGCGCCACCGTGCTGGACGCCTTCTGCCACACCGGCGGCTTCGGCCTGCGCTGCGCCGCGGCGGGCGCGGCGCAGGTCACGCTGCTGGACCGCAGCGCGCATGCGCTGGACCTGGCGATGCAGACCGCGGCGGCGAACGGCCTGGCGGATCGCGTGACGGCGCAGAAGGCCGAGGCGCTGGAGGCGCTGGAGCAGATGGTCGCCGCCGGCACGCGATTCGACATCGTCGTCGCCGACCCGCCCGCCTTCGCCAAGGCGCGCAAGGACCACGCCCAGGCGCTGCGCGGCTACGGCAAGCTGGCGCGGCTGGCCGCCGGGTTGGTGGCGCCGGGCGGCTTCCTCTTCATCGCCTCGTGCAGCCACCACGTGGCGCCGGGCGAATTCGCCGATGCGGTGGTCTGGGGCCTCGGCAAGGCACGCCGCGACGCGAAACTGCTGTTCCAGGGCGGCGCCGGCCCGGACCACCCGGTGCACACGGCGCTGCCGGAAAGCGCCTACCTGAAGGGCCTGCTGTTCCAACTGGCGTAACCGCCGCCTCTCCCCGCCCCCGCGGCGCACGGCTGGGGTGGGAATGCGCCCCCGCGGGACCCATCCGTCGCCACATGACCCCCCGCCTGCACGCCGCCTACCGCCGCAGCCCCTACGAGGCCGCCGGCGCCACCGCCCGCATCGGCCGCCGCAGCCCCGCCATCGACGCGCTGCTGGCGCGCCTCGGCGCGCGCCAGGGCGGCTTCGTCGGCGCCTGGAACCCGTTCAGCCGGCGCATGCCGCGCGGCTGGAACGACCGCCTGCTGGCGCGGCTGCGACTGGCCGCGCGCCGCCTGCCGCAGGCCGAGGGCTGGGGCGGCGATGCAAGCTGGCGGGAGGAACACCTGCTGCTCGCCGGCGACCCGCGGCGCCTGGCCGTGCTGGGCCGCCGCTTCCGGCAGAATGCCATCGTGGTCCTGCGCGCGGGGCAGCCCGCGCGGTTGCGGTGGCTTCGGCCGGCCGCCGGTAAAATGTAACAGGACCCTGCGGGATCAAAGCGCAGCGGTACGGCACAGCGGGAGCAATCGCTGACGGATTCGTCAGCCCATGCCCGACGGAGGAGTCGTGCCGATGACAAGGACCCCATCGACAGGCTGGCGCGCGCTGCTGCTCGCCTTCCCGACCCTGGCCCTGCCGCTGCTCGGCGGCAGCGCCGCGGCGCAGACGGTCAGCGTCAACGGCACCAGCTTCGCCAGCCAGGGCCTGGTCGGCGTCGGCCGCGTCGGCGCCCAGGCGCGCGACGGCTTCGGCGACACGCTCAGCCTCGGCTCCAGCATGATGCTGGACCTCACCCGCTGGCGTGGCGCCGGGGATGGCTTCACCGGCGTGCTTTACGGCCTGCCCGACCGCGGCTGGAACACCAACGGCACGGTCGACTACCAGGGCCGGCTGCAGCGCTTCATGATCAGCTTCGCACCCTACACCGGCTCGGCGGCGCTGCCGGCGGGCGCGGCGCAGCAGGCGCAACTCGGCCTGACGCTCAACCAGACCCTGGGCCTCACCGACGGCAACGGCACGCCGACCACCGGGCTCGATGCCAGCGGCGTGCGGGCGGCGGCGAACGGCTTCCCCAACCTGCCGATCGGCAGCAATGGCCGCGTCACCCTGGACAGCGAGGGCCTGGTCCGCGGCCGCGACGGCAGTTTCTGGGTCAGCGACGAATACGGCCCCTACATCTACCGCTTCAACGCCAACGGGCAGATGCTTGGCGCCATCCGGCCGCCGGATGCCTTCATCCCGATCCGCAACGGCGTCGAGAATTTCGCGTCCAACAACCCGCCCGCCGGCGGCACTGCGCCGAACCCGGTCAACCCGGTGACCGGGCGGCAGAACAACCAGGGGCTGGAAGGCCTGGCGATCGCCCCCGATGGCCGCACCCTCACCGCCCTGCTGCAGAGCGCCACCCGCCAGGATGGCGGCGACGCGCCGGCGACGCGCTACTACACGCGCATGCTGCGCTACGACATCGCCAACCCCGCCGCGCCGGCGCTGCGCGAGGAATTCGTCGTCCGCCTGCCGCAATTCGCCGGCAACACGCTGGTCGCGGCGCAGAGCGAGATCCTTCAGCTCAACAACACCCAGTACCTGATGCTGGCGCGCGACAGCGGCGCGGGCTTCTCGCTCGCCACCGCCACCTCGCGCTACCGCGTCATCAACATCGTCGACGTCTCCGGCGCGACCAACATCGCCGGCACGGCCTATGACGGCACCACGCCGGTGGCGCCGAAGGGCGTGCTGGCCGGTGGGGTCACGCCGGCCAGCGTGACGCCCTTCCTCGACATCAACGACAACACCCAGCTCGGCCGCTTCGGCCTGCGCAACGGGGCGCCGAACGACAAGAACAACCTGTACGAGAAGTGGGAGGGCATGGCCCTGGCACCGGTGCTGAACCGGGCCAAGCCGAACAATTTCTACCTTTTCGTCGTCAGCGATAACGACTTCATCACCACCAACGGCTCCATGGTCGGCCGCGCCTACGCCGAGGCCGCCGATGTCGACACCGTCGTGCTGGTCTACGAAGTGACGCTGCCGAGCTACATCGACCCGCTGGCGCTGCAATCCCTCGAGGTCACCGCGCTGCCGCTGGCCCGCGCCACCGGGGAGACGGCGCTGCAGGTCGGCCGCAGCATCCTCGGCCAGCAGGACAGTCGGGTCTTCGGCCTGCGCAGCCTGACCGCGGACATGGCGCCGAACTTCGAGCAGCGCTTCAACACCTACCTCACCGGCAACTTCAACTTCGACCGCCAGGGCGGCAGCGGCGGCGCCAACTACGCCTATGGGCCGGGCGGCAGCACCGGGCGCGCGGCGAACGACCCGACGGTCAGCGTCGTCACCGTCGGCGGCGACTACCGCGCCACGCCGAACCTGCGGCTCGGCCTGTCGCTGAGCTACTTCGACGCGGCCAGCACGCTGCTCGGCAACAGCCGCATCGGCGCGACCGGCGGTGCGGTCAGCCCCTATGTCACTGGCTTTTCCGGCAACTCCTGGTTCGACGCGCAGTACAGCTACGTCTTCGGCGACTGGGACATCCGCCGCGACACCCAGATCTACGGCCTGACCGGCCGCGGCAAGCCGGGCGGGGAGGGGCACCTGCTGCAGCTCGCCGCCGGCCACAATTTCCCGATCGGCCCGGTGCTGGCCGGCCCGACCGGGCGGATCAGCTACATGAAGCAGCGGATCGACGGTTATACCGAGACCGATGCGATCCTCGCCAATGCCGCGGTGCCGCGGCAGAGCTTCGACCAGGCGGTGCTGAACCTGGGCGGGCAGGTCTCCTGGCCCTTGCAGTATGATTGGGGCCGGGTGGTGCCGCAGCTCCGCGCCGGCTGGGATTTCGGCCTGACCGACGACCACCGCAACCTGACGATCGCTTTGGCCGAGCGGCAGTCGATGGCGGAGGCGCGGGTCACCGGCCCGGTCGGCACGCTGAACCGCAGCGGCTTCCGCGGCGGCGCCGGCGTGCTGCTGAAGCGGGAGGCCTTGTCGCTGCTGCTCGACTACGACGTGCGGGCACGGACGTATTACGGCGGGGCGGACCATATGCTGACCGTCTCGCTCGGCGCGGCGTTCTGAAAAAGCAAGGTCGGGGAGAACGTATTCTCCCCGACCTTGCCTTGTTGCCGAACGATCAATGCCTGCGGCTTGCGCGCCCGCCCCGGCCGCGCTGCACTTCCCCGCCGCAAGGGAAGCCCCGCATGTCCGACGACCTGATCCGCCTGACCGCGACCGAAGCCGTCGAGCGCCTCCGCCGCCGCGACGTCTCGCCGCTGGAGCTGGTGGAGGCCGCCGCCGCGCGCATCGCCGCGGTGGAGCCGGCGGTGAACGCGCTGCCGACCCTCTGCCTCGACCGCGCCCGCGACCATGCGCGGCGGATCATGGCCGGGGAGGGCGCCGGGCGCGCCGGCGAGGCGGGCTGGCTCGGCGGCCTGCCCGTCACCATCAAGGACCTGACCGACGTCGCCGGGGTGCGCACCACCTATGGCTCGCCGATCTTCAAGGACCATGTGCCCACCGCGTCCCACCCCGTGGTGCAGCGGATCGAATCGCTCGGCGGCATTGTTCTGGCCAAATCCAACACGCCGGAATTCGGCGCCGGCGGCTCCACCTTCAACGAGGTCTTCGGCCGCACCCGCAACCCCTGGAACACGTCGCTCACCTGCGGCGGCAGCACCGGCGGCGGCGCGGTCAGCCTGGCGACCGGGGAGGCCTGGCTGGCCCAGGGCACCGACCATGCCGGCAGCCTGCGCCGCCCCGGCACCTATTGCAGCGTGGTCGGGCTGCGGCCGAGTCCCGGGCGGGTGACGCGGGGGACGGTGAACAACCTCTTCGCGCCCCTGTCGGTGCAGGGGCCGATGGCGCGCAACATCCCCGACCTGGCGCTGTTCCTCGACACCATGGCCGGCTGGGACCCGGCCGACCCGCTGACCTATGACGCGCCGGCCGTCAGCTACGCGCAGGCGGTCGCCACCACCGGCGCCTGGCGCCCGCGCGTCGCCTTCACGCTGGACTACGACGGCGCCCTGGCGGTGGACCGCGAGACGCGGGCGATCTGCGCGGCCGCGATCCGCCGCTTCGCCGAGCTCGGCTGCGTGGTCGAGGAGGTCTCGCCCGAATTGGGCGAGCTCACCGAGGCGCTGCTGGTGCTGCGCAGCCAGCATTTCGTGGTGGATCGGGAAATCCAGCTGCGCGAGCGGCGCGAGATGCTGAAGCCCGACATCATCTGGAACACCGAGCGCGGGCTGAACGCCACGCCGAGCCAGCTCGCCTGGGCGGACCGCGAGCGCGCCCGGTTCTACCGCGAGATGGTGCGGATCTTCGGCCGCTTCGATGTCTTCGTCACGCCCTCGGCGCCGACGCCCGCCTTCGACGTGATGCTGCGCGCGCCGGAGAGCATCGCCGGGCAAAAGCTTGCCAACTACATGGGCGGGTCGATGCTGAACGCGACGATGACGCTGGCCGGCAGCCCGGCCGTCGCCGTGCCCTGCGGCTTCGACCAGTATGGCCGCCCGGTCGGGCTGCAGGTGGCGGCGCCGCCGCGGCGGGAGGATGTGGCGCTGCGGGCGGCGGCGCTGTTCGAGCAGACGAGCGGCCTCGACCGGCTGCTGCCGATCGACCCGCGCCCCGGGGTGGTGCCGCCGCCGGAGACGTGATCCCGGGCGCCGCCGCAATCCGTCGCGCCCGGGCCAACATGCCGGGACCACACGGGACGGAGGCCGGGATGGCCAGGATCCACTACAAGATCGTCCAGCATGATGGCGGCTGGGCCTACACGCTCGGCGACGTCTTCTCCGAGCCCTTCGGGTCGCACGCCGCCGCGCTGGCCGCTGCCCGCCGGGTCGCCCGCGAGCAGCACGTGCCGGGCAACGCGGCCTATATCGAGTTCCAGGACGAGGCCGGCCGGTGGCACACCGAGTATGCGGCCGGCAACGACCGGCCGGAGGCCGACGTGGTAGGCTGAGGCCGCCTCACGCCGCCCGCAAATGCTCCTGCAGCCGCGGCATCAGCTCCACCAGGTTGCAGGGCCGGTGCCGCGAATCGAGCTGGTACAGCAGGATGTCGTCCCAGGCATCCTTGCAGGCGCCGGTGCTGCCGGGCAGCGCGAACAGATAGGTGCCGCCCGCGACTCCACCCAGGGCCCGCGACTGCATCGTGCTGGTGCCGATCTTCTGGTAGCTCAGCATGCGGAACAGCTCGCCGAAGCCATCGATCTCCTTCTCCAGCACCCGCTTGAAGGCTTCCGGCGTCACGTCGCGGCCGGTGATGCCGGTGCCGCCCGTGGTGATGCCGCAATCGATCGCCGGGTCGGCGATCCAGCGGCGCAACACCGCCTCGATCGCCTCCGGCTCGTCGCGGACGATCTCGCGCGCCACGCAGCGGTGCCCGGCGGCCTCGATCCGCTCCTGCAGCGTCTGGCCGGAGCGGTCGGAGGCGAGGTCGCGGGTGTCGGAGACGGTCAGCACCGCGATGTTGACCGGGACGAAGGGCAGGCTCTGATCGATCGGCATGAAGGACCTCGCGTGGCAGTCTCCCAATGTCGAGCCTCGCCGGCCCGGAATCCACCCCCGGGGCGGGGCGAAAGCGCCGCGCCGGGCGGCCCTGTCTCAACCGGTGCGCAAGTTGCCGTCGCGTGGATCCTTTTCTTGCGTTAAGAGACGAGTCGGACGATCGGAGCGACGGCCATGGCGGATGGCAGTGGGGGCGAGCTGACGACACAGGTCGCTGCATTGACGCAGATGCTGCCGGGCAAGCTCGGGGGGGCGGATATCCGTCCGGAGGCCCTGCCGCTGGAGGATGAGGCGGAGCCCGCCCCGGCCCGGCCCGGCCCGCTGGAAGCGCACATCCTGGCGCTGCGCGAATCGCTGGAAGCCGCGCTCGCTGCCACCGCGGAGGCACGCCAACTGGCCGCGCGGCGCGCCGAGACGATCGCCGAGCTGGAGGCGCGGCTGGCGCAGACCGATTCCGCGCTGGCGACGGCGCGGGAGGCGACGGTGGTCGCCGTTGCCCGGACGCGGCGCGCGCTGCGGGAGCGCGACGAGGCGCGCAGCGGCATGGCTGCGGCGCGCAGCGACATCGCCGCGCTGGCGGCGCGGACCCTGGCGCTGGCGAATCGGCGGAACTGGGAAATCGTTGCCCATGCGGCGCAACTGGCCGAGGCGCGGGCCCTGGCGGAGGCGGCGCGCGGCTGGCCGTGGTCACCATCAGCGCCGACGAGTTCAGGACGGCGACCGCGGTGACGGCCGAGGCGCAGGCTGCGGCGCTGCGGCAGCAGGTGGCGGCGGCGGAGGCGGCGCAGCGCGAACTCGCCCGCTGGCGGCGGGGCGGTCGCCTTGCCCGCGCCTGGCGTGCCTGGAACAACGGCCGGGCCTGATCCCGGCGGCGCGCTGACCCATACCTGGCGCACGACCCGGCCTGCGGCCCGCCGCGGGCGCGGCGAAGCCAGGCCACGCGGATGCGCGGCGCCCGGTTTCAGTGCAGGGTGCGGCCGCGCTGGCGCAGCATGGCGACCACGTCCTCGGTCTCGCTGAAGCGGGGGAATCCGCCGGCCGCGAGCTGGTCCAGGCTCGGCGCCGGCAGGCCGAGGCGCGAGGCGTAGATCCAGGAATAGGTCAGCACCTGCTGCACGAAGCCGCGGGTTTCGTCGAACGGGATGGCTTCCACGAACAGGAAGGGATCGTCCCGGTGGCCATGCGCCGGGAGCCACTTCATCAGGTTGCCCGGGCCGGCATTGTAGGCCGCGAGCAGGCGGATCAGGTTGCCCTCCACCCCCTCGTGCCGTGCCAGATAGTGGATGTAGCGCTGGCCGAGCTCCAGCGAATAGGCCGGATCATGCAGCCGCTGGGCGCCTTCGCCCTGCAGCGACGGGTCGCGCGCCAGGTAGCTGGCGGTCGCCGGCATGATCTGCATCAGCCCGCGCGCCCCCGCCGGCGACACGGCGCCGGCGTTGAAGCGGCTTTCCTGCAGCGCCAGCGCGTAGAGCAGCGCCGGGTCCACCCGGAAGCCGCCCTGCGGCATCAGCCGCGGCAGCGGGAAGCGGGCGAAGTCGCGCGGCCGGCCATCCTCGGCCTGGGAGGCGGCGGCGAGCTGCGCGGTCAGCCCGGTGAGATTGGCCTGGGAGGCGACGACCAGCATCGCCCGCACCAACCCGGGATTGCGCCTTGCCTGGCCCCAGAGCTGGCGCAGCTCGGCCTCCGCCCGGACGGGCTGGCCGACCTGCAGCAGGGCCAGCGCACGCCAGCCGCCGGCGGTCTCGGCGATCGCCGCGGCTTCGGCTTCCCCCGCCAGCTCGCCTTCCCAGGCGAAGCCGGCGCCAAGGCCGAGGGTGCGGCGGGCGACCAGGCCGTAGAAGGTGCGGGGTTCCTGCGCCGCCTGCATCATCCAGGCGACATAGAGCTGCGGCTTGCGGGCGCGCACCGCGGCGCGGGCGGTCCAGAAGGCGGCGGCGGAGCGCAGCGCGGGCGCCGCCTGGTCGTTCCGCGCGCTGCGCTCGAAGAAGGGCAGGGCGGTCTCGTACTGGCCGAGCCCCCAGGCCGAGAGGCCGGCGGCGAAGGCGGCCAGCCCACTGGCCTCCCCGGCGCGGGCGGCCTCGGCGGCGATCCGCAGCGCCTGCTCATCCTGCCCGGCACGGAACAGGCCCATCGCGATGTCGGCGCGCAGCAGGCCGGCATAGGCCGGGGTCATCCCCTTGGTCCGGCCGATCAGCGCCAGGGCGGCGGCGGCGTTACCCTCCAGCGCCCGGTCGCGCACCGTGCGGTCGAGGCCGGGATTGCGGAGGATCGCCGCCATGGCCGGCGCCCGATCCTCCGGCGCCAGGACGGCATCGGGCGAGAGCGGCTCGGGCGGCGAGGGCGGGGCGGGCAGGGCGGTGCCGCGCGGCGACAGGCGCCCCAGCAGATCGTGCAGCCGCAACGCATCCGGATGGTCGGCGTATTGCGCCAGCCAGGATTGCACCTCCGGCACGCTGGCGGAGGCCTCCGGCCGCAGGTAGCGGTCGGCGAGGACATGGCCCAGCAGCCGGCGATCGTCCAGGCGATCGGCCTCCCGCGCCGCCGCGGCCAGTTCGCCGCGGGACTGCAGGTCGAAGACGCGTCGCAGCCGGGCAGCGTCGGACGGGGCCAACACCTGGGGCAGACCGGGAACCCCGCCAGAGGTGGCGGGCCGGGGGACGCTCATGGCGGTCTGGTCGTTGGCCCTTTGCGCTGCGGCGGGGTTTGGCGCCCCGGTCATCAGTGCCGCTCCCCACAGGACCCCGACAAGCAGGGGGCGAAGGGAACTGCGGGCCATGGGTCCGATCGCGGGCATGGCCCGTTCCCGTTAGCCGCCCGCGCCGCGTCGGCGCAACCCTAAAATGCCGCCGCGTGGCAGAAAAACCCGGTTTTTCGCCAATCTCAATCGCTTACGGTTTCTTGACACATAGAGGAAGAAGAAAGCTATCCGCTATTCCACCTGCAAGCTGCGCTGCAGCAACAGGAGATCGGCCCAGGCGTCTCGCTTCGCCGCGGGGTTCCGCAACAGGTACGCAGGATGCAGGGTCGCCAGCGCCGGCAAGGACTGGTCTTCGCTTATCGTTACTTGATTCCAACGTCCTCGCAGCCGGGTGATCCCCTCCTTCGACCGCAGCAACGCCTTGGCCGCGACCCCGCCGAGCAGCACCAGGTGGCGCGGCTTCGCCAGCACGACGTGGCGCAGCAGGAAGGGCAGGAACAGCGCCACCTCGGCATCCGTCGGCGTCCGGTTCCCCGGCGGGCGGAAGGGCAGGATATTGGTGATGTAGAAATCCCGGCTGCGGTCGAGCCCGATCGAGGCCAGCATGCGGTCCAGCAACTGGCCGGAGACGCCGACGAAGGGGCGGCCCAGCCGGTCCTCGTCGCCGCCCGGCGCCTCGCCGATCAGCATCAGGCCGCTCTCGGCCACGCCATCGGCGAAGACCAGGTTGGTGGCGGTCTCGCGCAGCGGGCTGGCATCGAATTCGGCCATCGCCGCGCGCAGTGCCGGCAGGCTGTCGGCCTGCGCCGCCAGCGCCGCGGCGCGGGTGGCGCCGGGCGGGGTGGCGATGGCGGCGCGGCTGGGCGTGACCAGCGCCGGCGCCGTCCGGGCCGCCGTCGGGCCGGCCGCGGCGGTCACGGCGGCGGCGGCCGGGGCCGTGACGCGGGCGACGGTGCGGTCGATCGGCGCGTCCTCCAGCGCCTCCTCCGCCCCCCAGTCGAGCTGCAGCCGGAGCGCCGCCAGCAGCGCGTCCCGCGTCATCGCCTCCATCGCCCCGATCGCCCTTGTTCCAGCCCGGTATCCGCCGGCCGCGGGGTTCCGCGCAAGCAGGAGCGACGCTACATCCCGGGGCAGACCAGGAGGAGCCAGGCATGTCCGGCGCTGAACAACGGGAAGCGATGGAGTTTGACGTCCTGATCGTCGGCGGCGGGCCGGCCGGCCTCGCCGCGGCGATCCGCCTCAAACAGGTCGCGCCCGACGCCACGGTCTGCCTGGTCGAGAAGGGCAGCGAGATCGGCGCCCATATCCTGTCGGGTGCGGTGATGGAGCCGCGCGCGCTGGACGAGCTGATCCCCGACTGGCGCGACGATCCGCCGGCGCTGGCGACGCCGGCAACCGATGACCGGTTCATGCTGCTGACGGCGACGCGGGCGTTCAAGCTGCCGACGCCGCCGCAGATGAACAACCACGGCAACTACATCGTCTCGCTCGGCAATGTGTGCCGCTGGCTGGGTGCCAAGGCCGAGGCGCTGGGGGTCGAGATCTACCCCGGCTTCGCGGCCTCCGAGACCATCATCGAGGATGGTCAGGTCAAGGGCGTCGTCGCCGGCGTGGCGGGGATCCAGAAGGACGGCACCAAGGGCCCGGCCTATGAGCCGGGGATGGAACTGCGCGCCACCTACACGCTGTTCGCCGAGGGCTGCCGCGGCTCGCTGACCAAGCAGCTGATGGCCCGCTACAACCTGCGCGACGGCGTCGCGCCGCAGACCTATGCGCTCGGCATGAAGGAGCTGTGGGAGATCCCGAAGGAGCGCCACACGCCCGGGCTGATCTGGCATTCCACCGGCTGGCCGGTCGAGTCCGACACCTATGGCGGCTCCTGGCTCTACATGCTCGGCGAGAACCTGGTCTCGATCGGCTTCGTCGTCGGGCTGGATTATCCGAACCCCTGGCTGTCGCCCTTCGACGAATTCCAGCGCTTCAAGACGCACCCCGAGGTGCGGAAGGTGCTGGAGGGCGGCAAGCGGATTTCCTACGGCGCCCGCGCCTTGAACGAGGGCGGCTTCCAGGCGATCCCGAAACTGGTCTTCCCCGGCGGCATGCTGATCGGCGACACCGCCGGCTTCCTCAACGTCCCCAAGATCAAGGGCACGCATACCAGCATGAAGTCCGGCATGGTGGCGGCCGATGCGGTCGGCGCGGCGCTGGCCGGGGCGGCGCGGCCGCCGGTGCTGGACAGCTACCCGGCGGCGCTGAAGGCCAGCTGGGTCTGGTCCGAGCTGGAAGGCGTGCGCAACATCCGCCCGGCCTTCGCCAAATTCGGCCTCTGGGGCGGCCTTGTGAACGCGGCGCTCGACACCTACGTCTTCCGCGGCAAGGCGCCCTGGACGATGACGCACCACGAGGATTACGCGTCGCTGAAGCCGGCGAGCGAGGCGAAGCGCATCGTCTACCCGAAGCCGGACGGCAAGCTGAGCTTCGACCGGCTCTCCTCGGTGTTCCTGTCGAACACCAACCATGAGGAAGACCAGCCGGCGCACCTGAAGCTGCGCGATCCCGGCGCCTGGAAGGGCGTAAACTGGGACCGGTTCCGCAGCCCGGAGAGCCGCTACTGCCCGGCCGCGGTGTACGAGGCCGTGGGGGCGGATGCCGATCGGGAGCTGCGCGGCACGCCGGATGCCGAGGCGACGGGCGCGGGTGCGGCGGTCGAGGCCGGCGATGCCGGCGCGCGGCTGGTGATCAACGCGCAGAA
>JBMOJU010000507.1:0-3063 GCA_049315625.1 Paracraurococcus sp.
AAGCATGCCGCCAGCGTTCGCTCTGAGCCAGGATCAAACTCTCAGGTTCATCAGCGCGACCAGGCCGAAGCCTCATCGCGCGGACGCCTTCTCGATCAGGCTCCGCTCACTTCTCTCGATGCTATTCATACGCCCGGCACCACCGTCAGCCAGCCCTTTGCAGGACCCCACCGACAGCACGCCATGCGTACTTGCTTCCAAAAGACCGATGCGATTTTCAAAGATCAGTGCCAGTTCAACCGGCCTGCTGACATATAACCGTCATAGCAGACCGAAGCAAGGGCACCCTGCATCACTGCAGGAGAAAAGAACAACTGCCCGAAGGCAGGCAGATCAGAACCACAGGCGATCAGGTTCTTTACCTACCGATCCGGCCGTCGGCGTCTCTGGCTGGCGGCGTGGGGCTGAACCAGCCTCGCTGCGGGGGGCGGCTTATGACGCCAGTTCGACCGAGCGTCAACACCCATTCTCGGGAAAACCGCATCCTGTCCCTCTGGGGACGATCCCCAGTGCGACGGATGCCCTTTCCATGACGTCGCCGCCGAAAAAAAGGGCGGCACCCGAGGGTGCCGCCGAGTTTAGGGAGGAAACGTCCAAGAAAGCAGCAGGCGGCGAACCGCTTTGCTGCGGTGCACAAATTAAGCCTTCCACGGGGAAACGCAAGCTGCGTGTCGTCGCGATCAGGCATACCCGGCCCGCACAGGTCACCGACCCTCCTCCAGGCCGTGGGGTTAACCAGCCATCCGCGCCGGCCAGGGCCTGGCTATCCGGGGCCTGGCGGCGGGGGTGTGGGGTTAACCAGCCGGCAGCCGCCGTGGTCGGCCGGCGCTGCGGTATGGGATCGGCGGTGGCGAGGGGTGCAGCGCGATCCCCTCCTCCTCCAGCGTCACCTGCGCGTCCGGATAGGCCGCCGTTGCTGCAGCGAGCGCATCGAGGAAGGAGGGCCGGAAATTCTTGATCGTCGCGAAGCCGGCGCCGAACTGGGCATAGAGCGCCGGCCAGCGCAGCGGCGTCCGGCCCTGCAGTACGTGCAGCTTGTAGGCGAGCCAGACATAGACATCGATCGCCATGGAACGGTCGCGCAGCTCGCGGATCGCGCGGTCCAGCAGCGGTACGCCGTGCTCCATGATTTCCCGGTAGAACATCTCGCCGAGCACGACGCGGTCCTCGAACAGGGAGGCCTCCCCCGCCCGCGCGACCTCGCCGAAGAACAACCCCTGTTCGACGATGTTGCCGCGGGCCATGCCGGTGGCCTCCTCGCCTTCGCTTTCCCAGAAGAACTTGATGGAGGAGGCGGCGATGCGATGGGCCTGGTCACGCAGCCCGCGGGCCGTCTCGCCGCCGACCGAGAGGCCCATCCGGGTCATCCAATCGCGCATGCTGCGGCCGAGCGACACCTCCCGGCTTTCCCGCCGTACCGCCTCGGTCTGCAGGTACAGCAGGATCAGCCTTGCCCGCGCGCCGTAGGGGACGCCGAACAATACCGGTTTGCCGCGGCCGATCTGTAGCCGACCCGGCTCCACCAGCAGGGTGCAGCGGTAGCCCGAGCGGCTCCAGGGCTGGTCGTCGACCAGGCGCTTGTGCGGCAGGGCGGTGAGGCACCAGCCCGAATAGGTGATCCCGAGGCTCTGGGCGTCTTCCGCCATCACCTCGGCAGCGACGTCGACCAGGCGCCGTTGCGAGGCGGGGACCATGTCCCGCGCCTTTTCCCGCCCATGCGCCAGGACCAGCCGATGGACTTCCCCCATGAGCCAATCCCCACTGCAATCACCATCGATGCTGCAAGGCAGACCATGCCTGCCCCGGCCGCGTCAACTGTGGGGTTAACCAGCCAATTACTAGAAAGAGGTTTTTTACTAACTACTAGAGTCGGCTGCTTAACCCCACGGGACGACTCGCGTTTCTTCCGAGTCGCGGCCCTCGGGTTGGCGCTTGGCGGCTGGTTAACCCCACGGGATGGTACGGCTTCGGTGTGGATAAGTTGGCCGGCTGGAACCGGGCTGGTTAACCCCACGCGGATGCGTCCGCGGCGACTCGGAGTCCGGTCCTGGCCGTCACTGCGCCTGCGGGCGGGTATGCGTACCGAGATGCTTTCCGAAAGCTACTTGATAGCTATCCGTTGCCTAGACGATAGCCGCCCGCTATCCTGAAGCCTCCGATTGCCGGGGGACCCAGCCCGATGCCTACCATCGTCTTCGCCAGCCCCAAGGGCGGCGCCGGAAAATCGACCTCCGCCGTCGTCCTGGCCTGCGAACTCGCCCGCCGTGGCGCCGCCGTCACCATCATCGATGCCGATCCGAACCGCCCCGTCTCCGCCTGGGCCCGCCGCCCCGGCCGACCGGAAGGGTTGGAAGTCATCGCCGACGTCACCGAGGAGAGCGTGATCGACGCCATCGAGGGCGCCGCCACCCGCGTGCCCTTCGTCATCGTCGACCTGGAAGGGACAGCCAGCCTGACCGTGGCCTATGCCATCAGCCGGGCCGATCTGGTCGTCATCCCCTCCCAGGGCAGCCAACTCGACGCGGCTGAGGCGGCCAAGGCGGTCCGGCTGATCCGCCAGCAGGAGAAGGCCTTCGCCCGCCGGATCCCGCATGCCGTGCTGTTCACCCGGACGAGCGCCGCCATCAAGCCACGCACCTTGCAGCACATCCGCGGCGAGTTCGAGGCGCATGGCGTCCCGGCCCTCGAGACCCAGATGCATGAGCGCGAGGCCTTCCGCGCCATCTTCAGCTTCGGCGGCACGATCGACAGCCTGAATGCCGGCCAGGTCGGCGGGCTGGACGGCGCGGTGAAGAATGCCCGGGCTTTCGCTGCCGAGGTGGTGGCGATGTTGCGCCGGGCGCAGCCGGCGGAGGCGGCATGAACAACAAGCAGGGCAATGACCGGGCCGGGCTGTTCGAGGATGACCTGGATGTCAGCGGCTTCGCGCCGAAGCCGCCGGCGCGGGCCGAGCAGGTGAAGGTGGTGGCGGAGGGGGCGGGCTTCCGCAGCCGCGGGCCGTTGCCGCTTGTGGCTCAGCCGGGACCGGCCGTGGCCGCGCCGGAGGAGCGGCGGGAGCAGCGG
>JBMOJU010000117.1:0-13716 GCA_049315625.1 Paracraurococcus sp.
CGGCGGCGGCGCGTCGGCGAGTTCGAACAGCCGCCGTGCCCCGGCCGCGGCCTGCGCCAGCGACACGCCGGCGCGCGGCAGCAGGCCGATCGACTCCGCTGCCGCGACGCCAAGGAACAGGCCGAGCACCGCCAGCGCCGCGCCCTCCGCCCCCGTCGCCAGGCCCCAGGCCAGCGCGCCGAGCAGCGCCGCCTGCACCAGCAGCACCCCGGCCGCGCCGGCCCAGGCGGCGCGCCAGCCAAGGCCCCGCTGGGCGCGGGCCAGCGAAGCGGCCTCGCCCGCCAGCGTGGCCGCGGCGGCCGCCTCGGCATTGGCAGCGAGCACGTCCTCGACGCCGAGCAGCGGGTCGATCGCCGCAGCGCGGAGCCGACCCTGCGCCGTCGCAGCCTCTGCCGCGGCGCGGGTCGCACCCGGGGCGAGGAGCAGCGGCAACAGCAACGCCACGGCCAGCGGCAGGGCGACGATCGCCGCGAGCAGCGGGGCGCCGGCCAGCAGCGCAGCCCCCGCCAGCACCACGGCGAGCGCCGAGATCATCGGCACCATGGCGCGCAGGTAGAGCCCATCGAGCGCATCGACGTCGGAGACCAGCCGGCCCAGCAGGTCGCCCGAGCGGCCAAGGCCGATCCCGCCCGGCAGCCGGTCCGACAGGCGGCGGAAGAACCAGATGCGGGTATCGGCCAGCGCCCGGAAGGTGGCGGCGTGGGTGACCATGCGTTCCGACCAGCGCGCCGCCGGCCGCAGCACCACCAGCGGCCGCAGCAGCAGGAAGGCGAGGCCGCCGCCGAAGGCCGCGCCGCCCGCGGCGGCGGCGATCCCCTGCCCGGCCATCGCCAGCAGCGCCACGCCGATCAGCGCCGAGGCGGCGGAGACGGCGATTCCACCCGCCAGCCAGGGGGCCTGGCCGCGCCAGAGGCCAAGGGTGCGGCGGAGGTCAGCGATCATGGTGGGCTCGCCGACTGCGAGTGAGGTGCCGCGGCATCCCCCTCACGCCTGCACCGTCCGCGGCGCACCCACCGCGCGCCCGGCCTCGATCTCCAGCACCCGGCCCAGCCTGGCCCGCGCCCCGCTATGGCTGGCGATGATCGCGGTGCGGCCGACGCAAAGCCGTTGCAGGCTGTCGATCACCAGGGATTCCGTGCCGGGATCGAGATGCGCGGTGGGTTCATCGAGCAGCACCAGCGGCGCATCGCGCAGGAAGGCGCGGGCCAGCGCCACGCGCTGCGCCTGACCACCGGAGAGACCCCAGCCCCCCTCGCCCACCAGCGTGTCGAGGCCCTGCGGCAGCGCCCCGGCGAATTCCAGCACATGCGCGGCGCGCGCTGCGGCCTCGATCTGCTCCGGCGTCGCCGCCGGCCGGGCGAAGCGGATATTCTCCCGCAGCGTGGCGCGGAACAGATGCGGCTTCTGCCCGACATAGGCGCTCAGCCGGCGCAGCTCGGCCGGGCGCAGCGCCATGGCGTCCTGGCCGTTGATCGCCACGCGCCCCGCCTCAGGCCGCACGAAGCCCATCAGGATGCGCAGCACCGAGGATTTGCCGGCGCCCGACGGTCCCGCCAGCACCAGCGTCTCCCCGGCATTGGCGCGGAAGGAGAGGCCATCGAGCGCCGCCGGCCGGGCCGGGTCGTAGGAGAGCCGCACCTCGGTGAAGGTGACGACCACGCGCGGCGGCATCTCCTCCAGCAGCAGGCCGGGTGCGGGGCCATCCGCCAGCAGCGGCGCCAGGGCGGCGGCGGCGCCGGCAGCGGCCAGCCGATCCTGGTACGCGGCGGCGAAGCCGCGCAGCGGGGCGAAGAAGGCCGGCACCAGCAGCAGGCAGAACAGCGCCGCGGTCGGGTCCACCCCGCCGCCGAGCAGCGCGCGGTGCCGCCAGGCCAGGCAGGCCAGCACGCCGGCCGAGAGCAATTCCAGCGCCGTGCCGGACAGGAAGGCGACCCGCAGCACCTTCATGGTGTGGTGGCGCAGCGCCGCGGCGGCCTCGCCCAGCGCCACCGCCTCGGCTTCCTGCCGGTTGAACAGCACCAGCGTCGGCAAGCCGCGCATGCGGTCGAGGAAGCGGCCGGAAAGCCGCCCCAGCGCCTCGAACTGCCGGCGGCTGGCCTGGGCGGCGCCGATGCCGGTCAGCGCCATGGCCACCGGGTAGAGCACGCCGGCGATCGCCAGCACCACGCCGGAGCCGACATCCGCCCAGGTGACGGCGGCGAGAACCAGCACGGGGCCGACCGTGGCCAGCGCCGCGGCGGGAATCCAGCGGGCGAAATAGCCGTCCAGAGCCTCCACCCGGTCCACGACCAGGGAGGCGCGATCGCCGATGCCGCTCTGGTCGGCCGGGCCGGCCTCCAGCAGCCGGGCGAAGGCGGCGTCGCGCAGCCGGGCCCGGGCGGCCTCCCCCGCGGCGAGCTGGGCGCGTTCCTGCGCCAGCGCCAGGCCGGCGCCGAGCAGGGCGAGCGACGCCGCGGCCGCCAACTCCGGCCAGCCGGCACCAGCATGGCCGAGCAGCGCGGCGAGCAGCCGCGCCACCAGCCAGGCGCCGGCGATCGTCACGACCAGGGCGCCGATTCCGAGCAGGATCGGCAGCAGCACCTCGCGGCGCAGCGCACGGGATTCACGTCGCAGCAGCGCACGGGCGGCGCCGTCCCGCGTCGCCGAGGGAGAGTCCATGCACCCTTCTAACCCCGCCGGGCCGGGTCCGTCACGCCACCCCGCTTGCGGTGGGCGGAAACCGCCGTCACATGCGCCCGACGGTTCCGGAGACGCCCCAAGATGCTGCCGCAGCATGGCCGCTACGCCTACCACCCCTGGCCGCAGCGGCCGCGCTACGCCTGGCCAGGCGGGGCGAAGCTGGCGGTCTACCTCGGCGTGAACCTGGAGCATTTCGCCTTCGGCGAGGGGCTCGGCGCCGAACTCGCGCCGGGCGGGCCGCAGCCGGACGTGATGAACTACGCCTGGCGGGACTACGGCAACCGGGTCGGCGGCTGGCGGCTGGTGGATTTGCTGGACCAGCTCGGCCTGCCGGCGACGGTGCTGCTGAACAGCGCGATGTACGACTACGCGCCGCAACTGGTCGCCGCCCACCGCGCGCGGGGCGACGAGATCGCCGGCCATGGCCGCACCAATTCCGAGCGCCAGAGCGTGCTGGCCGAGCCGGAGGAGCGGGCGCTGATCGCCGACAGCACCGCGGCGATCGCCCGGCAGGAGGGCACGGCGCCACGCGGCTGGCTCTCCCCCTGGATCGCCGAGAGCCGGACGACGCCGGACCTGCTGGCCGAGGCCGGCTACCGCTACACGCTGAACTGGTGCATGGACGACCAGCCGGTATGGCTGTCGACGCGCGCCGGGCGCCTGCTGGCGATCCCCTACCCGCAGGAGGTCAACGACATCCCCGCCATCGCCGCCCGCAAGGATGGCGCCGAGCAGTTCGCCGCGATGGTGCTGGCGGATTTCGAGGAAAGGCTGGAGCAGGTGGGGCGCGACGGCATCCCGCAGGTGATGGGCATCGCGCTGCATCCCTACATCATCGGCCAGCCCTACCGGCTGCGGGCGCTGCGCGGGGCGCTGGCCGCCATCGCGGCGCGGCGCGAGGAGGCCTGGATCACCACCACGGGCGCGGTCTTCGACCATGTCGCCGCGCTGCCGGAAGGGATGGTGCCATGAAGCGGATCCTGCTGGCCGCCGCCCTGCTGCTGGGCGGCTGCGTCGCCGGGCCGGATGCGGGGACGCCGCAGCCGGTGCAGGGGGTGGAGGTGCCGCGCTACCTGGGCGCCTGGCACGAGGTGGCGCGGCTGCCGATGTGGGCGCAGGATTCCTCCTCCGTGTCCTGCGAGGACACCACGGCCACCTACACGCTGCGGCCGGATGGGCGGATCAGCGTGCTGAACCGCTGCCTCAATGCGTTGGACGGCGACAAGCCGCGCCAGGCAGAGGGCCAGGCCTATGCGGTGGAGGGCGGCAACAATGCCCGGCTGCGGGTGTCGTTCTTCTGGCCGTTCTTCGGCAATTACTGGGTGATCGGGCTGGACCCGGAGTACCGCTGGGCGGTGGTGGGGGAGCCGGAGCGGCGCTGGCTCTGGGTGCTGTCGCGGACGCCGAAGCTGGAAGCGGCGGAGTTCGAGCGGGCCTTGGCGATCGCCCGGGCGAATGGGTACGCGCTGGCGCCGCTGAAGGTGGCGCGGGCGCAGAAGGGGTAAGCAAGAACGGGGAGGAATTATCCTCCCCGCGCCCCGCCTCTGTTTCTGTGAGTCTGGCATACGCCGCGCAGCGGGTGCCGACTCAGAAAAAGGAAGGGAGGGGTTCGGGGAGGGAATACTTTTCCCTCCCTGATCTTGTTCTTGCCTCCCACGGAGGCATTCAAACCGGCTCAAACCACCTCAACACAGTTAAATCCGCCTAAAGCGGCTTCTCCCAGCTTAGCCTGTTTCCCGCGTAAAATCAGTGCCTTGGCCGGAATTCCGCTTTTGCTTTTGAGCGATTGAATCCCCTAAACCGCCCGCATCGGCTTTCGGACAAAGCCCGCGCGCCCCCTTGGGGGGTGGCTCTGGTGCTGGATTCGGCTGTTAAAGATCAAGGATTTTTATCCTATACCAACAACAGCCGCATGTCCAGCGGAAATACCCCCCGTCAGGCCGCCAGCCGCGCCGCCGGCACCCGCCGCATCGCCCCGCCCGGCGTCGCGCCCGGCACCGCGGCGGCCATGTCGGCCGCGACCAGCAGCCTCGCCCAGTCGACGCCGGTCTCGACGCCCATGCGGCGGAACAGCCAGACCAGATCCTCCATCGCCACGTTGCCGGTCGCCCCCGGCGCGAAGGGGCAGCCGCCGATGCCGCCCGAGGCGGCGTCGAAGATGCGGCAGCCGGCCTCCCACGCCGCCGCCACGTTGGCGACGCCCATGCCGTAGGTGTCGTGGCCATGATAGGCGAAGCGCAGGCCCCAGGCCGCGTGGGCGTGCCCGAACACGCGGCGCACCTGGTCCGGCGAGGCATTGCCCGTGGTGTCGGCCAGCGCGATCTCCATCTCCGGGTCAAGCGCCACCACCCGCTCGATGAAGTCGAGCGCGTCGCGCTCCGGCACCACGCCCTCGAAGGGGCAGTGGAAGGTGCAGGAGAGGTTGAAGCGGATCCTGGTGCCCTTCGGCGCCTCCCGCACGATGGCGGCGAGGTCGGCGAAGCTTTCCTCCCGCGTGCGGTTCAGGTTGGCCTTGTTGTGGGCCTCGGTCACCGACATGAACAGGCCGAGCCGGTCGGCGCCGGCGTTCATCGCCATCTCGAACCCCTTCCGGTTCGGCACCAGCACCGTGCATTCCAGCCCGGCCAATTGCTTGGCCGCCTGCAGCACCGCGCCGGTATCGGCCATCTGCGGGATGGCGCGGGGGGAAACAAAGCTGCCCACCTCCATCCGCCGGAGGCCGGCCTCGTAGGTCGCGCGGACGATGGCGATCTTGGTCTCGGTCGGCACGAAGGCGCCGATGGATTGCAGGCCGTCGCGCGGCGCGACCTCGGAGAGGATGACGGTCTCGGTCATGGCGCGGCGCCTCCCTGCGCGGCTGTACTGCACCTCGCATAGCCCGGCGCCGGGGCGGCGCACCAGGGGGCCGGGCTTGAACCGGGCCGGCGAACATGACATAACGTCCACCTGATTCGGGCCCCTCTGGCGGCGGCAGGCACGGCCTGCCCCGCGATGTCGGATCGAGACCGCATGGCCGGTCTTGGTGCCGGCCGCAGAGGAGACCGATGATGGATGTCCTGATGGCCGACTGGGTCGGCAAGCCGCTCTGGATGTGGGCGGCATTCCTGGCAATTGTGTTCGCGCTGCTGGCCTTCGACCTGGGCCTGCTCGGCCACGGCCGGAAGGGCGAGGGCCGCGAGATGGGCATCGCCGAGAGCCTGGCGCTGTCGGCCGGCTACATGGCGGTCGCCGTGCTGTTCGGCGCCGGCATCTGGTGGGCGCATGAGGCCGGCCACCTGCCCACCGAGGACGGCACCCATGCCGGCATGGCCTTCTTCACCGGCTACTTCATCGAGAAGGCGCTGTCGGTCGACAACGTCTTCGTCATCGCGCTGATCTTCGGATTCTTCGCCATCCCGCGCCGCTACCAGTACCGGGCGCTGGTCTGGGGCATCGTCGCGGTGATCGTCCTGCGCGGGCTGATGATCGGCGTCGGCGCGGCGATCGTGCAGGACCATGCCTGGGTGCTGCTGCTGTTCGGCGGCTTCCTGATCGCCACCGGCGTCAAGATGCTGGCGGTGCCGGAGGCGGAGGCCGACATGGCGCAGAACCCGCTGGTGCGGTTCCTCCGCGCGCGGATGCGGGTGACGCCGACCCTGCATGGGGAGCGCTTCCTGGTGCGGCTGCCGGACCCCGCCACCGGGCGGCAGGTGCTCTGGGTGACGCCGCTGTTCCTGGCGCTGGTCGTGGTGAACCTGGCCGACCTGGTCTTCGCGGTCGACAGCGTGCCGGCGATCTTCGCCATCACCACCGACACCTTCGTGGTCTACACCGCGAACATCATGGCGATCCTCGGCCTGCGCGCGCTCTATTTCGCGCTGGTCGCCATGGTCCACCGGTTCCACTACCTGAAGTTCGCGCTGGCCCTGGTGCTGGTGTTCATCGGCGGCAAGATCTTCTGGAACTACTGGTTCGGCAAGCTCGACCCGGCGATCTCGCTCGGCGTGACCCTGGGGCTGATCCTCGGCGGCATCGGCTGGTCGCTGTGGAAGACCCGCGGCGCCGCGCCGACGCCGGCGGGCTGAACGGGGCTCAGGCCTCGCCGAACACCTGCGCGTTGTGCGCGCCGGCGGCGGGGCCGGTCCAGCGCACCATGTCGCGCGGCGCCACGCCGTCGAAGCGGAACGGCGCCGCGGGGTGCAGCACGGTCCCGAGCAGCGGGTCCTCCACCTGCATGACCAGGTCGCGGGCGCGGAAATGCGGGTCCTCGGCGCAGTCGCGCATGTCATACAGGCGGGAGCACGGCACCTCGGCGGCTTCGAGGATCGCCTCGGCCTCCGCCCCGGTCTGGGTGCGGGTCCAGGCGGCGATCATCGCGTCCAACTCGGCGACGTTCTCGCAGCGCAGCGCGTTGGTGGCGAAGCGCGGGGCAGCGGCGGCCTCCGGCTGGCCGATGGCGGCCATCAGGCGGCGGAAGATCAGGTCGGAATTGCCGGCGATGCAGAGCCATTTGCCGTCGGCGCAGGGGTAGGTGTTGGTCGGCGCGGCGGTCTTGATGGCGGCGCCCTGCGGCTGCCGGACCCAGCCGAACAGGCCGTATTCCGGCAGCATGCCTTCCATCAGGGAGAAGACGCTGCTGACGAGGTCCACGTCGATGATGCGGCCCTTCGCGGCCGGGTCGCCCTTCACCTGCCAGCAGGCGGCGACCAGGCCCATGGCGGCATACATGCCGGCCAGATCGTCGCTGATGGAAACCCCGCAGCGCGGCGGCGGATGCTCCGACTGGCCGGGGCTGGCGGTGAGGTGGCGGAGGCCGCCCATCGCCTCCCCGATCGCGCCAAAGGCCGGCTTGTCCCGGTACGGGCCGTCCTGGCCGTAGCCGCTGATGCGGGCGATGACGAGGCGCGGGTTGACGGCGTGGAGGTCGGCGGGGCCGAGGCCGTAGCGTTCGAGCTGGCCGGGGCGGAAGTTTTCCACCAGCGCGTCGGATTTGCCGACGAGCTGGCGCAGCTTCGCCTTCCCGTCGGCGGATTTGAGATCGAGCGTGACCGAGAGCTTGTTGCGGCCATGCACGCTGAACCAGACGGCATTGCCCGCGACGGAGGAGCCCCAGCCGCGCACCGGGTCGCCCTCGGGCGGCTCGACCTTGATCACCTCGGCGCCGAGGTCGGCCAGCAGGCGGGTGGCGAAGGGCGCGGCGATGTAGTGGCCGAGCTCGATGACCCGGAGGCCGGCGAGGGGGAGGTTGGCGGGGCTGGCAGGCTGGCTGGGCATGGCAGGCAGGCTAGCGCCAAAGGCCACGGGGCGGGAAGGTGGCCGCGCCGTCGTGGCCGCCGCACCGGATGCCTGCGTCCAGGCACCCGCCGATGAACCCGTTCGCGTTTGGATTTCGTCAACCTCGACCCGCACCACGACGCGGGATGATCAGGAAGAAGAAAATCGCCGCCATGTCACAAAGAAGCTTCACCGGCACCGCCGCCGGCGACCTGATCGACGCGTCCACCATGGCACCCGGAGATTGCGCCGTGCTGCGCGGCGCCGCCGGCGACGACACGCTGATCGGCAGCGCCGGCAATGACCGCTTCGACGGCGGTGCCGGCAACGATTCCATGTTCGGCGGCGCCGGCAACGACCAGTTCTTCATCGGGCTGGGCAGTGCGGGATCGGGCCGCGACAGCATCGATGGCGGCACCGGCCAGGACCACCTGGTGATCACCGCAGGTGCCGGCCAGATGACCGACACGGTCCGGATGGAACTCGGGCGCCTGGCGAATTTCATCGTCGACAACGCCATCCATCCGGGCGGGCATTTCACCTCCGATATCCTGCATCTCGACCTGACGCATGTCGAAGCGGCCGGGGTGCGGCTGGATGGCGTGATGACGAGCCTTGTCCAGCTCGCCACCCCGTTGATCACCTTCGAGGATCTTGGCGCGGACCCCAGCACCTGGAACAACCCCATCCCGGACGGCTACCACGGCTTCGACTGGCGCCTGCCGGACACGCCGGGCGGATCTCCGCTGCCGACGCTCTACGCCATGGCCCAAGGTCTGGTCCGCGGCAGCGGCTACGAGCACGGCAGCGTCGACCCGGGCGGCGCTGCGGCCTTCAACCACACCGCTTTGGTGCCGATCGACATCACCCGTCACGCCGGCGGCACCTTCGCGTTCGTGGAAGTCTTCATGACCGCCGCCTGGGACAGCAGCGAGGCCGTTCAGGTCCAGGGCTTCCGCAACGGCGTCCTGGTCGGCGAAACCGACGTGACGATCAACAATCTCGGCCCAACGCTGGTGCATGGTGGCTGGGGCCCGATCGACGATCTGCGCATCACCACCGATGGCCAGCAACTGGTGATGGACCACTTCCTGATGGGCTGAGCCGACGCGCGGAGGTTGGCCGGGCGGCCCGCAAACCGTGCCGGCCGCCTTGCCGCGAGGGGCCAGCCGCCGCACCCGCCGGGTTCCACCCCCGACGCTTTTCCGCCAGCATCGCGCGACCCTGCCGGAGCCCCGCGCGATGCCCGATCCCACCGCCCCCGCCACCCTCGCCGAGGCCGCCGGCCTGCACCGCGCCTGGGCCGACCACCGCGCCGACGTGGAGGCGGCGATCGCCGCCGCCGCCCGTCTCCGCACCGGCTTCACCCGCCCCGCCGACCCGGCCGCCGAGCCGCTGCCCGCCCACCGCGCGCCGGGTATGTCCAAGTGACCGCCCCCCACCTCCTCCCGCTGGCGGACGCCGCGGCGCTGATCGCCGCCCGCCGCCTCTCGCCGGTCGAGCTGCTCACCGATTGCCTCGACCGCATCGCCGCGCTGGAGCCGCGGCTGAACACCGTCATCCGCCTCGTCGCCGACGAATCCATGGCCGATGCCAAGGCCGCGGAAGCCGAGATCGCGTCGAGCGGCCCGCGCACCCCGCTGCACGGCATCCCGGTCGGCCTCAAGGACATCATCGACCTCGCCGGCCACCCCACCACCTGCCATTCGAAGCTCTGCCTCGACCGCGTCGCCACCGGCGATGCCGCCGTCGTCACCCGGCTGCGCGAGGCCGGCGCGGTCTTCCCCGCCAAGCTGGCCACGCATGAATTCGCCATCGGCGGCCCGGCCTTCGACCTCCCCTTCCCGCCGGCGCGCAACCCCTGGAACACCGCGCACCATCCGGGCGGCTCCTCCTCCGGCTCCGGCGCCGCGGTCGCCGCGCGGCTGCTGCCCGCGGCGCTCGGCACCGACACCGGCGGTTCGGTCCGCCACCCGGCCAGCCATTGCGGCCTGGTCGGGCTGAAGCCGACCTATGGCCTGGTCTCCCGCCGCGGGGTCTTCCCGCTGTCCTTCACGCTCGACCATATCGGGCCGATGACGCGGACGGTGCGCGACAACGCCATCCTGCTGAACGTGATGGCCGGGCACGACGCGCAGGACCCCGGCAGCGCGGACCACGCGCCGGAGGACTACACGCGGCTGCTGAACCGCGGCGCCCGGGGCCTCCGCATCGGCTATGTCCGCCATTTCCACGAACGCGACCTGCCGGCCTCCCCCGAGGTCGCCGCGGCGCTTGAGGCCGCCGCCGCGCTGCTGGCCGCAGAAGGCGCGACCCTGGTGGACGTGACGCTGCCGCCGCTCGGCGAATTCGCCGCGGTCAACCGCGCCATCCTGCTGCCCGAGGCGACCGCCATCCACGAGGCCTGGCTGCGCGAGCGCCCGGGCGACTATGCCGCGGTGACGCGGCGCCGGCTGCTGCCGGGGATGTTCATCAGCGGCACCGACTACGTCCAGGCGCAGCGCCGCCGCCGGCAGCTGACGGCAGCGGTGGAGGCCGCCTTCGCCGGGGTCGACCTGCTGCTCTGCGCGAGTTCCATGGACCCCGCCAGCCTGATCGACGATGAGGCCGAGGTGGAGCGCACCTATCCGCGCCAGGCCCGCACGCCCTTCAACGTCACCGGCCATCCGGCCGTGTCGGTCATGTGCGGGATCAGCCCGGCCGCCGGCCTGCCGATCGGGATGCAGCTCGTCGGGCCTTCGTTCAGCGAAGCGCTGATCTTCCAGGCCGCCGCCGCCTATGAACGTGCCGCGCCCTGGCGCGACATGATGCCGCAGCTATGACCGCAAGGATGCCCATGCGCCCCGTCCTGATCGCCGCGCTCTGCGCCCTCGCCTTGCCCGCCGCCGCGCAGCGGGAGCCGGGCGTGCTCAACATCGGCATCGGCGGGGCGATCACCTCGGTCGATCCGCATTTCTACAACGCCTCGCCCAACAACAGCCTGGCGATGCACATCTTCGACCGGCTGGTGGAACGCGACGCGAAGGCGCAGCCCTTCCCGGGCCTGGCCGCAAGCTGGCGCGTCGTCTCCGACACGGTGTGGGAGTTCAGGCTGCGCCCGGGCGTCACCTGGCATGATGGCCGCGCCTTCACCGCCGACGACGTCGCCTTCACCATCCAGCGCGCGCCCAACGTGCCGGGCAGCCCGGGCGGCTTCGGCGGCTTCGTCCGTGCGATCGAGCGGGTGGAGGTGGTCGATCCGCTGACCGTCCGCTTCCACACCGCGCGGCCGCACCCGCTGCTGCCGACGGAACTGGCCTCGGTCGCCGTCATCTCGAAGCATGCCGGCGACGGCGCGGCGACCGAGGACTACAACAGCGGCAAGGCCGCGATCGGCACCGGCCCCTATCGCCTGTCCGCCTACCGCCCCGGCGACCGCGCCGAGCTGGCCCGCAACGAGGGCTATTTCCGCGGCGCCGAGCCCTGGGCGCGGGTCAATTACCGCTTCATCGGCAATGACGGCGCCCGCAGCGCGGCACTGCTGGCCGGCGACGTGGACCTGATCGACCAGGTGCCGTCCACCGACCTCGGCAAGCTGAAGCGCGATGCCCGCGTGACGGTCTCGGAGGTCCAGGGGCTGCGGCTTATCTACCTGGTGACGGACCATTCGCGGCAGAAGGACGTGCCCTTCGTCAGCGACAATGACGGCAAGCCGCTGCCGTCCAACCCCTTCAACGACGTGCGGGTGCGGCGCGCCCTGTCGATGGCGATCAACCGCGCCGCCCTGGCCGAGCGGGTGATGGAGGGCACCGCCCAGCCGACCGGACAATGGCTGCCGGAAGGGACCTTCGGCTACAACCCCGCGGTGACGCCGCCGGCCTTCGACCCCGACGGCGCCCGCGCCCTGCTGGCCGAGGCCGGCTACCCGCAGGGCTTCCGGATGACCCTGCACAGCCCGAACGACCGCTACCCGAACGACAGCAAGGCCGCGCAGGCCGCGGCGCAGATGTTCAGCCGCATCGGCATCAAGACCGAGGTGGATGCGGTGCCCTGGGCCAGCTTCTCCGTCCGGTCCAGCCGGCAGGAGTATGCCATCCGGCTCGGCGGCTGGGGCAGCGTGACCGGGGAGGCGAGCTACGCCCTGGTCAACATCCTCGGCACCTTCGACCGGGAGAAGCGGACCGGCGCCAGCAATGTCGGCCGCTATGCGAACCCGGATCTGGACGCGCTGACCGCCCGCGCGGCGGCCACCATCGACGACCCGACGCGGGAGGCGCTGCTGCGCGAGGCGGTGAAGCTGGCGATGGACGACGTCGCCATCATCCCGCTGTTCCAGCTGGTCAACAGCTGGGCCTTGCGGCGGGGCCTGACCTACGACGCCCGGATGGACGAGCGCACCACGGCGATGGCGACGCGCCCGGCGAAGTAACGTCCCCTCCCCCGCAGGCGGGGGAGGGAGCATCATTCCTCCGGGTCGGCCGGCGCCACGGGCAGGATGCTCGTCTCCTTCACCGTGGCGATCGCCAGCAGCGTCTCCACCCGCTGCACGCCCGGCAGGGTGCGCAGTTGCTCGTTCAGGAAGGTGTCGAGCGCCGCCAGGTCACCGACCCGCAGCTTCAGCAGGTAGGTCCAGGCGCCGGTGACGGCGTGGCATTCCAGCACCGCGTCCTCGCGCCGCACCGCGCGGCGGAAGCCGGCATCGTCGCGGCCGGCGGCGACCGCGACCAGCACATGTGCCAGCAAAGGGCAGCCCGCCTGCGCCGGGTCGAGGTCGGCGCGCCACCCGCGGATGACGCCGCGCTCCTCCAGCCGCTTCACCCGCTCCGCCGTGGCGGAGACGGACAGTCCCGCCACCTTGGCCAGCTCCGCCAGCCCCGCGCTGCCGTCAAGCTGGAGCGCGACGGTCAGGTTCCGGTCAATCTCATCCATGGCGGGAGCTTAATCGCCCTCGCCACGGTTGGGAACGGAAGGATTTTCGTTCCTGCCGCTACGGGCGGCGATGCCGTCCGCTGCCGAATGCAGCGCCAGTCGGTTTTCCAAACTCGCATGCCGATTCCAGACGTAGCGCGGTGAACCGCAGGTTTCCCAGGGTTTTGCCGGGGCGGCTAGAGAGTTTGGGAAAGCAACGAAAGCGGAAATCGCTCTCCGGAGGCATCGGAGCCTCCGGCGCTTGGGGGTGGCCCGATGTCTCCCTCAAGATCGACGCCGTTGATGTAGCTGGGCTTAGGTGGCCGGAGGGATGACCGGATTCGGTGAGTCCACCGCCTACCGAAAGCAACCGGCAACGCGAATCGCGTGCGCTGATCGCCGATCCCGCCCTCGGATGCCGGGACGCTTCGACTGAACCATCGATCCGGACTATCGCGTCCGGACATGCCGGACGCTTGGTCTGATCGTTCAGACTGCTGACCGGGCGGCAACCGCGGCCGGCTGACGCAGCACCGTCCCATCCCCTCGGACGTCGAGACCACGCCATGTCGCCCACCGGGGTGGAGGCTGCCTCGCGAGGACGGTGGTGGCGGCGTTGCGTGCGTCGCGGGGCAGATGAGGCGCGGGCACGGCATGGGATTCTTGAATTGCTTCGGAAACAAGCAATTTCTGACAACGCGCTCAAGGTTTCGTGTTTCGAGACTTGAAATAAACTAACAACCAGTTAATGATGCGAGCTCGTGAATGTCTCGGAGAGCGTCCATGTCCGGCACCACTGGCGGTCTTACCCTGAATGGCGGCGCAGGGGATGACTTCCTCAACGGTGAAGAGGGCGATGACGTCCTCAACGGCAATGGTGGCAATGACTTTCTAGAC
>JBMOJU010000118.1:0-13707 GCA_049315625.1 Paracraurococcus sp.
TAATAGGCCCGCAAGCCGGTGTTGAAGTGCCGCGCCGCCCGGTTGGCCACCTTGGCGGCCATCTCGGCATGCACGTACCGGGTCGGCTCCTCCGGGTTGTGCGAGAGGCCGCCGATGACGATCGAGCAGTAGTTGAACTGTCGCAGCGCCCAGGTCAGCTCGAAGAAGGCGCGGACGAAGATCAGCAGCAGCAGCGCGATCTTCATCTCCCAGGCGGCCGGGTTGGGCGGTACCGCGAAGGGCAGGGCGCCGAAGACCCGGGCGCCGAGCTCCGGGCTGCCCATCATCGCCACCAGGCCGCCCAGGATGAAGATTGCGGTATTGGCCAGGAAGCTGGTGCTGTTCATCAGGTTGCCAATGATCTGCGTGTCCATGATGCGGTTGTCCCGCGTCACGGTGGTGCGCAGCCAGCGGCGCCGGTGCTCGTCCATGGCGGCGATGACGCTGCGTGCCCGCAGCGCCGGGTGGCGGTCCACGAGGGTCGAATAGCCGACCCAGCAGGCGATGAAGACCAGCAGCGCGACCCAGTCGAGGATGGTCAGGGAATGCATGCGGCGGAGCCTAGCGGAAAGCGGCGGGTGGCGCGCCTTTCGCCGGAATCATGCTAGACTGCGTCCGTTCGCCGCCCGGCCGGGCCGGGGCCCATGCGGAGAGGAGAGGAGGTTCCATGAGCGATCCCCTGTGGTACCTGACGATCCGCCGCTACAGCGGCAATGGCGCGCCGGAGGAGATTGCCCAGCGCATCCGCGAGGGCCTGCTGCCGACCCTGCGGCAGGAGCCTTCCTTCCGCGCCTACTACGTTTCCCGCATCGATGGCGGCGGTGGCATCTTCTCGGCGACCGTCTTCGACGACCAGGCAACCGCGCGGCGGATCAACGACCATGTCCTCGGCTGGGCCGGCGGCACCCTGGCCGATCTGCTGACCGGCACCCCGCTGATCACCCGCGCGACGGTTGCCGTGCATCTCGACGCTGAGCGGAAGGGTGGCGAAAGCTACATGCTGGTGCGGATGACCGAGGGGCTCGGCCCCGCCGCCGGCACGCTGCCCGCGGTGCAGGACAAGCTGGTGCCGCTGACGCGGGAACAGCCCGGCTTCCGCCACCTCTATACCGGCCGGGACGAGGCGCAGGAGGATCGGGCCATCGCCGTTTCCATCTTCACGAACCGCAGCACCGCCACCGCGGCGCATGCCCAGGTGGCGGCCATGATGGCGCAGAACCGCGACATCTGGCCGCGCTCCCCGCAGGTGCTGATGGCGGGCGAGGTGATCGTCGCGGCCCTCGCCTGACGGCGCGCATCCGCTACACTCCCGACCAAGGAACGGGAGGGATAACGGATGCCCAGCGAATTCGAGGTCCAGATCCGCAATGCGGTGCGGGACGAGGCGGCATTGCGGGCGGCACTGGCGGATGCCGATATCGCGCCTCAGCTCATGGTGCTGGTGCAGCTCACCGGCGACCTGGCGATCCTCGATGAGGTCGCGCCGCATATCCACGGCGCCTGGAGCTTCCTCGAATCGGTGCCGCCGGCACTGAAGCAGAAGGTCGCCGACCGGCTGGTCGAGGCGTTGCGGGACTACGCCGTCACCGGCCGCCCGCCGCCGCCGTTGCCGGCGGCCGAGACGCTGCAGCGGATGATGAGCGGCGGCGTCGGCCAGACCGTTCCGGAGGAATATATCCCGCTGCTGGTCGAGGAGACCCGGCTTGGCCCCGATGATCCGCGCGCGGTGCATTGGCAGCACGACCCGGCCGCGCTGCCGATCAGCGAGTTCCAGGTGGTGATCATCGGCGCCGGCATTGCCGGGCTGGGCATGGCCATCCGGCTGAAGGAGATGGGCATCCCCTTCACCATCCTGGAGAAGAACCCGACCGTCGGCGGCACATGGCTGGAGAACCAGTATCCTGGCTGCGCGGTGGACACGCCGAACCATTTCTTCTCCTACTCCTTCCATCCCAACCACAAATGGACCCGGCATTTCTCCCAGCGGCCGGAGATCCACCGCTACATCGAGGACACCTTCGACCAGTACGACATCCGTCGGCATGTCCGCTTCAACGTGGAGGTGACGGCCGCGCGGTTCGATGAGGCCGCCGCGCGCTGGACGGTCGCCCTGCGCCGCGCCGATGGCGGCGAGGAAACGCTGTCCTGCAACGCGCTGATCACCGCGGTCGGCCAGCTCAACCGGCCTTCCATCCCGGCGATCCCCGGCCTCGACGATTTTTGCGGGCCGCTGTTCCACACCGCGCGGTGGGATGGCTCGGTCGACCTCAAGGGCAAGCGGGTGGCGATGATCGGCACCGGTGCGAGCGCGGTGCAGACCGGCCCCTCCATCGCGCCCGATGTCGAAAAGCTAGTGGTCTTCCAGCGCACGCCGCACTGGGCGATGCACAATCCGAACTACCACAAGGCGGTCAGCCCGGGGAATCTCTGGGCGCTGGAACATGTCCCGTTCTTCGGCAAATGGCTGCGCTTCCAGCTGTTCTGGGCGGGGTCGGACGGCTTCCATGCCTCGCTCCAGATGGACCCCGATTGGGGCCAGCCGGCGCTCTCGCTGAACGAGGCGAACCACAAGATGCGGGAGCTGATCACCGACTATGTCACCAAGGAACTGGACGGCGACCAGTCGCTGCTCGCCAAGGTGATCCCGCAGTACCCGCCCTACGGCAAGCGCATGCTGCGCGACAATTACTGGTACCGCATGCTCAAGCGCCCGAATGTCGTGCTTGAAACCAACCCGATCGAGCGGATCACCGAACACGCAATCCACATGCGCGACGGTACGGTGCACGAGGTCGACGTCATCATCCTCGCCACCGGCTTCCAGGCCTCGAAGATGCTGTCGCCGATGGAGATCGCCGGCCGCGGCGGCCACACCATCCGCCAGGCCTGGGGCGATGACGATCCGCGTGCCTATCTCGGCATCACCGCGCCAGGCTTCCCGAACCTCTTCATGATCTACGGGCCGAACACCAACCTGGCGCATGGCGGCAGTATCATCTTCCACCACGAATGCCAGGCCCGCTACATCTGCCAGGCGCTGCGGGAGATGATCGAGCAGGGCTACGCCACGCTGGAGGTCCGCCAGGACATCCACGACGCCTACAACCATGTGCTGGACGAGAAATGCGCCACCATGGTCTGGACCCATCCGGGCGTGACAAGCTGGTACAAGAACAAGGCGAACCGGGTGACGGTGACCTCGCCCTGGCGGCTGCTAGACTACTGGAAGCTGACGCAACATTTCGTGCCGGAGGAGTTCCGCGCCGCGAAGCCCGGCGGCGTCGCCGCGGTGCCGGGGCAGGGCGCCGCTGCTGTGGCCTCCGCCGCACAACTGACCGTAAGCTGATCACAGCGTGGCCGCCCGACAGAGGCGGGGCGGGAGGATAACGACCATGGCACTCCACACGCGCCTCTGCGCGTTGCTCGGCATCCGCTATCCGATCCTGCTCGCCGGCATGGGCCGGGCGAGCACGCCGGAACTGGCCGCCGCCGTCTCCAACGCCGGCGGCCTCGGCGTCATCGGCGCGGCGAGCTGCGGCCCCAACCAGCTCCGCGCCTGGATCCGCCGGACGCGCGAACTGACCGACCAGCCCTTCGGCGTCGACACGCTGCTGCCTGCCTCAGTCCGCCGCGGCGGCAGCAATGCCGGCGGCCCTTCCGCCGAGACGCTGGTGCCGCAGCATCGCGGCTTCGCCCGCGACTTCATGGCGGCGGAGGGGCTGGACGCGGTCGATGCCGAGACCTTCGACCGCGTTCTGGACCGCGACCCGGCGGACAAGGACGGCCCCGCGCCGCTGTCCCGCGCCTTCTTCGAGGCGCAGATGGAGGTGGTGATCGAGGAGCGCGTGCCGGTCTATGCCGCCGGCCTCGGCAATCCCGGGCCATGGATGGACCGGCTGCACGCCAACGGCACCAAGGTGATGGCGGTGGTCGGCACCACCCGGCACGCGAAGCAGGTGGTGGAGGCCGGCATCGACGTCATCGTCGCGCAGGGGCATGACGGCGGCGGGCACAACTCCCCGATCGGCACCATGGCGTTGATCCCGCAGGTGGTGGATGCGGTGGCCGGCCGCGTGCCGGTGGTCGGTGCCGGCGGCATCGGCGATGGGCGTGGCATCGCCGCCGCGCTGATGCTGGGCGCCGAAGGTGCCTGGATCGGCACCGCCTTCCTGGCGACGGAGGAGGCGGGGATCAGCGGCCCGCAGAAGCAGGCGCTGGTCGAGGGCAATGACGAGGGGACCACGGTCTCACGCTCCGTCACCGGCAAGCCGGCGCGGATGGTGAAAAACCGCTGGGCGGCGGCCTATGTCGAGGCGGGGCTGGAGCCGCTGCCGATGCCCTACCAGAGCATGGTGTCCGCCCAGGTGACGGCGGCGGCGCTGGCGGCGGGCCGGGCCGATGTCTGGGGCGGCTTTGCCGGGCAGGGGCTTGGCCTGGTCCGGGCGGTGCGGCCGGCGGCGGCGGTGATGCAGGATCTGGTCGCTGGGGCGGAGCAGGTGCTCGGCCGCGCCGGCGGCTTCGTTCGGGGCTGAGCTGATGCGCGCGGTGCTGACGCTGCTGGCGTTGCTGCTTCCCACGCTTGCGCGTGCCGCCGACCCGCCCTGGCCGACCCGGCCGGTGACCATGGTCGTCGCCTACCCGCCCGGCGCCATCACCGACACGGTCGGACGGCGCGTGGCGGAGCAGCTCGGCAACGCGCTTGGCAGCACCATCATCGTCGAGAACCGCGGCGGTGCCGGCGGCAACCTGGCCGCCGCTTTCGTCGCCCGCGCGGCGCCGGATGGCCACACGCTGCTCTTCACCTCCTACGGCAACCTGATCATCGCCGCGGCGGCCAACCTGCCGCTCGGCTTCCATCCCTGGCGCGACCTGGCGCCGGTCGGGATGGTCGGGCCGATGACGGTGGTGCTGCTGGTGCGGCCGGACATGCCGGCGCGGACCCTGCGCGACTTCGTCGACCATGTCGCGGCGAACCCTGGCACGATCAACTTCGCCAGCGTCGGCTTCGGCAGCTCCTACCACCTGCTGATCGAGCAGATGACGGCCTACGGCAAGCTAAGCATGACCCACGTGCCCTATCGCGGCGGCGCGGCGGCGATGACGGATTTCCTCGGCGGCCGGGTGCAGGCGACGCTGGCCACCTGGCTATTCGCCAGGCCCTACATGGCCGATGGCAGCGCCCGGGCGATTGCGGTGGCGAACGGCACGAGGGCGCCGGTCGCGCCCGACCTGCCGACGGTGGCGGAGGCGGTGCCGGGCGCCAGCATCACCGAGGGGCTCGGTATCTTCGCCCCGGCCGGCACGCCGGCGCCGGTGATTGCCCGGCTGAACGGGCTGCTGCAGCAGATCCTGATGACACCGGCCATGCAGGCCTGGCTGACCGAGAACGGCGTCCCGCCGCAGCCGGGGCCACCGGAGGCCTTCGCCGCCGAGATGCACCCGGTGGCGGAGACGCTCGGCCGGCTGCTGCGCGAGGCGAATATCCGGCTAGAGTAGCCGCGCTCACGCTTCGCCGTAATGCACCCTGCGATAGGGGCGGGATACGACGGTGTCATCGGTGTGGATATCCCACAGGCTGGCGCCGTTGCTCGCCTGGTGCTCGCGGAACATCCCGGCCATGGCGCCGAGCCCGGTGACGGTGCTGCCCTTCACGCCGAAGCCGGCCGAGACACCCGCGAGGTCGCCGCGACCATGGATCACCAGCGCAGGGTCCAGCCCGCCGGCGCGGAATTTGTGGATCTCCGCGCCGTAGCCGCCGTCGTTGATGATCGCCATCAGCATCCGGTGCCCCTCGCGGCGCACCGTCTCCAACTCCTGCACATGCATCAGCAGGCTACCATCGCCCTCGATCAGCAACACCTTGCCGTCCCTGCGGGCGGCGGCGATGCCGATGGCGGCGGGCAGGCCGTTGCCGATGGCGCCGAAGTCGCAGACCACGTGGATGCGTTCCGGCGCGCGGCCGCGCAGATGCGTCATGGCGATGCCGAGGTAGTGGCCGCCGCCGATCACCACGTCCCAATCCTTCGGCACGATGGCGTCGAGCTCGAGGATCGCCTTGCGCGGATCGACCACGCCGGGGGCGATGGCGAATTCCTTGCGGTCCGGCTGGTCGGCGGCGATCTGTTGCGCCAGAGCGGCGCTGCGGTAGCCGTCCTTGCGGATGCCGCGGGCCTTCAGCGCGGCGGTGATGGCCTCCGCGCCGCCGGCGGCATCGGCGCGGATATGCAGGTCGGCGGTGCGCAGCCCCTGCCACAAGCCGCGCGGGTTGATGTCGATCTGCACCGTGCGGGCGTTGGGATACAGGTAGCCGCTCTCGGTCGTATAGGCGCCGAGCCCGACGCCGAGGCCGATCACCAGATCGGCCTCGGCGAAGCATTCGCGGGCGAAGTCGGAGGCGAAGGCACCGGCGATGTCGAGCGCGAAGGGATTGCCCTCGAACAGCCCCTTGGCCTGCAGGGAGGTGGCGAGCAGCGCGCCGCATTGCTCGGCCAGCGCCTCGATCGGCGCCCTCGCCCCGGCCAGCTTGGCGCCGCGGCCGGCGATGATGGCCGGCCGCTCGGCCTCGGCGATCATCGCCACCAGCCGGTCCACCATTGCCGGGTCGGGCATCGCGCGCTGCGGCATCGGCAGGTAGTCGGCGGAGGGGATGTAGTCTGCCATGAAGGGATAGGCCTGCTTCTGCAGGTCCATCGGCACGCTGAGCACGACCGGGCGCCGCTCGAGCGCCGCGATGTGGAAGGCTTCCCGCACGTTGTCGAGGGCGCGGTCGAGCGACTTGACCGGGATATAGGCGGCACCGGTCGCCTGGGCCAGCGGCGCCATGTCGATCTGCTGGATGTAGAAGGAGGACAGCATCGGCGAATCGCCGGCGAAAACCACCAGCGGCACGCTGGCGCGCGCGGCGATGGTTAGCGCGGTCATGATCTGGGTGAAGCCCGGACCGCAGGTGGTGGAGGCGACGCCGACCTTGCCGGTAGCGCGGGCATAGCCGTCCGCCATCGCCACGGCGCAATGCTCGTGCCGGGCGTTCACCACGGTGACGCCAGGCTGCCGGGACATCGCCTCGGTCCAGTACATGTTGGCGTCACCCATCAGGGTGAACAGCACCTCGCAGCCCTCGGCCGCGAAGGCCTGGGCGAGGACATCCTGCAGTTTGAGGGCCATGGTTATCGTTTCCCTTGGACGAAGAGGCTGCGCAGCCAGGAGAGGAAGGCGCGCCAGAGCAGGCCGGTGGCGCTGAGCTCCGCTGCGGGCGCCGGTGGCGGGGGTGGGGGCGGCGGCGCGGCGGCGGCTTCGGTCACCGGCGCGGCGGCGTCCACCACCGGCGCAGCGGCGGCTACGGGTGGCTCGCGCTCCGCCACCAGCTTCGCCATGTTGGCGGAGAACTCGGTCAGCAAGGCGCGCGCGACATGAACCCCGCCGGCATTGGCGAAGGTCTCCAGCGGGCCGGTCACGGTGAAGCTGCCCTGCACGTCCAGCAGCGTGGCATCGCCTTCGGCCCGCGCCGCCACGCTGCCGGAGGACAGCGCGCGTGAGGCACCGCGCTGGTCGATCCCGCGCCCTTCGATGGTGCAGCGATGCGCATCGTGGTCGAAGGCGAGCGTCGCCTCGCCACGGAAGGTGGCGGTGGTGGGGCCGAAGCGCACCTTCACCGCGCCGCGCCAGACGCCGTCCCCCTGGTCTGGCGCCAGGGTCGCGCCGGGGATGCAACTGGCGACGGCGGCCGGGTCGCTCAGCAGCGGCCATACGGTGGCCAGCGGCGCCGCGATCCGCGTCTGTTCGGCAAGCTCGGGCATGGACGCTTCCAGGGTGGGCTTCGTTGGGGTCGCACCCTGCGGAACCCGGCGCCGATGCGCAAGCCGGGTTCAGCCCTCCGGCCGGGTCGGATCGAAGTGCCGTTGCAGCTTCGCCCCATAGGCCCCGTAGTCGGCCTGCCGCTCCGGCAGCTCGGCGGCGTAGCGCGTGACGCGCTGCGGGAAGCGGGTCTCGAACATGAAGGCCATGGTGCCTTCCAGCTTGTGCGGCTTCAGCGGCGCGTTGGACGCGCCTTCGAAGGCCTCCATGTCCGGGCCGTGTGGCAGCATGCAATTATGCAGGCTGAAGCCGCCGGGGAGGAAGCCCTGCGGCTTGGCGTCGTACTGGCCGTAGATCAGCCCCATGAACTCACTCATGATGTTCATGTGGTACCAGGGCGGCCGGAAGGTGTTCTCGGCCACCAGCCAGCGATCGGGGAAGATGACGAAGTCGATGTTGGCGGTGCCCGGCGTCTCGGATGGCGCGGTCAGCACGGTGAAGATCGACGGGTCGGCATGGTCGAACAGCACCGGGCCGACCGGCGAGTAGCGCCGCAGGTCGTATTTGTAGGGCGCGTAGTTGCCGTGCCAGGCCACGACATCCAGCGGCGACTGGGCCAGCGTGGTTGCCCACAGATTGCCGCCCCACTTCACCACCATCCGCGTCGGCACCTTGCGGTCCTCATAGGCCGCGACGGGGGTGAGGAAGTCGCGCGGGTTGGCCAGGCAATTGGCGCCGATCGGGCCGCGTTCCGGCAGGGTGAAGGCGCCGCCGTAATTCTCGCAGACATAGCCGCGCGCCGGGCCGGCCGGCAGCTCGGCGCGGAACTTCACGCCGCGCGGGATCACCGCGATCTCGCCCGGGGCGATGTCGATCGCGCCGAACTCGGTCGCCAGGCGCAGCGGGCCCTGCTGCGGCACGAACAGCATCTCGGCATCGGCGTTGTAGAAGACCTCGTCCACCATCGACTGCGTGGCGACATAGGCATGCGCCGCCATGCCGCCCTGCGCCGTGGCGTCGCCGGCCGTGGTGATGGTGCGCATGCCCTGCAGCAGGGTCACGCCCTCGGCCGGCACGGGGATGGGGTTCCAGCGCAGCGGCTGGATCGGCATCTCGACCTCGGCGCTCGGCGCGGTGCGCCACAGCCCTGCATCGATCCGCTCGAAGCGTCCCCAATGCGCGACCGTCGGGCGGATGCGGTACAGCCAGCTCCGCTCGTTAAACGCGCGCGGCGCGGTGAAGGGCGAGCCGCTGAGCTGCTCGGCATAGAGGCCATAGGCGCAGCGCTGCGGGCTGTTGCGGCCGATCGGCAGGGCGCCGGGCAGCGCCTCCGTCTCGAACTGGTTGCCGAACCCGGTCATGTAGCCCGGCTCGGCCGAGCCGGTCCGGGCGGTGGTCATGGGCTGGACGATGGTCATCGCGGCCTCCCGTGCCTCAGATTTCCCCGGACTTCGCCGCGGCGCCATGCTCAAGCGCCTTCCACATCTCGACATCGCGTTCGGCGGTCCAGATGCGCGGGTGGTCGAGGCCCTTGGCCTCATCATAGGCGCGGGAGACGTTGAACGGCATGCAGTGCTCGAAGATCACCCACTGCCCGTACTTCGGCCGCATGCTGCTCATCGCCTCGTCATAGACCTGCTTCAAGGTCGCACCCTTGGCCGCGCCGGCCTTGGCGATGGCAAACAGGTCGGCGGTGAAGGCGGCGGTGCCGGCGAGGCCGTCCTCGACATCCGCCTTGTTCAGCAGGCTGCGGCCGCGGCCGGGCACCAGCTTCTCGGCGCCCAGCGCCTTCACCGCGGCCAACGTCGCGGGCCAATCGGTGAAATGCGCGTCGCCGCAATAGGGCGTGGCGCCGTATTCCACCACGTCACCGGCGAAGCAGACCTTCTCCTTCGGCAGCCAGACCACGGTGTCGCCGGCGGTGTGGCTGCGGCCGATATGGATGATCTGCACCTCCCGTGCCCCGAGCCACAGCGTCAGCCGCTTGTGGAACACCACATGCGGCCAGGTCAGGCCGGGGATGCTCTCCTTGCCACGGAACAGCCGAGGGAAGCGGCCGATCTCGCTGTCCATGTCCTGCTGGCCGCGCTCGACGATCAGGTCGCGGGTGACGTCGGAGGCGATGATCTCGGCACCCTGGTAGCCGGAGGCGCCGAGCACGCGGACGGCGTGGTAGTGCGAAAGCACCACATGCTTCACCGGCTTGTCGGTGACGGTGCGGATCTTCGCGATCACGTCGGCCGCCATCCGCGGCGTTGCCTGCGCATCCACCACCAGCACGCTGTCGTCGCCGATGACGATGCCCGAATTCGGGTCGCCCTCGGCGGTCCAGCCGAACAGGCCCGGGCCAAGCTCGTCGAAGGAGACCACCTTCTCGGTCAGGTCGTTGCTGCTGGCGAAGCCGGACATGGCGTGTCTCCTCTGCTGGTGCGTCCTCTTCCGGCAGGGCCGGTAGAGGATACTTGCTACGTATTGCGTAGCTTGCTATGCCATATGTAGCGAAATCCCGGGGGGGGCTGTCAAGTGCCGCGCGACCAAAACGGCCCGTTGGCGGAGGATGCACGGGGCGGGGTCAACTCGGTGGAGGTGGCCGGGCTGCTGCTGCGGCTGCTGGCCGAGGCCGGCGGGCCACTGCGGTTGGTCGACCTCTCCCGCGCGGCGTCCATGCCGTCGGCCAAGGCGCACCGCTATTTGGTCAGCCTCGGCCGCGCCGGGCTGGTCGAGCAGGACCCGGCGACCGCCCGTTATGAGCTTGGCCCGCTGATGCTGCGCGCCGGCCTGGCCGCGCTCGGCCGGTCGGACCTGCTGATGCGGGCTGAGCGGGCGCTAGAGGCGATCGTCGCCCACAGCGGGGAGACCGCCGCGGCGGTGGTCTGGGGTACACATGGCCCAACCCATGTGCGGCTGGTGGCGGCGCGGCACGCCCTGGTGGCCAGCGTCCCGCCCGGGCATGTCTGCCCGATGACCTATTCGGCCTCCGGCCTGGTCTTCTGCGCCTTCGGCGACCCGGCACTGATCGCGCCGGTGGCGGCGCGCGAGATGGCGCAGAGCCGCGCCACCGCCCGCCCCGGCGCACCCACCGCGGCCGCGGCGCTGGAGCGGATCGTCGCCGCGGTGCGCCGGCAGGGCTTCGCCACCACGGCAAATGAGGGCGACACCGGCCTCGCCGCCGTCTCCGTCCCGGTCTTCGATGCCGCCGGCGGCCGGATTCGCCTGGCGTTGACGGTGTTCAGCCGCGTCGGCCGGCTGAACGTCGCGCCGGAAGGGCCGGTGGTGGCGTTGATGCGGCAGGCCGCGTTGGCGCTCACGGCCGAGTTGCATGGCGTGCCGCGCCAAAGCAGATCGCTGGAAGGCGGAACTGCCTGAAGGCGGGAATCTCCTATGCGCACAAATACCCAGGGCGACGTGCCGAACCGAGGATTCCGCAGGTCGCCCTACCCGGTTGCGGTGCTGTCCCAGAGTGCGCGGATCCGGCGGAGCATCACCTGGGCTTCCTCCCAGCGGTCGGAGAGCTCCTGCCCGTCCGCCCCGGTGATGGCGTAGGGCGGCGGTCCCAACTCGACCAGGAAGGTCAGGGTCGCGTCCGGCCCCGCCCGCAGGCGCCAGGAGCGGAAGCCGTATTCCCACCAGCCCATGAACAACTCCACCCAGCCCTGGTGCTGCGGGAAGCCGAGCGGCACCTGCACCTGTTCGCGGCTGGCGACGCGGCCATGGATGCCCCAGCTGTTGTCGAGGATGCGGTGGATCAGCGCATGGTTCTCCGCCGAAACCGGCCAGGCGAATTCGCGCCCGACCAGGTAGTGCGAGAGATCGGCGGTCAGCCGCAGGTCGGGGAAGCAATCCAGCAGCCGCAGGGTGAAGAACAGGTCGGTGGTCATCCGGTCGCGGTGCGTCTCCACATGCACCGGGATGCCCGCCTGTGCCGCCAGGCGGCGCCAGCCTTCGAGGAAGGGGATGCACGCCGCGAGGCTTTGGGGCCGCACATCCGGCTGCAGGTTCACGTGGTCGGCGCCCAGCTCCGCCACCAGCTCCAGCACCGGGGAGAGGTCGGCAATGCTCTGCGGGTAGCATTGCGCCTGCCAGGTCAGGCCGTGCGCCCGCAGGAAGCCGGTGACCTCCCGCGCATAGGCGGGATCGATGAAGCGCACGCCGGCGCCGTCGAAGCCGGCGTCGCGGATCATCTCCAGCTTCGTCTCCAGCGGCCATTCCATGCCGTCCGGGGCGCGCCGCTCCATGGCCCAGAGCGACTGGTAGACGGCGAGGCGTTGCGGCATCCCGGTCTCCTCCGTGGGGGCTATTGCGGCCGCAGCCCGGCGAGCGCCGCCGCCTGGCGGTAGCGCTCCAGCTCCGCGACCAGGTAGGCGGTCAGGCCGGCGGGCGTGGTCTCCTCGGGGGCAGCCGGCGTGGCGCCGAGCGAGACCAGGCGCTGCGTCACCGCCGGCGTCGCCAGGGCCTGCACCGCGGCCTCGCGCAGCGCCGCGACGATCTCGGCCGGCAGGCGGGCGGGGCCGAGCAGCGCGGTGAAGCTGGTGCTGGTGAAGCCCGGCACGCCGTCCTCGATGAAGGTCGGCACCTCCGGCAGTTGCGGCACGCGGCGTTCCGCGGCGACCGCGAGGATGCGTGCCTTGCCGTCCTGGTGCAGCGGCAGGGCGGTGGTCAGCTCGACGATCGCGCCGTCGAAATTGCCGGCCAGCAGGTCGCCGACCAGCGACCCGCCGCCGCGATAGGGCACGTGCACAAGGCCGGCGCCGGTGGCGTGGTTCAGCAATTCCAGCGCGAAATGTCCGGTGGTGCCGATCGCCGGGCTGGCGATGTTCAGGCTGCCCGGCGCGGCCTTCGCCGTGGCGAGCAGTTCCGGCCAGCTCCGCTGGGCCATGCGTGGCGCCAGGACCAGCGCATTCGGCACCCGGGCCAGCAGGCCGACCGGAGCGAAGTCGCGCAGCGGGTCGTAGGACAGGTTGGCCTGCAGCACCGGGTTGGCGGTCAGCGAGCCGCCCGAGCCGGCGAGCAGCGTATAGCCATCCGGCGCGGCGCGGGCGGCGAGCTCGGCGCCCAGGCTGCCGGCGCCGCCGGCGCGGTTCTCGACGACGAAGCTCCGGCCCAGGGTCTCGCCCATCGCGGCGAGAATGGTGCGGGCCATGACGTCGGTGTTGCCGCCGGCGGCGAAGGGCACGATGACCCGCATCGGCCGCTCCGGCCAGGCGGCGCGGGCTGCCCGTGGCAGCAGCGGCGCGGTGGCCAGCAACCCGAGCAGGGCGCGGCGCAGGGGCATGGGTTCCTCCGGAATTCTTGGCGGCGAGTAGAACGGTTGCGGGGACGGCCCGCAAGCGGTGCGCGGCGCCCCCTCTCGCTGCGGCGCGGCGCATGGCATAAGCGCGCCGCAACCGCGCCAAGCTCCCGGACCCCATGATCCGTCTCGACAACATCAGCAAGCAGAACGGCCACCAACTCCTCTTCATCGAGGCCTCGGCGGCACTCCAGAAGGGCGAGAAGATCGGCCTGGTCGGGCCGAACGGCGCCGGCAAATCGACGCTGTTCCGCATGATCACCGGCGTCGAGCCGCCCGATGAGGGGCTGGTGGTGGTCGAGCGCGGCGTCAGCATCGGCTTCTTTAGCCAGGATGTCGGTGAGATGGCTGGCCGCAGCGCGGTGGCCGAGGTGATGGACGGCGCCGGTGATGTCAGCACCGTCGCGGCCGAGCTGGCCGGGCTGGAAGCCGCCATGGCCGACCCCGACCGGATGGACGAGCTCGACAGCCTGATCGAGCGGTTCGGCGAGGTGCAGGGCCGGTTCGAGGCGCTGGGCGGCTATGCGCTGGAGGGCCGGGCGCGGGAGGTGCTGGCCGGGCTCAGCTTCAGCCAGGAGATGATGGACGGCGATGTCGGCGCGCTGTCGGGCGGCTGGAAGATGCGC
>JBMOJU010000119.1:0-13689 GCA_049315625.1 Paracraurococcus sp.
CGGTGGTCGCCCAAACCCGCGCCGGGTCCAACGGACACCAAGGGGTCGAACGCGCCGGCCACAGCTCCGCCTGCGGCATCGCCGACCACGCTTGCTCCTGCGACACCTTCCCCCGGCGGCCCGGACAAGCCGGCCGGGACCGCGCCCGCAACCTCCTCGACACCAGCCACGCCTGCCGTACCCAGCGGGCCGATCACCCCAACCGTCGCCACGCCCGCGGCGGCGCCGCCCCCCGGTACGGTCCTGCCGCGCGATTGCTCCGTTTGCCCGGACACCATGGTTGTTATCCCCGGCGGCACCTTCACCATGGGCAGCCCGAAGACCGACAAGGACAGCCGGGACGACGAGCGCCCTCAGCGGCAGGTCACGGTGGCGTCTTTCGCTGCCGGCCGGTTCGAGGTCACCCGGCGCGAATTCACCGCCTTCATCAAGGATAATCCGCAACGCGACATGGGCGGGTGCTGGAACTGGGAAAGCGCGGACTGGCAACGCCGGGCGGAGCGGAATTGGAGCAACCCGGGCTTCGCCGGATACGTGCAGTCAGACGACGATCCGGTGGTCTGTGTCTCCTGGACCGACGCCAAGGATTATGTCGCCTGGCTGAATGGGAAAGCCGGCCGCGAGGTCTTCCGTCTGTTGACAGAAGCCGAGTGGGAATGGGCGGCCCGCGCGCAGTCCGATCCAAAAAAGCCTGCTACCCGTTTCGGCTTCGGCGATAACGAGACGGAACTCTGCGACCACGGCAATGTCCCGGACGCCACGGCGAAGCGATACAACCCGTCCTGGACCGTGGTCGGTTGCATAGACGATTATCCATATACCGCCCCTGTCGGACGATTTCGGCGCAATGCCTTCGGGCTGCATGACATGCACGGCAATGTCTGGGAATGGGTCGAGGACGCGTTCGGTACCTATCCCATGAACCCGACCGACTCACGGGCGCTCATGCCGGCTCGATCTGAATACCACGTCCTGCGCGGCGGGTCCTGGTACCTCGATTGGAGGCATTGCCGCTCTGCCACCCGCAACTGGTACGCCCCGGGCATCCGCAACGGCGATGTCGGTTTTCGCTTGGCAAGGAGCCTTTTTTAATCCTTTGAGCCTTCACCCATTTACCCTTTGGTGAGCGCAGAGGGGCTCCCCATCCCCCTCGATTTGTTTCACCCCCCCGCTACCCCCGCAGCGCCTTGATCTGCGCCGGGTAGCTGCCCGGATCCACCCGCACATCCACCAGCGCCGGCCCCGGCGCCGCCAGCGCCTCCGCCAGCGCCGCCGCATAGCCGGCCTCATCCGCCGCCCGCAGCCCGATCCCGCCCAGCGCCTGCATCGTCGCGGCGAAATCCGCCATCGGCCAGCCCAGCGCGCCGCCCGGCAATTCCCGCCCGCCCTTCTTGATGTCGATCAGCGACAGCGTCGCATCGTTGAACACCACCACGGTCAGCCTCACCCCCAGCGCCACCGCCGTCGCCAGCTCGCCCAGCGCCATCAGCAGCCCACCATCGCCGGTGAAGGCCAGCGCGCCGCGCGCCGGGTCGTGCAGCGCCGCGGCGATCCCGGCCGGCAGGGCGAAGCCCATCGTCGCCAGCCCGTTCGAGATCAGCAGGTCGCCCGGCTGCCCGGCCTGCCAGAAGGTCGTGCAGGGGAACATATGCGCCCCGGCATCGACCGAAACGCGCGGGTCCCGCCCCGCCGCGCGGCAGGCCGCCTGGGCGATCTCCACCACCGCGTGCGGCGACAGCCCGTTGTTGCCGCCCGGCGCATTGGCCAGGCCGGCCAGCCAGGCGGCGCGGTGCGCGGCGATCGGCCCCGCCTCCCAGCCGCCGCGCCCGGCGCCCGCCGCCAGCGCCGCCAGCGCCGGGGCCAGCGCGCCGTACAGCGCCGCCGCCGGCGCCCGGTAGTGCAGCGGCCGCGGCGCGGTGCCCAACTCGACGATCGGCGCCGCGTAGCGCCAGGGCTGCGGGATGAACTCCACCGGGTCGGCCCCGGCGAGGATGATCAGATCGGCCTCGCGCAGCAGCGGCGCCTCCGCCTCGCCGCCGGTGAAGACGCCGCCGAACAGCGGGTGCTGATCCGGCAGCACCCCCTTGGCCTTGTAGGTCACCAGCACCGGGCAGCCGAGCCGCTCCGCCAGCGCCCGCAGCGCGGCACAGGCGGCCGGGTCGTTGGCCTCCAGCCCCGCCACCAGCACCGGCCGGCGCGACTCCGCCAGCAGCCGCCGGGCGGCCTCCAGCGCCGGCCCTGCCGGCGGGCCAGCTTCCGGCGCGGCGCCGGTCACCGGCAGTGCAGCCGCCGGGCCGCGCGCCACCTGGCCCGAGATTTCCAGCAGCACCGGCCCGCGCGGCGCGGCCATCGCCGTCTCCAGCAATGTCGCCGCCATGGCGCCCGGCGCGCCGCCGGGTTCCACCGCCTTGGCCGCCGCCTTGGTCACCGGCGCCAGCATGCCGGCATGGTCGAAGAACTGGTGGTTGGCGAAGGCCCGCTCCGCCCCGGTGAAACCATCCGCCAGCAGCAGCACCGGCGCGCGGTCGAGCGAGGCCTGCGCCATGCCGTTCGCCGCATTGCCGACCCCCGGCCCGCGGGTGACCACCACCGCACCCGGCCGGCCGGACAATTCGGCCTCGGTCGCCGCCATGATGACGGCCGCGGTCTCCTGCCGCGCCAGGATGAAGGGAATCCCCCGGGCGGCCGCGGCCTCGATCAGGTCGAGGCTGGAGCCGCCCCCGGGCATGCCATAGAGCCGCGGCACGCCGGCCGCCTGCAGCGCCGCCGCCACGGCCTCGGCGCCCGATCCCCCCTGCGGCACGGTCATGCCATCCCCTCCACCCCGGTCTTGTGCGCAGCATAGGCCGGCGGCGGCGGCTGCCCAGCCCGGCCGGCGCCACGCAAATGCCGCACGACTGTGCTGCGATGGCGAGGTAATGGGCAGCAGGACCTGCTTCGCCTCAATTCATTGCTCCGGCCGGCTTGCGGTCGGGGCGCTCTCCGTGCTGCTTTCTGCCGACACGGACCATGCAACAGGGGACCGCAGCCGAGTGTCGCCAGCCAAGATTGCCGCATTCGACGAGATGCGAGCCGAGGACGGGGTCCGCGCCGCCTATGCCGAGATCGCGCGCTGGCTGCGGGCGACGCCGCGCGAGCAGCTCGACCGCAAGCGCCATGAGGCGGAGCTGCTGTTCCGCCGCATCGGCATCACCTTCGCGGTCTATGGGGAGGGCGGCGATCCGGAGCGGCTGATCCCCTTCGACATCATCCCCCGCATCATCGCCCGGTCCGAATGGGACCGGCTCTCGGTCGGGCTGCGCCAGCGGGTGCAGGCGCTGAACGCCTTCCTGGCCGATGTCTACGGCAAGCAGGAGATCCTGCGGGCCGGCAAGATCCCCAGCGCCCTGGTGCTGGAGAATGAGGGCTACCGGCAGGAGATGGTCGGCATCGTCCCGCCCGGCGGCGTCTACACGCATATCTCCGGCATCGACATGGTGCGCACCGGGCCGGACGAGTTCTACGTGCTGGAAGATAACTGCCGCACGCCGTCGGGCGTCTCCTACATGCTGGAGAACCGGGAGGCGATGCTGCGGCTGTTCCCGAAGCTCTGCGCCCGGCACAAGATCCTGCCGGTCAGCAGCTACCCCGAGGAATTGCTGGAGACGCTGAAGGCGGTCGCCCCGCCCCGCGCCGGCGCCCACCCGACGGTGGTGATCCTGACCCCCGGCCCCTACAACAGCGCCTATTACGAGCACTGCTTCCTGGCCGACGAGATGGGCGTGGAGGTGGTGGAAGGCGCCGACCTCTTTGTCCAGGACAAGGTGGTCTACATGCGCACCACCGCCGGGGCGAAGCGGGTGGACGTGATCTACCGCCGGATCGACGATGAATTCCTCGACCCCACCGTCTTCCGCAAGGACAGCCTGGTCGGGGTCCCCGGGCTGATGGAGGCCTACCGCGCCGGCAACGTCGCGCTGGCCAATGCGCCGGGCGGCGGCATCGCCGACGATAAGGCGATCTACCCCTACGTGCCCGAGATGGTGCGCTTCTACCTGGGGGAGGAGCCGCTGCTGGCCAATGTCCCCACCTACCTGTGCGAGCGGGACGAGGACCGCAAGTATGTCCTGTCCAACATCGACAAGCTGGTGGTGAAGCTGGCCAAGGGCTCCGGCGGCTACGGCATGCTGATCGGCCCGCACGCGACCAAGAGCGAATGCGAGGAGTTCCGCGCCCGCATCCTGGCGCGGCCGGCGGACTACATCGCCCAGCCGACGCTGGCGCTGTCCACCGTGCCCACGGTGGTCGAACAGGGGATCGCGCCGCGCCATGTCGACCTCCGCCCCTTCGTGCTCTCGGGCAAGGAGATCCGGATCGTCCCCGGCGGCCTGACCCGCGTCGCGCTGAAGGAAGGCTCGCTGGTGGTGAACTCGTCGCAGGGCGGCGGCACCAAGGACACCTGGATCCTGGAGGATGAGGGGCCCGACAGCGGCGAGTCCCAATCCCAGTCGCAATCGCAGACGGCCTCCGCCTGATGCTCAGCCGCACCGCCGACAACCTCTTCTGGCTCGCCCGCTACACCGAGCGCGCCGGCAATGTCGCACGCGGCCTCGGCGTCGCCTCCCGCATGGCGGCGATCTCCGCCCGGCTGGGCAACGAGGTCGCCGAATGGCGCGCGCTGCTCACCGCCTCCGGCGGCGAGGAGGGGTTCTACAAGAAGTACGAGACGCCGAACGCCGATTCCGTGGTGCATTGGCTGGTCTTCGACCCGGACAATTCCTCCGGCATCCTGTCCTGCTTCGATGCGGCGCGGCGCAACGCCCGCGCGGTGCGCACCGCGCTGACCGTCGACATGTGGGAGGCGCTGAACGACAGCTGGAACCACCTGCGCAAGCTCTCGCCGGATGCGACCGAGGGCGAGCAGCTGCCGAACTTCCTCGGCTGGGTGCAGGAACGCGTCACCCTGTTCAACGGCGCGGCGCATGACACCATGCTGCGCAACGAGCCCTGGCGCTTCGTCCACCTGGGCACGATGCTGGAACGCGCCGACAACACCGCCCGGCTGCTGGACGTGAAGCACGAGCTCTTCGCCCCCGGCGAGGAAGGCGCGGTGGACTACGTGCAGTGGCAGGCGGTGCTGCGCTCGGTCTCCGCGCTGCGCTCCTACCAGTGGATCTACCGGGAACGCCTGAGCGCCCGGCGGATCGCCGAGCTGATGATCCTGCGCCCCGAGCTGCCGCGCAGCCTGGCGGCCTGCCACGCGGCAGTGGCGGATACGCTGGAGGCGATCGCGGTCGGCCAGGGCGGCCGTACCGGCGAATGCCATCGCCAGGCCGGGCTGCTGAAGGCCCAGCTCCGCTACGGCCGGATCGACGACATCCTGGCGGAGGGGCTGCACGAGTTCCTGACCGGGATGATCACCCGCACCGCCGATCTGGGCGCCGAGATCGACGCCTTCTACATCAAGCCCTGATCCCGCCGGCCGGCTGGTCTATAACCCGCGCGGCTGAGCGGGAGCGCGCCGGATGACCTATTGCGTCGGACTCTACCTGCGGCAGGGGATCGTCCTCCTCTCCGACACCAGGACCAATGCGGGCGTCGACAACATCTCGGTCTTCTCCAAAATGCAGGTCGAGGAGGTGCCGGGCGAGCGGGTGCTGACCATGCTCTCGGCCGGCAACCTCGCCATCACCCAGGCGGTGTGGAACCGGCTGCAGGAGGGGGTCTGGCAGGACGGCCAGCGGCACACCCTGCGCAGCGTCGCCAACCTGTTCCGCGCCGCGCAACTCGTCGGCCAGGCGGTGCGCGACGTCTACGCGGCGGACGGCCCGGCGCTCAGCGCCCAGGGCATCGGCTTCGATATCTCGCTGATGCTCGGCGGCCAGATCGCCGGCGAAGCGCCGCGGCTTTTCCTGATCTACGCCGCCGGCAACTTCATCGAGGCGACGACCGACACCCCCTTCCTGCAGATCGGCGAGCACAAATACGGCAAGCCGATCCTCGACCGGGTGGTGAGCTTCGACACGCCGATCGCGGACGGGGTGAAGCTGGTGCTGATCAGCATGGACAGCACGCTGCGGTCCAACCTGACGGTCGGGCTGCCGATCGACCTGCTGGTCTACCGGACCGGCCAATTCGCGGTGACCCTGCGGCGGCGGCTGACCGAGGAGGACCCGTATTTCCGCTCGATCCGGGAGGGCTGGAGCGCGGCGCTGCGCCAGGCCTACCTGGAAATGCCGGGCCCCGACTGGGTGCCCTGACGGCGCTTGCCTGCCGCCCGCGGATGGGCATGATCCGGCCCACAAGAAACGCCCGGGAGCCCACCACCATGACCTCGACCCGCCGCGGCCTGGTCCGCACCGCCGCCGCCGGCAGCGCCGCCCTGGCCGCCGGCCCGGCGCTCGCCGCCAATGCGGCGCCGACGCCGATCTTCACGGTGCCGGCCACCACCATCCCGATCGTCGGCACCGAAGCCGTCTTCCCGGTGCGGCGCATCTACTGCATCGGCCGCAACTACGCCGCACATGCGCGGGAGATGGGCTCCGACCCCACCCGCGAGCCGCCCTTCTTCTTCCAGAAGCCGGCCGATGCGATCCAGTTCGTCGAACCCGGCAGCGTCGCCGACCATGCCTACCCGTCGCTGACGAAGAACTACCACTACGAGGTCGAGCTGGTCGCCGCGCTGAAGACCGGCGGGCGGGACATCCCGATGGACAAGGCGCTGGATCACGTCTTCGGCTATGCCGTCGGCCTCGACATGACCCGGCGCGACCTGCAGCGCTTCATGGGCGACCAGAAGAAGCCCTGGGAAATCGGCAAGAGCTTCGATAATTCCGCGCCGATCGGGCCGATCCATCCGGTGGACAAGGTCGGGCATTTCACCAAGGGGGCCATCTCGCTGGCCGTCAACGGCACGGTGAAGCAGAACGCGACGCTGGAGCACATGATCTGGTCGGTCGCCGAGCAGATCGCCCAGCTCTCGGCCGCCTTCGAGCTGAAGGCCGGCGACATCATCTATTCCGGCACGCCGGAGAATGTCGGGCCGGTGGTCAAGGGCGACGTGCTGCTCTGCAAGATCGCCGGGCTGCCGGACCTGTCGGTGCGGATCGTCTGAGGCGGGGCGGGGGCGGCGCCGGCCGCCCCTACAGCAGCACGGTATCCGGCGGGATCAGCAATTGCGGCAGGTCGGGCTCCGTCGGCTCCGTGCCTTCGATCCGGCGTTCGTAGAAGGTGAAGACATCCTGCTGCAGGACCCGCGTGTCGGTGTTGCGCAGGATCAGGTCGCTCAGCGTGGTGTCGCGGATCGCCTGCTCCGTCGCGGCATCGAATCCCTGGTTCTCCCACCACAGCCGGTCGCCGTCGCGCAGCCGGGTGAATTGGTCGGCGATGATCACCGCGAAGGTCTCGCCGACGAAGGCGCCGGGCAGCACCGTCTCGGACAGGCCGCCGGTCCAGAGGTCGACCAGGTCGACCGAGCCGAAGGCCTCCCGCAGCGCCGCCACCGTGCCGGCATCCTCGGTGATTCCGGCGAAGTCGTGGTAGGGCGCCAGGTGCAGCGCCGCCCGCATCTCGTTCAAATGCGGCAGGCCGAGGTCGCGGCCGCGCTGGATGTTGATGGCGGCGAGGTCGATGCCGACCGGCGGATCGAACAGGAAATTCCGCAGATCCGGCACCAGCCGCGCATCCATCGCCTGCGCCAGGTCGGCCGCCAGGTGCCGCAGCATGCCGCCCGCCCCGCCATCGGCGGCGAACAGCTCGGGTGACTGGAAGAAGGCGTCGCGCAGTTCGGAGGTGCCGGCCGACTCGCCGAACTCATCGAGCTTCTCGGTCTCCGGCGAGACGGTGGAATGGCCGAAGCGGTAGGCGGCGCCGGCGAACTCCACCGCCATGCGCGGATCGACCGCGGGGTCGTAGCCCTGCCACGGGCCGGGGGCGAACTCGCCCAGCAGATGCGGCAGGAACTCGCTGTAGGTGATGTTGGCGATCTCGGCGGTCACGATCGCCCGCGCCATCTGGTACAGCGTCTCCCCATCCAGGCAGGGGTCGGCCGCCTGCAGCCGGTCCACCTGGACATTGTGTTCGCGCACGAACAGCGTCTGCAGCGCGGTGAGCGAAGGGTTCTCGTCGGCCCGCCCGTCGCCGGCGAGGTGGCCGGGCTGCGCCGCGCCCGGGTCGTTCTCCCCGCTCGGGTCGACCGGCCCGACCGGCAGGTTGTCGCCGGCCGAGGTCAGCATGCGGCCATCCGCCGCGCGCAGCCGCGCCGCGACCGCCGCCGAGGAGCCGTAGACCATGGAGGCATCGAGCCAGCCGGTCAGCGCGTTGATCGGCTGGCCGTCGGCATCCGCCGCGGCGCGGGTCATCGGGATGAAGCCGCCGCCGGGGAAGGTCGGGTCGTCCTCCGGGATGGTGATGAAGATCGGCGCGCCGGTGCCGCCGTCGGCGGTCAGATTCAGGTCGTGGTCGATGAACTGGCCCCAGGCATACATCATCCCCGACAGACCCTGCGGGTTGGGGATGTCGGCATCACCCTCACCGACCACCACGTTGCTGATCACCCGCGGGTTGGGGCCTTCGACCAGCCCGCGTTCGGCATCGGCGTAGACCGGTTCGGCCAGCCGGATGAAGGCGGTGCCGGTGGCGTTGGCGAGCGGGTCGGCAAGGCTGTTGCCGGTGCCGTCGATGCTGCGGAATTCCATGCGGGCTGCGTCCTGGGGCGGGAGGCTTTGGGGCAGGCCGGCATCCCGCGGAGGAATGCCTGACGACCGCGAGGCGGCGCGTCGGCCCGGTACCGGGAAGCGAAACAGCCCGGTACCACCCGGTCAATATTGATCCGGGCGTAAAAAAATGAGAAATCCTGACACATCCGGCAGTCGATTGTGCCGCCCCACCGGGTCATCCGTGCCGAAGCGCAATCCTCGGTGCGCCGGCCGGGCAGCAACGATTCGGCGGGCATGACTTGGTCTGATCGGGCCGGATGCGTTTACTGCTTGCATCCGGTCAATATTTTCAAAGTATCGGTTGCACCCGGGCGACGAAGGGGCCGCGGCGGGGCCGGGCGGGCCGCGGGCCGCAAGCGGGACCGTGCCGTCACCTGAACGTGTTTCGCGCCCGCCCCCCTTGCGCGAAAGGGCGCCGCAGACATTCTTCCCACCAACAAAGCCGGGAACCCATCACATGCGCCGCCGGGCGATTCTCGCTGCCGCCATCCTGCCGGCGCTGCCGGCGCTCGCCCCGGCGCAGCCCGCCTGGCCCAGCCGGCCGATCCGCATCATCGTCCCCTTCGGCCTCGGCGGCTCGGCCGATGTCGGCGCCCGCTTCCTGGCCGAGCCGCTGGCCCAGGCGCTCGGCCAGCCGGTGGTGGTGGAGAACCGGCCCGGCGCCGGCGCCGTCATCGGCACCGAAGCCGTCGCCAAGGCGACCGATGGCCACACCCTGCTGCTGATGTCGAACACCCACACCGCGAACGAGACGCTGCTGCCGCGGCGGCCCTACGCGCTGATGCGGGATTTCGTCCCGGTCGCCGCCATCAGCATGGCCGTCCACGTGCTGGCGGTGCATCCCTCGCTCGGCGTGCGGAGCGTGGCGGAGCTGATCGCCCGGGCGAGGGCGGCGCCGGGCAGCATCGACTTCGCCTCCTCCGGCCCCGGCACGCCCTACCACATCGCCGGCGAGGTCTTCGCCAGCCTGGCCGGCATCCAGCTCAACCACATCCCCTTCCGCGGCTCGAACGAGGCGCGGACGGCGCTGATCGCCGGCCAGGTGCCGATGATGTTCGACGCCATCCCGACCATGCGGGAGCAGATCGAGGCCGGCCGCGTCACCGGGCTGGCGACCACCGGCGTGCAGCGCAGCCCGCTGCTGCCGAACCTGCCGACGGTGGCGGAGACGCTGCCGGGCTACGAGGCCGCGATCTGGCTCGGCCTGATGGCGCCAACGGGTACGCCGGAGCCGGTGGTGCGCCGCGTCCATGACGAGGTGAACCGCATCCTCGACGCCGGCGCGGCGCGGCAGGCCATGGCGCGCGGCGGGGCGGAGCCCATGCCGATGAGCGTCGACGCCTTCGACGCGTTCCTGCGCCGCGACATCGAACGCCAGCGGGAATGGATCCGCATGGTGCGGATCGAAGCCGGCTAGCCCCATCTTGCCCTCCCCCGCCGCGCGCGGGAGGGTCGGGTGGGGGTGCACCCCGGGGGAATACCAGCCATGCCACTCCACCGCCGCGCCACGCTCGGCCTGCTCGCCGCGCTTCCCCTCCCGGCGCTGGCGCAAACGCCCTGGCCCAGCCGCCCGATCCGCATCATCGTCCCCTTCGGCCTCGGCGGCGCCGCCGACGTCGCCGCGCGCTTCATCGCCGAGCCGCTGAGCCAGGCGCTGGGCGTGCCGGTGGTGATCGAGAACAAGCCCGGCGCCGGCGGCGTCATCGGCACCGACATCGCGGCGAAATCGGCGCCGGATGGCACCACGTTGGTGGCGCTGGGCAATACCGCCGCGGTGCACGAGACGTTGCAGCCGTCCCGCGGCTACGTGCTGATGCGCGACCTGACGGTGGTGGCGCCGATCAGCACCGCCAACAACGTGCTCGTCGTCCACCCCTCCGTCCCCGCCGCCACGCTGCCGGAATTCCTCGCGCTGCTGAAGCGCGAGCCGGGCCTATGGAACTACGCGCATAGCGGCCCCGGCACGCCCTACCACCTGGCCGGGGAGATGCTGAAGCTGATGGCCGGCGTGGACATGGTCGGCGTCGCCTTCCGCGGCTCGAACGAGGCGCGCACCGCGGTGATCGGTGGCCAGGTGCCGATCATGTTCGACGGCATCCCGACCATGACGCCGCAGATCGAGGCCGGCCGGGTGCGCGCCCTGGCGACGACCGCTTTGCAGCGCGACCCGGCGCTGCCCGACCTGCCGGCGGTGGCCGAGACGCTGCCCGGCTTCGCCTATCCGGTCTGGATCGGCCTGATGATGCCGGCCGCGACCCCGCGGCCGATCGTCCAGCGGCTGCACGCCGAGATCACCCGCATCATGGCTTCCGAGACCGGCCAGGCGGCGATGCGGCGCATGGGTGCGCAGCCGCTGGTGATGACCATGCCGGAATACGAATCCTATCTGCGGCAGGAGATCGAGAGCTTGGCGATCCTGGTCCGCAGGGCCAATCTCCGCGCCGAATGAGGGGACACGCATGGTCGAGATCACCCTGAACGGCGCGCCGGTCGCGCTGGACGTGCCGCCCGATGCCTCCCTGCTGCATGCGCTGCGCGGCCCGGCCGGCCTGTCCGGCCCGCGCTTCGGCTGCGGCAACGAACAATGCGGATCCTGCATGGTGCTGCTGGATGGCGTGCCGGCCTATGCCTGCACCCTCGCGGCCGCGGCCTGCGCCGGCCGGGCGGTGGTGACGGTGGAGGGGCTGGGCACGCCCGATGCGCCGCATCCGTTGCAGGCGGCGTTCCTCGCCGAGCAGGCCGGGCAATGCGGCTATTGCCTCGCCGGCATCCTGGTCTCCGCCGCGGCGCTGCTGGCCAAGGACCCCGACCCGGCGGAGGCCGTGATCCGCGCCGCGCTCGACCCGCATCTCTGCCGCTGCGGCAGCCACAACCGGATCGTCCGCGCGGTGCAGCGCGCGGCGAAGGAACTCAGGGCATGAGCGGCTTCGGAGCGGCGCTTCGCGTCGAGGACGGCAAGCCGCGTTTGCCCGGCAGCCTGCATACCAACCGCCGGCTGTCGCAGTGGCTATCCTTCCACGCCGATGGCCGCGTCACCATCACGCCGGGCAAGGTGGAGCTCGGCCAGGGCATCCTGACGACGCTCAGCCAGATCGCCGCCGATGAGCTCGACGTCGCCTTCGCCCGCATCACCGCGCAGGCGGCCTCCACCCCCGGCAGCCCGGATGAGGCGGTGACCAGCGGCAGCCTTTCCACCCAGGACAGCGGCGGCGCGCTGCGCCATGCCTGTGCCGCGGCGCGCGCCATCTTCACCCAGGTGGTCGCCCAGCGCACCGGCGTCTCGCCCGAGGCCATCACCGTCGCGGACGGCATCTTCCATGGCCCGGCCGGCCCGATCGGCAGCTATTGGGAACTCGCCGACCAGGCGCTGCTGGAGACCGAGGCCGACCCGCAGGCAAGGCCCAAGCCCGCCGCCGCGCGCCGCATCGCCGGCACCTCCGTCGCCCGGATCGACCTGCCGGACAAGGTCTTCGGCGCCGCCCGCTACGTGCACGACCTGCGCCTGCCCGGGATGCTGCATGCCCGCATGGTCCGGCCACCGGCGCGCCGCGCGGTGCTGACGGCGCTGCGTGATGGCGCCTTGCCGGGCGATGCGCAGGTGGTGCGCGACGGCAGCTTCCTCGCCGTGCTCGCCGCCACCGAATGGGATGCCGAGGCGGCGGCGGCGCGACTCGCCGCCCGCGCCACCTGGGACGCCGCGGACACGTTGCCCGAACAGGCGCTACTGGCGGACTGGCTGCGCGAGGCGGCGACGCGCGGCGAGCGCACGGAGGTGGCGCGGCATGGCGAGGCGACGCCCGCCGCGCGGACGCTGAAGCGCGACTACCTGCGTCCCTACCTCGCGCATGCCTCGATCGGCCCGTCCTGCGCGGTGGCGCGCTGGGACGCGGATGTCGTCACCGTCTGGACCCATACCCAGGGCCCCTACAACCTCCGCGCCGACCTCGCCAAGACGCTGCGCTGCGCACCCGAAAAAGTCGTCGTGCACCACCGCGAGGGCGCCGGCTGCTACGGCCACAACGGCGCCGACGACGTGGCGCTGGATGCGGTGCTGGCGGCGCGCGCGGTCCCCGGCGTGCCGGTGCGCATGCTGTGGTCGCGGGCGGAGGAGCTCGGCTGGTCGCCCTTCTCCCCGGCGATGCTGGTGGAGGTCGAGGCCGACCTCGACGCTGCCGGCAGCATCGCCGCCTGGCGCAGCCACATCATCAGCAACGGCCATTCCTCGCGGCCCGGGCGCGACCCGGTGCCGACGCTGCTCGCCGCCTCGATGCTGGCCGATTCCTTCCCGGTGAAGCCCAGCATCAACCCACCGCTCGCCTCGGGCGGCGGCGCCCCGCGCAACGGCGTGCCGCTCTACCGCTTCCCGGCGACGCAGGTGGAGACGACGCGGCTGCTGGAGATGCCGGTGCGCACCTCCGCGCTGCGCGGCCTCGGCGCCACGGTCAATGTCTGGGCGATCGAGAGCCTGATGGACGAGGCCGCCGCGTTGTCCGGCAGCGACCCGCTGGAATACCGCTTCCGCCACCTGGACGATCCGCGCGCCGTCGCCGTGCTGGCCCGCGTCGCGGCGATGTCCAACTGGCGCGAACGGCCGAAGCGGGAAGGCTGGGGCCTGGGGCTGGCCTTCGCCCGCTACAAGAACACCGGCGCCTGGGCGGCGGTGGTGGCGGAGGTCGAGGCGCGCGAGCGCATCCTCTGCCGGCGCCTGTGGATCGCCGGCGATGTGGGGGAGGTGGTGAACCCCGACGGCGTGGTGAACCAGTTCGAGGGCGGCGCCATCCACGGCACCAGCGTCGCGCTGCTCGAGGAGGTGCGCTTCGACCGCCGCCGCGTGGTCAGCGATTCCTGGGACGAATTCCCGATCCTCCGCTTCTCCGAGGTGCCGAAGGTGGCGGTGGACCTGATCGCCCGGCCGGACCAGCCCTTCCTCGGCGCCGGCGAGGCCACCATGGCGCCGACCATCGCCGCCATCGCCGCGGCGATCACCGACGCG
>JBMOJU010000508.1:0-3047 GCA_049315625.1 Paracraurococcus sp.
GAAATGCATCTTCGGCGTGGATCCGCGACCTATCTGGAACACCGGTGAAGCGGTCCAGCCGCTCCGTCCCGAGGTTCCGGCGATGGAGGCTGCCGCCACGAATGCCGCGCGGCCCGGACGACACCAGACCAATGCCGCAGAACGCACTCGGTCGGAATGGGGCGGCCTGCCGGTAGGCACAGGACTGAGCGGGACGCCCAGGCGCCGGGTCGGCCGCATCCATGCCGCCATCGCCGAAGGTGGCACGCCGGCATGAGATACGGTGCCGACGATCCCATGCCGATCGGCACCACGCTCATGGTGTCGATGCAATACCTGAGCCTCGCCGGGGCCTACGTGGTCTATCCGGTGATCGTGCTGCGTGCGGCGCAGGTGCCGGCCGAAACAGCGGCCTCGGTGGTCGCGCTGTCCTTCCTGGCCATGGGTATCGCGACCATCCTGCAGGGGATTCGCGGAGCCGGCTGCGGCTTCCTGTGTCCGACGAATGCCAATGCCATCTATATCGGCCCGAGCCTGGTCGCGGTCCAGGTCGGCGGCTTGCCCCTGGTATTCGGCATGGCGGTTTTCGCCGGCGGGTTCGAACTGGTCCTGTCGTTCATGTTTCGGCGCATCCGCCCGGCTTTTCCGCCGGAAGTCTGCGGCCTGGTCATCCTGCTTGTCGGTCTCGGCATCGGCGAGATCGCCTCCCGAAGCCTCGTCTCGATGGTACTTTCGGGCGATGCGGGGCAATGGATGGTTGCGCTGGCGACGTTCACCTGCGTCAGCACTTTGGCAGTCTGGGGGCGTGGTTCGGCGGCTCGGTATGCCGTGCTGATCGGCCTTGTCGTCGGCTATGCCGTGGCTCTGCTGACCGGCGTCGTGACGGAGGCGGACCGCGCTGTCATCGCTGCCGCACCACTGCTCGGATTGCCGACAACAGGGCATCTCGGCCTGCAATTCGACATCTCGCTTGTTCCGGTCTTTGCGATCGCGGCCACGGCGGCGGCGATCAAGGCTGCCGCCCTGGTGATATTGGCGCGGCGTTCTGCCGGGCCCGGCATCCCCGGTGATGCCGGGACGATCATGGCACGCGGGATCCGCGGCGACGGCCTCGCCAGTATCGTTGCGGGCCTGCTTGGCACCCTAGGGTTGTCGCCAGCAAGCTCGACCGTCTCCATCATCAGCGCCAGCGGCATCGCCAGCCGACGAATCGCCTGGGCGATGGGCGCATTCTGCGTGGTATTGGCGCTTTTGCCGTCGTTCGCGCTCGTGGTGGCGCGGCTGCCGCAACCGATACTGGCAGGCATGCTGCTTTTCGCCGGCAGCCTGGTGCTGGTGAACGGCATGCAGATGGCGGTGGAGGCCAAGCTCGACACGCGCCGCAGCGTGGTCGTCGGGCTCGGCGTCTTCGCTGCGCTGGCGGCGCAGGGGCTCGGCGGCCTGCGTGAGACGCTGCCGCCGGCATTGGGGCCGATCCTCACCTCGCCCTTCGTGCTGGGCAGTACGGTGGCGTTGCTGGCCAACCTGGTGCTGCGCATCCGCAGCGCGCGGGAGGTGCGGTTCGCGGTGGCCGAGCCAGGCCGGCCCGGCGCGCTCGACGCCGCCTGGCCGGCGGATGCCGACCTGCCGCCGCAGGCGCGGCCGGCGGTCGCCGCACTGCTGGCCGAGCTGCCGGCCGGCAGCGGCCCGACCCCGGTCGCCGTCCGGCTGCGCTTCGACGAGTTCGGCCTGAAGGCCCGGCTCAGCTACCCGGGCGCGCCGCCGGACGTGCTGGCGCGCGGCCGGCAGCCGCTGGCGGCGTTCGCCGCCCGGCATGGGCTGCGCCACCTGCGCGGCCGCATCGGGCCGGATGGCACCCGGCTCAACCTGGCGATGGCGTGGTAAGGCGCCGGCGCGTCGCGGATCCGAACCTGATCGGGGGATGAAGCAGCATGCGGCTTTCCAGCATTGCGGCGCAGGGGACCTGGCTGCCGCTCGCCTTCCTGGCCGTCGCCACCGCCTGGCCCTGGTTCGGCGAACTGGCGATGCAGGGGATCGGGGTCTGGGCGTTCCTCATCGTCGGCTGCGGCGTGCTGGCGATGTCGCCGGGGCGGCTCGACCGCGCGGATCTCGGCCCCACGCTGTACCTGGCGGTAGGCGCCTCGCTGCTGGCGCCGGCCCTGGCCTTCGGCTGCACGCTGCTGCTCCCGGTCTCGCCCGAATTGCGCTTGGTGATGCTCGTGCTCGCCGCCGCCCCGATCGCCCAGGCGGCCGGCCCGCTGGCGGCGATCCTCGGGCTGCCGGACCGTGCCGCGACGCTGGCGGCGCTGGCCACCGTGCTGCTGGCCCCGCTGGTCCTGCCCGCGGTGGCGGCGCTGTTCACCGCGGCGGGGCCGGGATTGTCAGCCGAGGGGCTGATCTGGCGCGTCCTGGTGGTGGCGCTCCTGCCCGCGCTGCTGGCCTTCGCCGCCCGCCGGTTCGCGGCGGCCCCGGTTGCCGTGTGGCGGCTGGAGTGCCGTGGCATCGTCATCCTCGCCCTGTCGATGGTGGCCGCGGCGCGCGGTCCGGGCATGCACATGCTGGTCGATGCGCCGCTGGATGCCGCCTGGATGGCCGGGCTGGCGTGCCTCGTCACGCTCTGCGGCATGGCGGCCGCCGGGTTCCTGACGGCGCCGTTCGGGCTGCGCTGCTGCCTCGCGGCGACCTATGCCGGGGGCACGCGGAACATCTCCGTCGCCTGGACGGCGCTCGCGCCGCTGCTCGATGCCGACGGCATGCTGTTCGTGACGATGATGGTGTTCCCCTTCTACCTGCTGCCGATCGTCATGCGGCCGTTGGCGCGGCGCCTGCTGGCGGCGTCGCCGCCTACCCCTGTCGGCCATGCCGGCCCGGCCTTCGCCGCGCTGCGGGGCGCCGCGCCATGACCGGGCACCCCGCCGCGGCCGCGCCCCGTCCGGCCGGCACGGCAATGTGCGCCGTCGCGCAGTCGACGCCGCTTTGCCCCTGACATGCTGCACCGCACGATGAAACCGACCGGAGACGGACCGATGCTTCGCCATACCTTCTCCCGCGGCGCCGCACTCGCCCTG